>NZ_JBHZGL010000002.1:0-443446 GCF_051900415.1 Frateuria sp. GZRR35
GCGCCCCCCCCCCCCGCGCTTGCGGGGGGCCCCTACTGTCGCGATGCAGCTTCGGTGTTTCGCACGACCGACCTGTCGGGCGAGCCCCGGCCCCTCACCCTGCCCTCTCCCCGGAGGGGAGAGGGTTCAAGAACGGATCGGCCATCCCATGGCCACGGCGCGCGTGCGTTCAGCGGTCGTCGCGCGTCCAAATCGCGCCTTCGTCCTGGCGTACCGGGAAGCTGGCGATCGGCTCATAAGCCGGCGGGCGGGTGACCGCACCGGTGCGCACGTCGAAGCGCGCACCGTGGCGGGGGCATTCCACCTCGAAGCCGAACACCTCGCCACCGGCGAGGTCGCCGCCGTCGTGGGTGCACACGTCCTCGATCGCGTAGAACTGCCCGTCGATGTTGTAGACGGCGATCGGCGTGTCGCCGTCGAACACCACGGCGAACTCGCCGGGCAGCAAGCCGTCCTGCCCGCACACGCGCACCCAGCCCTGCGCCGCCAGACTCATGCTGCGACCCCGGCCAGTTCCTTCACCAGCACCTCGAAACGAAGGTCGTCCCGACGCGGGATGCCGAAACGCTCCTGCCCATAGGGAAACGGCTTGTAGTTCCCGGTGCGGCGGTAACCACGACGTTCGTACCAGGCGATCAACTCCTCGCGCTGCACGATCACCGTCATCTCCATCAGTCGACAACCCCACTGGTCCCGCGCAACACGCTCGGCCTCGCTCAGCAATTGCTTGCCCAGGCCACCGGTCTGCAGGGCCGGGGCGACCGCGAACATGCCGAAGTACGCCGCCTCGCCCTTGCGCTCGAGGTGACAGCTGGCGAGCAGTCGGCCGTCGCGCTCGAGCAGCAGGATGCGACTGTCGGGGCGGGCCATGGCATCGGCCACATCGGCCGCGTCGGTGCGCTGGCCGTCGAGCAGGTCCGATTCGGTGGTCCAGCCGCGCCGGCCCGAATCGCCCCGGTAAGCCGATTCGACCAGGGCGACGATGGCGGGAATATCGGCCGCGGTGGCCGTGCGGAAGGAGGGCGCAGGGAGCGTAGTCATGCGTCCATGATACCGACGGGCACGCCGCAGGCGATGACCTGGGACAGGCCGGCGGTTCACGCGAACTTGCTGCCGCAGCCGTTCCACTGGCCCTCCTCATGGAGGCGTTTCCGGTGCCGCTCACCCGCCGCCCGCTGTGGCTGCTTCCCTGCCTGTTGGCGCTGGCCGCCTGCGGCGTACGCGCGCGCCTGCCGGTGGCGGCGGGCGTCGGTCCGGAACCCGCACTGCCGCCACCCAACCCATCGCTCATTCCCACAGTGAACATCGCCCCGGCCAGGGGCTGGCCAGCGGGCGGCCAACCCATCGCCGCGCCCGGACTGGCGGTGCAGGCGTTCGCGCGCAATCTCGATCACCCGCGCTGGCTCCATGTGCTTCCCGATGGCGACGTACTGGTGGCCGAGACCAACGCGCCGGAGCGCCCGGAGGACGGTGACGGACTCAAGGGCTGGATCATGCGCCGGGTGCAGCAGCGTGCCGGCGCCGGCGTGCCCAGCGCCGATCGCATCACCCTGCTGCGCGATACCGATGGCGACGGCATCGCCGAGACCCGCAGCGTGCTGCTCGATCACCTGCACTCGCCGTTCGGCATGGCGCTGGTGGGCGACACGCTGTACGTGGCCGATACCGACGCGCTGCTGAGCTTCCCCTACCGCGAAGGCGCGACGCGCATCGACGCGGCAGGCACCAGGGTTGCCGACCTGCCCGCCGGCCCGATCAACCACCACTGGACCAAGAACGTGGTCGCCAGCCCCGACGGCAAGCGGCTGTATGTCAGCGTCGGCTCCAACAGCAACGTCGGCGAGAACGGCCTGGCCGTGGAACGGGACCGCGCGCGCATCCTGGCGATCGATCCGGCCACCGGCGCGACGCAGGTGTACGCCACCGGCCTGCGCAACCCGGTGGGCATGGCCTGGCAGCCTCGGAGTGGCGCGCTATGGGTGGCGGTCAACGAACGCGATGAGCTGGGCAGCGATCTGGTGCCCGACTACATGACCGCGGTGCGCGAGGGCGCCTTCTACGGCTGGCCTTACAGCTACTACGGCGCACACGTGGACACGCGCGTGAAGCCGCAGGACCCGGCACGGGTCGCGCGTGCCGTGGTGCCCGATTACGCGCTCGGCGCGCATACCGCGTCGCTCGGACTGGCGTTCTACGACGCGGACCTCATGCCGCAATTCCGCAACGGCGCGTTCGTCGGCCAGCACGGCTCGTGGAACCGCAAGCCGCTGAGCGGCTACCGGGTGATCTTCGTGCCGTTCGTCGATGGCCATCCTGCAGGTCGACCGCAGGACGTGCTGACCGGCTTCGTCGACACGGGCGGGCATGCGCAGGGACGTCCGGTTGGCGTCGCGGTGGCGAAAGATGGCGCCTTGCTGGTCGCCGATGACGTGGGCAACACCATCTGGCGCGTGGCTCCCGCAAAACCGTAGGGTGGCTTGAGCCCACCGCTTTGATCGCCATCAGGGCCGGTGGGCTGAAGCCCACCCTACAAACTCGCGGTTACATCAGCAGCTTGCGGACCTTCTGCAACGCAGCGACGAACACGTCGATCTCTTCCATCGTGTTGTAGAACGCCATCGACGCGCGCAGCGTGGCGGGCACGCCGTAGTGCTGCATCAGCGGGTGTGCGCAGTGATGCCCCGAGCGTACGGCCACGCCCTCCAGGTCCAGCAGCGTGGCCAGGTCGGTCGACTGCGTGCCCTCAATGAGGAAGGAGATCACCGGTTCCTTCTCCGCCGCCTCGCCGAACAGCTTGAGCCCCGGCACGTCGTGCAGGCGTTCGGTGGCGTAAGCGAGCAACTGCTGCTCCCAGGCGTGGATCGCTTCCAGGTCCAGCGAATGGTAGTAGTCCACCGCCGCGCCCAGGCCGACGAAGCCGGCGATGTTGGGTGTGCCCGCCTCGAACTTGTGCGGCGGATCGGCAAAGGTGGTGCCATCCACTCGCACCTGCCGGATCATGTCGCCGCCGCCGAAGAACGGCGGCATCGCGTCCAGGTGCGCACGCTTCGCCCACAACGCGCCGGTGCCGGTGGGACCGAGCATCTTGTGTCCGGTCATGGCGTAGAAATCGCAGCCCAACGCCTGCACGTCGACCGGCCGGTGCGGCACCGCCTGCGAACCGTCGACCAGCAGCGGGATGCCGCGGCGCGCACACTCGCGGGCGATCTCGCGCACCGGGTTCACGGTGCCCAGCACGTTGGACACGTGCGCCACGCAGGCGAGCTTCACCTCGGGCGTGAGCATGGCGATATAGCGCTCCACGTCCAGTTCGCCACGGTCGTCGATCGGCGCGAACTTCACCGTGGCACCGCTGCGCTGCGCCACCAGCTGCCACGGCACGATGTTGGCGTGGTGCTCCATCAGCGTGGTGAGGATGGCATCGCCGGGCTTGAGCTGCGGCAGCGCATAGCTGTACGCCACAAGGTTGATCGCCTGGGTGGTGCCGGAGGTCAGCACCAGCTCGTTGCGCGAGGGGGCGTTGATGAAACGGGCCAGCTTGTCGCGCGCACCTTCGTAGGCCAGCGTCGCCTCTTCGCCGAGCTGGTGCACGGCGCGCGAGACGTTGGCGTTGTGCAGGCGGTAGTGCGCGTCCATCGCTTCGATCACCGCCGCGGGCTTCTGGCTCGTGTTGGCGTTGTCCAGGTAGACCAGCGGCTTGCCATGCACGCTGCGGGAAAGCAGCGGAAAGTCGGCGCGGATGCGCTGGATATCGAGGGCAGGTGCCGAGTGCGCGTGGGCGGCGGTGGCGGACATCGGTGTCTCGCTGTGTGAAGAAGGGATCACGACGTTTTAGCCTGCCGGATGTGAAGGAAAGTTGGGCTTGCCTCGACCACCTCGGGCCCGGTTCCGCCGGTCAGGCCGGCAGCCGGCCCAGCAGCAACTGGTCGATGTGCTGGCGCAGGGCCTCGTTCGGCAGCGACTCGAAGGGCGCGCGGGCGAAGGCCGTGGTCAGCAGCGTGCGCGCCTGCGCCTCGGGGATGCCGCGCGAGCGCAGGTAGAACAGCGCGCGCTCGTCGAGCTGGCCAACGGTGGCACCGTGCGCCGCCTTCACCTCGTCGGCGTAGATCTCCAGCTCCGGCTTGGTATCGATCTCGGCCTGCGTCGAGAGCAGCAGGTTCTTGTTGTTGAGCGAGGCATCGGTGCCGTCGGCGCCGGTGTTCACCACGATCGCGCCGCGGAACACGCCACGGCCGCGGCCACTGGCGACACCGCGCCAAGTCGACGCGGACACGGTGTTGCGCGCCTGGTGATGGATCGCCAGCTGGGTGTCGAGGTGCTGGCGGCCGTCCGGCAGGAATGCGCCGTGGGTGTGGAAACCGGCTGCGTCGCCGACAAGCTCCGCGCGCACGTCGTGGCGGGCCAGCGTGGCGCCCAGCTCCAGCACGTGCAGGTGCGCCTGCGCGCCGGCGTCCAGGCGGTAGTGGCTGCGCCGCACCAGGCTGCTGCCCGCACCGGCCTGTTGCAACACCACGTGGTGCAGGGTTGCGTCCACGTGCAGCGTGAAGTCGGCCAGTCGGCTGCCCAGGTGGGCCTGCTCGCCGGCGCCCAAGTGCTGCTCGATCAAGGTCAGCTCGGCGCCTTCGCCGAGCTCGACAAGATCGCGCACGTGCCAGGCCACGTCACGCTCCGCCGCCGCGCCGATGAACAGCAGGCGCACCGGCGTGGCGGCCTTGGCGCCCGCGGCCACGCGCAGCACGGCGCCGTCGGCGGCAAAAGCGCCGTTGAGCCGCGCGAACGCATCGCCCGGCTCGCGGTAGTGGCGGGACAGCGCGAAGCGCAGCGCATCCGGCGCGTCGGCCAGCGCACGCGACAGCGGCTGCAGGCTCACGCCGGACGGCAAGTCATCAAGCAAGGAGAGATCGGCGCGAAACACGCCGTTGACGAATACCAGCGCGGGGCCCTCGATGCCCGGCAGCGCCAGCATCGCCGGATCGATCGCGCGGCCGGCCGCCTGCGCATCGCCGGCGGCAAAGCTGCGCTGCGAGAGCGCACGCAGCGCAGTGTATTTCCATGCCTCCACGCGCGTATCCGGCAGACCGGCCTCGGCGAAAGCATCGAGGTTCTCGCGGCGCGCCTGATCCAGCCAGGCGATGCCGCTGTCCGGCAGCGGCGCGTCGGCCAGCGCGGCGACGAACGGTGTACGAGCCGGCTGGTTCATGCGGAGGCCCCGGCCGGTTCCCCGTGTTCGGCCACCCACGCATAGCCGTGTTCTTCCAGCTTGAGCGCCAGGCTGCGGTCGCCACTCTCGACGATGCGCCCGCCCGCCAGCACGTGCACGAAGTCCGGCACGATGTAGTCGAGCAGGCGCTGGTAATGCGTCACCACGATGAACGAGCGCTCCGGCGAGCGCAGCGCGTTGACGCCTTCGGAAACCTGCTTGAGCGCATCGATGTCCAGGCCCGAGTCGGTCTCGTCCAGGATCGCGAGCTTCGGTTCGAGCAACGCCATCTGGAAGATCTCGTTGCGCTTCTTCTCGCCACCGGAGAAACCCTCGTTCACGGCGCGATTCAGCAGGTCTGGCGAGAGCTGCATGATCTTGAGCTTCTCGCGCACCAGCTTGAGAAACTGCATCGAGTCCAGCTCGGCCTCGCCGCGCGCCTTGCGCTGGGCGTTGAAGGCCGCGCGCAGGAAGTAGGTGTTGTTCACGCCGGGGATCTCGACCGGGTACTGGAAGGCCAGGAACACGCCGGCGGCGGCGCGTTCCTCGGGCTCCAGTTCCAGCAGGTTGCGGCCCTCGAACAGCACCGAGCCGGCGGTAACCTCGTAGCCCGCGCGCCCTGACAGCACGTTGCCCAGCGTGGACTTGCCGGCGCCGTTGGGCCCCATGATGGCGTGCACCTCGCCCGGCTTCACCTCGAGCGATAGGCCCTTGAGGATGTCCTTGCCCTCGACGCGGGCGTGCAGGTTGTCGATCTTGAGCATGGTCGTGTCCATCAGGCAGAGAGGTGCGCGAGCGCGTCGAGCGCGTCCTCGCGGCGGTCCCAGGGCACGAACACGTGGTCGTGCAGGAACGCGGAAACCGGGTTGCAGGAAATGCCACGCGTGGCGAGCGCCGCGGAGACGGCGGCCATCATGCCGACCGCGTCGAGGCTCGATTCCACGCCGAGCGTGATCTGCGCCCACAGCAGCCGGTCGGCGACCACTTCCGGGCCGTCCAGGTCGTGGTCGACGATCAGCGTGACGCCTTCGTCTTCGCGGAACATCATCAGTGCGTCCTGCATGCGAACGGCGGCCTTGTCGTGCGAAACGAACAGAAACCGGCGCGGCATCGGATGCAGGCGCGGATTCAGGCCGGCGAGCAGGGCATGCAGGTCGGTGCCGCCGGGGTGCGTACTGGTGACGGCCGCGGTCATCCGACCGCTCCTTCCAGCGAGACTTCCAGCAGCTTCTTGGCCTCGACCGCGAACTCCATCGGCAACTCGCGGAAAACCTGCTTGCAGAAACCGTCCACGATCATCGAGACGGCATCTTCCTCGCCGATGCCGCGCGAACGGCAGTAGAACATCTGGTCGTCGGAGATCTTCGAGGTGGTCGCCTCGTGCTCGACGATCGCGGTGGGATTCTTCACTTCCATGTACGGAAAGGTGTGCGCGCCGCACTTCTTGCCGATCAGCAGCGAATCGCACTGGGTGTAGTTGCGCGCGTGCTCGGCGCCCTTCTCCACCTTAACCAGGCCGCGGTAGCTGTTGGAGCTGCGCCCGGCCGAGATGCCCTTGGAGACGATCTTGGATTTTGTGTCGCGGCCGATGTGGATCATCTTGGTGCCGGTGTCGGCCTGCTGGAAATGGTGCGTCAGCGCCACCGAGTAGAACTCGCCGACCGAGCGGTCGCCGCGCAGCACCACGGACGGATACTTCCAGGTCACCGCCGAACCGGTCTCGACCTGCGTCCAGCTGATCTTGCTGTCCGCGCCGCGGCAATCGCCGCGCTTGGTCACGAAGTTGTAGATGCCGCCGACGCCGTTCTCGTCGCCCGGATACCAGTTCTGCACGGTTGAATATTTGATCGTGGCGCCTTCCAGCGCGACCAGTTCCACCACCGCGGCGTGCAGCTGGTTCTCGTCGCGTCGTGGCGCCGTGCAGCCTTCCAGGTAGGAGACGTGCGCGCGGTCCTCGCAGACGATCAGCGTGCGCTCGAACTGCCCGGTATTCTGCGCGTTGATGCGGAAATAGGTCGACAGCTCCATCGGGCAGCGCACACCCGCCGGCACGAACACGAAGCTGCCGTCGGAGAACACCGCGGAATTGAGCGCCGCGAAGAAGTTGTCGCCTTGCGGCACCACGCTGCCCAGGTACTTCTGCACCAGCTCGGGATGCTCGCGGATCGCGTCGCTCATCGAGCAGAAGATCACGCCGGCATCGGCGAGCTTCTTGCGGAAGGTGGTGCCGACCGAGACCGAGTCGAACACCGCATCGACCGCCACGCCAGCCAGCGCCGCACGCTCGTGCAGCGGCACGCCGAGTTTCTCGTAGGTCTCAAGCAGCGCCGGATCGACCTCGTCCAGCGACTTGGGGGCCTTCTTGGGCGCCGAGTAGTAGCTGATCGCCTGATAGTCGATCGGGTCGATCTTGAGCTTGGCCCAGTCGGGCCGGGGCATGGCCTGCCAGTGGCGGAAGGCGGCCAGACGCCACTGCGTCATCCATTCGGGCTCGCGCTTGATCGCCGAGAGCTGGCGGATGGTGTTCTCGTCCAGGCCCGGCGGCAGGCTGACGCTTTCGATGTCGGTGACGAAGCCGGCTTCGTAGTTGCGGCCCAGGGCTTCGGCAACCTCGGCGTTGTCGCGCAAGGCGTTTTCGACAGTTTCGGTCATGCGTGGGTCCTGCCTTTGAGTTCGCTCAGCGCCACGGTGGCGACCGCCGGGCGCGGCGGCTGCAGCATGTCGGCCAGGCTCACCGCGCGCAGCGCGTTGTCCAGCACGCTGCTGATGCGTCGCCAGCTGCCGCGCACGCCGCACTGCGACTCGCGGTCGCACTGCCCTTCGACGCTGCATTCGGTCATGCCGATCGGCCCTTCCATCGCCTCGACGATCTGCGCCAGGCTGATCTCGCGCGCCGGGCGCGCCAGCCGGTAGCCGCCGTTGACGCCGCGGAACGACTCGACCAGGCCGGCGTGGCCCAGCGACTTCAGCAGCTTGCTCACGGTCGGCAGTTCCAGGCGCGTCTCGTCGGCGATCTGCGCGGTGCTGAGCACGTCGTGCGGATGGGCGGCGATGCAGGTCATCACTACCGCGGCGTAGTCGGTCAGGCGGCTGACGCGAAGCATGGGGAGAGCCTCGTCAAATCCAGACCAAAATGGTACGGATTAGGCGACGCAAAATCAACCGGACGCTACGGGTTCCCTGTAGGAGCGCCCTTGGGCGCGACCGCAATGCCGCGTGCCAGTCCGCAGTCGCGCCCAAGGGCGCTCCTACAACCGGCCGTCGACGGCCTCTTGCGGCAGCACCGACTTCACGTCGTAGATCACCGCGCCGGGCTTGCCCAGCGCGCGAATGCGCCCGGCGCCCATTTCCTGGAACTGCCGGTGCGCCACGGCCACGATGATCGCGTCGTAGCCCTCGCCGGGCTCATCCACCAGCCGCACGCGGTAGGCGCGCTCGGCTTCGGCCGGATCGACCCAGGGGTCGTACACATCCACCCGGGCCGCGGAGGACTCGAGTTCGCGCACGATGTCGATCACCCGCGTGTTGCGCAGGTCCGGGCAGTTCTCCTTGAAGGCGAAGCCCAGCACCAGCACGCGCGCATCGACAATGTGCAGGCGCCGCTCGCTCATCAGGCGGATCACCCGGTCGGCCACGACGCTGCCCATGCGGCTGTTGATGCGCCGCGCGGCCAGGATCAGCTCCGGGTGGTAGCCGGTGACCTCGGCCTTGTGGGTGAGGTAGTACGGATCAACACCGATGCAGTGGCCCCCGACCAGCCCCGGCCGGAACGGGAGAAAGTTCCACTTGGTGCCGGCGGCAGCCAGCACTTCCTCGGTGTCGATGCCCAGACGATGGAAGATCAGCGCCAGCTCGTTGACCAGCGCGATGTTGACGTCGCGCTGGACGTTCTCGATGACCTTGGCCGACTCGGCCACGCGGATCGAGGAGGTCTTGTGCGTGCCTGCGCGGATGATCGTGCGGTAGAGCGCATCGACGCGTTCGGCCGCCTCCACGGTGGAGCCGGAAGTGAGCTTGACGATATCGGTCACGCGCCGGGCATGGTCGCCCGGGTTGATCCGCTCCGGACTGTAGCCGCAGAAAAAGTCGACGTTGAAAACCAGCCCCGAGCCCTCGGCCAGCAGCGGCACGCAGACTTCCTCGGTGGTGCCCGGATACACGGTCGACTCGAACACCACCAGGTCGCCGCACTTGAGCTGCGGTCCGAGCATGCGGCAGGCCGACTCCAGCGGCTTGAGATCCGGACGCTGCGCTTCGTCGATCGGGGTGGGTACGGTGACGATGTAGACGTTGCACGAGGCGAGGTCGGCCGCACGGTCAGTGAACGACAGATGCGTGGCGGCACGCAGCTGCTCGGCGGTGGTTTCCAGCGTATGGTCGTGACCGCCGCGCAGTTCGTCCACGCGCGCCGTGTCGATGTCGTAGCCGAGCGTGCCAAAGTGGCACCCGAACTCCACTGCCAGCGGCAGGCCGACGTAGCCCAGTCCGATGATGCCGATGCGCGCGGGGGTATTCGGGTCCATGGTTCCTGGCAGGCGGATGAAATGCGCTGAGCGTACAGGATGCCGGTAGCCTGAGTCCCTGCCCCGTTCGCTGTTCTTCGACGCCCGCCACGTGAGCATGTGCGCATGGAAGAAGCCCGCTTGCCCGCCCTGCCCTGGCCCGGTTTCTCGCCTGGCCGCGCATTCGTGCTGCCGCTACCGGCCGAGTTGATGGCTGCACCCTTTGGTGACGCGTGCGGGATCGACGGCGTGCGGCTGAAACGCAAGTCCGAGTTCCACGTCACCGTGCTGGCCCAGGCGATGTGCCGTATCGCGGCCGAAGGCATCGGCGAGGCCCCGCTGCGCACGCTATACGAGTCGCTGACGTGGGCGCCGCGCCGCACCGGCCGCTATGCACTGCTGCACAAGACCAAGCCGGGCGATAGCGGCACGCTCGACTGCTGGTCGATGATCGAATACCTGGACCTGCCCGCGATGCACGCCTTCCGTGGCGAACTGGCCCGCCTGCTCGGCCCCACCTTTGCCGATCCGGTGCCGCACGTGACCCACTACGTACGTGGCGATCCCAACGGCATCGGCGTGCCGGACACACGTGCGCTGGCGGCCCTATGGGTGCGCGACGTGGCGGCCTGACCATCACCCCGCCCGCACGGCGCGGACGCCACACTCGGGCGGTCTCCCCAGCGAGGTCAGCCTCATGCAAGAACCGATCGAACCGGGCTTCATGGTGTTCGTCGCCGACGGCGAACTGGGCGTCGGCGCTGTGCGCGAGGTGCATGCCGACAGCCGCGAGCTGGTCGTCAACATCGAGAACGGCGGCGACTTTACCCTGCCGGCAGACGCGATCCGCGACGTTCACGAGGGCAAGGTGATCCTGGACGTCGCTCACCTGCCGCAGGAGGTGCGCCAGGCCTTGAAACGCCCCCACGCCGCCGAGTACCCGGACTCGGTCTACGCAGCGAGCGACCCGAAGGAAGGCGCGATCAAGGACTGATCCGGACGTGCGCAGCGAGAAGCAAAAGATGCTCGCCGGCGATCTCTACCACGCCAGCGCACCGGAGCTGCAGGCTGAACTTGCCGCCAACCATCGCTGGCTCGCTCGCTACAACGCCGCGCTCGCCGATGGCCCGGAGCGCTGGCACGCGCTGCTGAAGGAACGGCTCGCGGCGGTCGGCGACGGCGCGGTGATCCGCCCGCCCTTCCATTGCGACTACGGCTTCAACATCCACCTGGGTGCCGATGCCTTCCTCAACTTCAACTGCGTGATCCTGGATGTGGTGCAGGTACACATAGGCGAGCGCACGCAGATCGGACCGGGCGTGCAGATCCTCGCTGCCGATCACCCGCGCGATCCCGCGCAACGCGCTACCGGGCTGGAGTTCGGCCGTCCCGTGCGGATCGGCCGCAATGTCTGGATCGGCGCCGGCGCGCTCATCCTGCCTGGCGTCAGCGTGGGCGACGATGCACTGATCGGCGCCGGCGGCGTGGTCACCCGCGACGTGCCCGCGGGCGCCACCGTCGTGGGCAACCCGGCGCGCGTGCGCGGCTGAGCGACGGCACGACGGCTGAGCTCGCGCGAGGGCTGATGCGCGCAGCTGCAGGCGGCTCGCCCCATCATCTCTCCCGCTCGTCCAAGCGGTGACCTGCGGCCGACGGACTGGGCATGCCCATCGGGTGCGTTATTTCTTTCTCGGCAGCACCTAGTCGCGTGCTTAACGCCGGCGCGCGCACATTGCGCGCCCTTCGGGAGGGACTCATTGGGGAGGCGTGGGGAACGCCGCTTGCGCCACGGTCGGTCTACGGCCGGGCAACGTGCGTCAACCGCACACCTCGGTCGGATTCATCCAGGGCTTTCGTCGCTCGTCTGTGCACGTCCCGCCATGCCGCGGGGCGCTGGCGCGGTCGTGTCCTTGCATTTGCCCATGGGTGGCAATCGGGGGGATATTTCCAAACGGAGCACGACCATGAAGAAGCGCCCACTCGCGCCATCGCTTTTCGCTTTCCTGCTCGCCGTCGTGGCAGCGCCCCCTGCGCTGGCGGCCACGGCCTCGGTGTTGTTCTCACGGGGGACAACCTGGCCGGACGACACCCTGCGCACCGCCACGATCTACCGGGTCCGACCGACCACCGGCGTGGTCGTGCAGCTGACGCCACAGGTCGACAACATCTACTACTTCGGCGGCAGCTGGTCGCCCAACGGCACCACCATCGTCTACGAGAAGGCCAAGCGCGCCACGTCGGATCGCTCGCAGCTGTTCACCGTCGATCGCAACGGCGGCTCGGTCCACCGCATCACCTCCGGCGTGGGCCTCAAGCAATACGCCACATGGGGGCCGGGAGCGCGCATCGCGTACGTCGATGTGATCGGCGACCAGTCCTGCCTCTCCACCGTGCGCGGCGACGGCACCCGCAACCGTACGCTCTGGTGCACCACGCACGAGATGGATCCCCCGCAATGGTCCAGCGACGGCAAGAGCCTCTTCGTCCAGGTCGACTGGTTCGGCTCCGGGCTCGAACCGCCGTTTTATTCGCGCGCCTACCGCGTCAACGCCAGCACCGGCACCCGCACCCTGCTGACCGCACAGACCCTGGACGAGGCACGCTACTTCACGTTCTCGCCGGACGGCACGGAGGGCATCTACTATGACCTCACCGATAGCATTACACCCATGATGCGGGTCGACTTCGCCACCGACGTGATGACGTCGCTTGGCGACGGATACCTTCCGCGCTACTCGAAGGACGGTACCCATATAGCCTTCTCGCGCGAGGACCTCGGAAGCGCTCCGGAATATCCGCTCTACAGCTCGCTCTACGTCATGAATGCCGACGGCAGCGGCGTCACCGAAGTCACCCACGAGCACGTCGACGGCGTGGACTACTGGGCGGCCGATTGGTCTGACAGCGGGACGCGCGTGCTCGCCAGCCGCAACGGTGACCTGCGCATCATCGACGTGTTGACCGGCACGCAGACCTTGCTGCCCAGTGGAGGGGCCGGCCCGGGATCGTGGTACCAGCCCTGAGCGACCTTGCGCCGTCCGTCCCCGCGCGGACGGCGCGACCTCGTTGTCTATTCATCCATGCCACGGATGCCGGGGGTAGAAGCGCTGCATCATGCGGGCGACATAGGCGGTCAGGTTGGCATGGGCCTGCGCGGCCCGACGCAGCGGCGTGTCGAAGAACGGCGTGAGTACACAGGCGAGCATGCCGAAGGCGGTAGCGTCCACGCCGCTCTGGATCTCGCCCATCAACCAGGGCTTGTAGCCGAGCTGCACGGCGAGCGCGTCGATCGAACGCGTGCCCAGCGCGGCGATGTCCTCGGGCGTGTGTCGGCCCAGCCCCTGCGCGTGCAGCTCCGCCCGCTTGCGCGACTGCAGCTCATGACGCAGTTGCTCGCGCTGGTCCTGTGGCGCCGAATCGGCGAAATGGGCCGGTCCCTTCGCGAAGTTCGCCGGATCCAGCCAGCGGAACCAGACCATGGCGAAATATAGGTGATCTTCGAGCATGCGTTCGATCGCCCAGGCCTGCGCGCGCTGCAGCGCGTCCAGCCCCGCATCCAGGTCCACCCCGCAAGTACGCTCGATATGCGCGCGGATGAAGGTCGAATCGGTCACCACGACGCCGTGGTCGTCGATGTAGGGCAGCTTGCCCTTGGGCGCCTGCGGCGGAACCGCGGACTCGCGCTCGTAGCCCAACCCCGCCATCTGCAGCTGCACTTCGGTCTTGAGCACGAACGGGCTGGTGTCAGGCAGGTCGAAGCCGGCGCGGGTGGCGTAGAGAGTCAGGCTGGAAGCGGACATGGGCGTCTCCGGGGAAGGTGCCGCGGAGCATGTCGGGAGCCTGCTGACAGCATCGTGTCAGCAGGGGACGGACTCAGCCTGCCGCCGCGACGTCGAACGCGTAGCGGGTGCGTCGCGCGGCGGGTCGTTCGCGCCAGGCCTCGGTGAACGCGGCCAGGTGGTGGTAGGGCGCGAGCGGCAGCGTGTCGCGGAACTCCAGGTGTTCCAGCAGACAGAACAGCGACGCCTCGAGCAGACTCAGGTCATGCGGCGGCAAGCCGTGCAGCACCGATTCGAGGTTCGCGTCCAGCCAGGCCAGCGCGTTGCGGAAGCCGTCGGCCGCCTTGGCGAAGTACACGTTTTCCGCCGGCAGGCGCGCTACCTGCATGCCGAAGACCAGTTGCACCTGCGCGCCCATGCCGTGCCAGATGAGCTCCTGCGCATTGCGGGCACGCGGATCAGGCAGTTGTTCGGTCCACAGGATGCGTCGCGAGTCACCGACTCCCTCGGCCAGCGTGCGGCAGATGTTCTCGGCACCGAACACCGGCCCTTGCGCCAGCACCAGTACCGGCAGCTTGAGTGCAGGGTTGCCGGCGTAGTCGGCCGGATCGCGCGAGGCCAGGTCATGCACGGGCTCGAACGCGTAGGCGATGCCCAGCTCCTCGGCAAACAGCCGCGCGAGCCGGGTGTAGTGGGAGCTGCTGCGGCCAACGAGGCGGGGGATCGCGGGCATGGGGGGCATCCGTCGAGGGGCGGGCTGCCAATGTAGGACAACCGCCCGCCCCGTGGCCGTCAACTAGCGGCGCCGGCCGCCATCGCCTTCGAGGCGCCGCAGTGCTCGCTGTCAGGGCCTTCCATCTGGCGCACCTCGCACTCGAGGTCCCACGAGTCGCCATGCACGGCCAGGAAGCGTCGGGTCAGCGCGATGGCATGGTCCATGGAATCGGCCTCCAGCACCGCGTAGCCGCCAATCACCTCCTTGCTCTCGGCAAACGGGCCATCGGTAGTAGAGATATGGCCACCGCGCAGCCGCACCCGCACGCCCTCGGCGCTCGGACGCAGGCCGGCGGTATCGACCAGCGTGCCTTCGCGGGTCATCTGTTCGATCAGCCGCCCCATGTCGGCCATCAGTTGCTCGCTGGGCATCCGGCCGGTTTCCTGCAGCCGGATCATCGACAAAAACCGCATGGTTGTTCTCCTTCGCGTGGTACCTGTGCGCCGCGTGATTGCTGCGCCCGAAGTACGACGCACGAACACGCGTGACATCGACATGCCATGCGCCTCCCTGTTTACGCGGCAACCCGGAGACAGACACGCGCGACGGAGCGGCGTCAAATCACACGCATGGATGCGCAGGGCGACTGAGAGGATTGCCCGGAAGTCGGCCGCAAGCCGCCAAAAAAATCCCGGCCAGTTGCGGGGCCGGGATGATTATCTACAGGCCGACGACGGGCTCAGCGCTGGTTGCGCGGCTGGCTCGCAGGCCGTGCGTGGGTTGCTCCGGAGGCGGCTGCGCCCTGAGCCGACGAAGCGGGGTTCGACGAAACGTCCCAGCGGCGGTTGTTTTGCTGCGGGAGGGAACGACGCTGCCATCGGGGCGACACGTCCTGGCTCCTCAACGCGAGCCGGCGGTTGTCCGTGTGCGCCCAGTGCCACGAGCCCGTCGGTACCGGCGAGGTCGACACGTAGACGAAGCGAGCCTCGTAATTACCATCCGATCGGGGCACCGCCTGCATGCCTAGGTTGATCACGAACTGACTCGCCACTGGCTGTCCGTGGTCGTTTGCGGGTCGGGTGATCATCTCGTCCAGGGTCTTGCGCAGCAGCTTGTCGTAGTTCGGCCTCAACTCGACCGCGGGCGACACCTGCGTGACCTTGCCCTGGCTATCCACCTGCACCAGGACCGGCAGGACCTCGGGTGTATTCATCGTGATCGAAGCTGCCAAGGCACCCTGGCCGGCGGCCATCGTGCCGAGCAAGAGGAACGCGCACATCCGTTTCATATGAACCTCCAGGTTCCGTTACCCCCTCCCCGAAATCCGAGCCTACTCTTGCCACGAGCAGCCCGCCACTACATGAGCCATCTCGCAGCAGCGTGCGATCGAGCGGCCCTGCGCCGCTCCGGCCATAGCCGGCCTTGCCCAGGCGACCCAGCCCCCGCCTACGCCGCCCGAAGGGGCACGCCCCGCCTGGCGTCACGCCATGGCACGGCGGGCGGTCCGCTGGCATGACAAGGGCTTCGCTTCTCCGAATTTGCGCTTAAGCAGTCAGCCGCTGTCGCGGTTGAATCGCCTCGATTCGAGGCCAGCCTCTGTGGGAGGCCATCGGGCCGTTTGTCCCCAAACCCAAAGAGGAGGTGTACATGAACGCACAGAAGCGCATCGCCGTATCCATCGGCCTTTCCCTGCTTATGGTGGGCGCCGCCAGCGCCGCACCGCTGGACAGCGACAACCCACAGAGCAACAGCAACACGATCCAGAAATCCCCGGCGCAGAAGCCCAACGGCACCTGGCTCAGCCTGAGCGGCACCATCACCGACGCGCAGAACCGCTTCTTCACGCTCGACTACGGCAAGGGCAAGATCCCGGTCGAGATGGACGGCTGGACGTGGTACGGCCAGAACTACCAGTCGCTCGAGGGCGACAAGGTGACCGTCTACGGCCGCGTCGACGACGATCTGTTCGAGCGCGACAAGATCGAGGCCAGCAGCGTCTACGACCAGGACCTGGGTACCTACTTCTACGCCAACGCCTCGGATGAGGAGGGCCCGGCCAACTACGCGCTGTGGGTGCATCCGGTGGTCGTGGGCGAGACCTTCGTGCGCGGCACCGTGACCTCGGTGAACGGCCGCGACTTCACCGTCGACTACGGCCCGCGCAAGATTACCGTCGACACCAGCCAGCTCACGAACAACCCGCTGGACGACAAAGGCTTTCAGCAGATCGACAAGGGCGACTACGTCAGCGTTGCCGGCGACATGGACAGCGCCTTCTGGGGTCGCCGCCAGTTGCAGGCCGACTCGGTAGTGACCTTGTCGAACGGCTGAGCTTCGCCTGAGCCTGCGAATCCCGGTCCGCGCGGACCGGGATTTTTTTGCTCAGGGATGGCCGGGCGGATGCGAAGGCGGTCGGGTCGGCGGCGTATTGGTGGCGTTCTGCACCGGCGGGTAGTCGCGCGGCGGCGGGGTGGGCCAGTGATAGTTTGGCGGATGACGGAAGAAGCGCTGCCGCATGTCGGCATTGCGGCTTCGCAGCGCCAGCCGATGGCCATCGACGTGCACCCAATACCACGACCCAGAGGGCACGGGCGAGGTCGACACGTACACGAACCTCGCGTCGAAATTGCCGTCCGGCCTCGGCGTGGTCTGGAGGCCGAGGTTGATCACGAACTGGCTGGCGACCGGACGCCCGTGATCGTTCGCCGGCCTGGTGATCATCTCGTCCAGGCTCTGGCGCAGCAGCCGGTCATAGCGCGGCGACAGCTCCACCGCAGACGACACCTGGGTGACCTTGCCGTGGCTGTCCACCTGCACCAGTACGGGCAGGACCTTGGGCGTGAACTGGTTGAGCGACATCGAGGTCGCCAGCGCACTTTGGCCGGTGGCCAGCGTGCCCAGCAGCAGGAACGCGCAGAACGGCTTCATGAGGACCTCCGGGGGTTTCGTTGCCCTCCGCCGACCATGGTAGTCCCGCGGCGGGCGGCCTGCCAGCAGGCTCCCTGTGTCGATTTTCACGGTGGCTGCTCGTCGTAGTACGAACCCACTGGAGCGTCACATGTCCTCGACCCTGCCCCGCCTTTACGCCCATCCGTTTTCCTCCTACTCGCAGAAGGTGCTCGTCGCCCTCTACGAGAACGGCACCGCCTTCGAATACCGCTCGCTGGAAGAACCCGGGGCCAACGAGGAGCTGGCCTCGCTGTGGCCGATGCGACGCTTCCCGGTGCTGGTCGACCAAGGCCGCACGATCCTGGAAGCCAGCTGCATCGTCGAATACCTGGACCTGCACCACCCCGGCCCGGCGCGGATGGTTCCCGCGGATCCCAAGGCGGCGATGGAAGTGCGCATGCTCGACCGCGTGTTCGACAACTACGTCTCCACGCCACAGCAGAAAGTGGTGCTCGACAAGCTGCGGCCTGAGGGTCGCCAGGACGACCATGGCGTGCACGAGGCCACGGCCATGCTGGAAACCACGTACGCCTGGCTGGATCGGCGCATGGCCGGGCGCGAGTGGGTTGCCGGTACGTTCAGCCTGGCCGACTGTGCAGCCGCACCGTTTCTTTTCTACGCCGACTGGACGCATCCGATCGATCCGGCGTTCGCCAACGTACACGCCTACCGCGCCCGCCTGCTCGCGCGGCCCTCGTTCGCTCGCGCGGTCGACGAGGCGCGCCCCTATCGCGGCTATTTCCCGCTCGGCGCACCCGATCGCGATTGAGCACCTCTTCCGCAGGGTGGGCTTCAACCGATCGCCTTCCGGTCTTCGAAGCGGCGGGCTGAAGCCCACCCCGCGGGCGCCTAGCCGCGCTTGTTGTCGCGGTCGCCGTCGTGCCGGCGCACAATCCCCTGCCCGCTGGCTTCCTCGTGGAAACCCTGCTTGGAGGCGGCCTGGGGCTGGCGCCGGTTCTCGATGTCCTTGGCGTCGTTCTTTAGGCCTTCCTTGTGTTGAGCGTGGAGTTTTTGCTGATCGGGACGCATGGGCCCTCCTGTCGCAAACCGGATGTCGTGGCCATGGCGGAGCAGGAATCCGGTGGCTCCCGTGTCCGCCAAGGCAGGCTAGGAGAACGTGCGTTAGCGCGGGCGCATCGAGGCGTGATCCGCCCGCCACGATCAAACCATCGCACGCGCCGACCCCGCCACCGCGTGCCGGGATGACCAGTTTCTAACACCCATAGGCGCATGGTCGAAAGCGACGCTTTGAGCGTCCCACGCCGGAGGACTGCGGCCGACCACCGCGTACGGCCCTCCCGTCAACCGCTGCAAGGAGCGCTCCATGCCGCACAAGCAACAACCCGTCTCCGTCGCCGAACTGCACGACATCTACGGCGGCGATCGCCCCAAACCCAAAGTCGAGGACACCGCCAGCTACCGCAAATCGTCGTTCTCGGTCAGGGAGGCCGGCCACCCCGGCGCACCACCAAGGCCACTGAACGAGAAAAAGAAAGGTCGCTGAGGCGATCCCTCAGGCGACGCGTTGCCGAGGCCACACGTCCTCATGGGCATCCCGCCGCGCGAGGACCGTCAGCGGCCTCGCGCCACCGTGGCCGGTGCAAGCTTCCTTCAGTTGCCTTGCATGAAGCCGTTCACGGCCTTCAGGAAGGCCTCCGGTTCTTCCTGGTAGGTGAAATGCGCACTGCCGGGAAGAACCACCAGCGTCGCGTGCGGCAGGCGTGCGGCCAGCTCGCGTTGCGGGGCGACGCCCACGGCTCCGTCATGCGCACCGACCAGCACCAGCGTGGGCATGCGCAGGCGCTCGGGATGGTGCACCGAATAACAGATGAAGTTCGATTCGGGTGCCATCAGCGCGGCGCCGATCTCGCCGGTGTTGCGCAGGCCGCTCTGCGCGTCCAGGCGCTCCTGCTCCTGCTTGGCGGCCATCACGTGGAACTGCTGGCGATCGTGGAACGCGTGCCCGTCCGGCAACGTGGCCATGCCGGCGCCGACGAACGCCATCCGCGCGTGGGCCAGCGCGCAGGTATCGGCGGGGGCGACGGCGCGCAGCGCCTTGCCGGCGTCGGATCGCTCGGCCGCCGCGTACGCCTTGGGGAACTGGCTGGCCAGCGTCTGCATCCAGCTCTCCAGCGCACCGGGCAGGTCCACCGCCGCGTCGATCAGGATCAGCCGCGCCACGCGCTGCGGGTGCGTCTGCGCATATTCCACCGCAAGCGTGCCGCCGAAGCTGTGCCCGGCCAGCACCATCCGCTCGACGCCCAGTTGCCGCCGCAGTCCTTCGATGTCTTCCATCTGCGTCGACAGCGTGTAATCCCCACGCCAGGGGCGCTCGCTCTCGCCGCTGCCACGCTCGTCCAGGTAGACCATCGGATAGCGCGCATCAAGCGCCTGGCCGGCCGTCATGCGGAAACTGTAGGAGTTGTAGCCGGGTCCGCCATGCAGAAACACCACCGGCACGTCGGTCGGCGTGATCGGGCGCGAGGTCCAGTAGGTGAGCCGGATGCCGTTGATCACTGCGTCGTGGCGGATTTGGGCAGCCCGCGCTGAAGGAGCAACGAGGCCGGCGATGAGCACGGCGGCGACAAGCAATGAACGCATGGCAGGTCCGGGGCGATGAGGGTTGCGCAACATTGCCTCGCCTCATCGGTTCGCATAAGTGCCGTTGGTCAGACACACCCGCCGCGATGGGCGCGCGTGGGCTGCGGCGCGGAAGCGGTGCCGGCGCGGAACCGATCCAGCGGCCGCGCTCCACCCCGGATTCACGACGCGGATGCCACAACCTGAGGAGCCACTGTCGCGGAGCCATCGCTTGAGCCTCAGGGAATACGATCGCAAGCGGCGTTTCGACACCACGCCGGAGCCGCGTTCGGAAGACTCCGCGGCGGAAGGTGGTCGGCCGATCTTCGTGGTGCAGCTGCATCACGCCAGCCGGCGGCACTACGACTTCCGGTTGCAGGTTGGCGACACGCTCAAATCCTGGGCCTGTCCCAAGGGGCCGAGCTACGACCCGAACGTCAAGCGCCTGGCGGTGGAGGTCGAGGACCACCCCATTTCGTACGCCAAGTTCCAGGGCGACATCCCCGCGGGCGCCTACGGCGGCGGCCACGTCGACACCTTCGACAGCGGCGTGTGGTCGACGCAGAACGACCCGGAGGCGCAACTGGAGAAAGGCCATCTGCGCTTCGAGCTGTTCGGCACCCGGCTCAAGGGCAGTTGGCACCTGGTGCGCAGCGGCAAGCCGGCGAAGCAGCCGCAGTGGTTCCTGATGCACGACAAGGACGCCTACGCGAGCGACGTGGAGGCCGACGACCTGCTCGATGCGCGCATGATCGCCAGCACCAGGGCCGCCGCCGGTCGCTCCGGCGGCGCGAAGGAAGTGGCCGCGACGCTGGACACGCGCAAGCGCAAGAAGGTGCCGGTCGCCGGTCACCACGCCAGCAAGGTGGGCAAGCTCGCCGCCGCGGCGGAAGGCGCGAAGAAGGCGAAGGCGAGCGCCGATTTCTTCCAGCCCGAGCTTGCCACCCTACGCGAGAATCCGCCGACCGGCGACCAGTGGCTGCATGAGGTGAAGTGGGACGGTTACCGCATCCTTGCGACCATCGCCAAGGGCCAGGTAGAGCTGTGGTCGCGCAACGGCCTGTCGTGGTCGGACAAGGTCCCCGACATCCGCCAGGCGATCGAATCGCTGGGCCTCGATTCGGCCCGGCTCGACGGCGAACTGATCGCCCTGAGCGCGGACGGCCAGGCCGATTTCAACGCGCTGCAGAAGACGCTTTCCGGCGAGGCCAACGCGCCGCTCGCCTACATGCTGTTCGACCTGCCCTTCCTGGAGGGCTACGACCTCTCCGCCACGCCGCTGCACGCGCGCAAGGCAATCCTCGAGGCGTTGCTCCAGGACCCGCCCGCGCATCTCTCCTACAGTACCCATGTGGTTGGCAACGGCGACCAGGTATTCGCCATGGCCAGCGAGAAGAAGCTCGAGGGCATCCTCAGCAAGCGCGCCGATTCCCGCTACCGGGCCGGTCGCGGCGACGACTGGCTGAAGATCAAGCGCGTGGAGTCGGACGAATTCGCGGTCGTCGGTTACACCGCGCCCAAGGGCGGGCGCCAGGGCTTCGGCGCGCTGCTGCTGGCGAAGCCGGCACCGGAAGGCGGCTGGCATTTCATGGGCCAGGTCGGCAGCGGCTTCAGCAACCGGCAACTGCTGGATCTCAGCCGCACGCTCGCTACCGGCGGCAGCAGCAAGCCGACCGTGCGCAATCCGCAGGACGCCCCGCGCGGGGTCAAGTGGATCGAACCCACTGCGGTGGCGGAGGTGAATTACCGCGGCATCGGCAACCAGGGTCTGTTGCGCCAGCCGAGCCTGAAGACGATGCGCAAGGACAAGACGCCTGCCGACCTGCGCGACAGCGACCGCGCGGCGCCTGCGCCTCCTGCCACTCGACGCAAGGCCTCCGCGCGCAAGGCCGCGGCGCCCGCGCCTGCAGGCGTCACCATCACCCATCCCGAGCGCGTGGTGTATCCGGCCGACGGCTACACCAAGCAGGACGTGGCCGACTACTACCGCACGGTGATGGACTGGTTCCTGCCCGGCGTGATCGATCGTCCGACGTCGATCATCCGTTACCCCGACGGCATCGACAAACCCTCGTTCTTCCAGAAGCACATCCCTTCCGGCGGTCTCAAATTCGTGGGCAGCGTGAAGCTCAAGGAGGAAACCGGCGCCGCCGCCGTCTACCTCTATCCGCAGTCCGCCGACTCGGTGATGGAACTGGTGCAGTACGGCACGCTGGAGTTCCACCCCTGGGGCGCCAAGGTCGACACGCCGGACCTCGCCGACCGCGTGGTGTTCGACCTGGACCCCGGCCCGGACGTGAGCTGGGAGCGCGTGGTCGCGGCCGCCCGGCTGGTGCGCAAGCTGCTGGCCGACCTGGAGCTGGAATCCTTTCTGCGCACCACCGGCGGCAAGGGCCTGCACGTCGTGGTGCCGCTCAACCCGCCGTCGGACTGGGGTACGGTCAAGCAGTTCGCGCAGGGTTTCGCCGGGGCGTTGGCGGGCATCCATCCGATGGAGTTCGTCGCGGTCAGCACCAAGTCGATTCGCCACCAGAAGATCTTCGTCGACTACCTGCGCAACGGCCGCGGCGCCACTGCGGTGGCCTCTTACTCGCTGCGCGGGCGCCCCGGCGCGCCGGTGGCGGTGCCGCTGCGCTGGGAGGAGCTGGGCAAGATCAAGAGCGGCGCGCAGTTCGACATCCGCTCCCTGCCCGCCCGGCTCAAGCGGCTGCGCAAGGATCCGTGGGCCGGTATCGACGAGCTGCAGCAGAGCCTGGACAAGGTGATCGGGAAGCTGGGCGCAGCTTGAGACGCTGTCTCGTTCCAGAGAGGCGCGGCCTCCTGGTCCAGGGCAGGGACAGGCGCCAAGGTCTGGCTCCCTCTCCCCCGCAGGGAGAGGGCTGGGGCGACGGGCCGAGCTCGCGCCAAACCACACGCCCGCCGAATGCGGGCCGTCTTCCATCCAGGTGCCACCACCCACCCAGGCGGATCGCGGGAATGGCCGGCGCCCCACCGATTCGCTATGGTCGCGCTTTACGCCGCGACTGCTGCGCGCCAGGAACCGCCCTTCGTGCCCCACTACCACGGCCCCCTGCTCACCCGTCCTGTCGCCGAGACGCTGGTCGACGCACGCGACGCGGGCGCCGATACGTGGAACGGGTCACTGGACCTGGACCGCTCGCGCTCCAACGCACACCTGCAGGCGGACGCCTGGCAATGGCTGGACGCGCACTATCCCTATCCGGCGAAGCTCAAGGACCGCACGATCTACTACTGGGATGGCGAGGCCTTCGCACCCGTTTCGCGCTTCGCAGGTTCGCTGATCAAGCTCGTGCCCACCGAGTGGGGCGCGCCGACCTTCGAGATCGACGGCATCAAGATGCTGCCCACCGCGAAGGATTCGCCGGTCGAAGACGCGCGCCGCAAAGTGGCGTTGGTGGATCCGCGCGGCAAAGTGGTGCTCGACACGTGCGGCGGGCTGGGCTACTTCGCAGCATGTTGCCTGGAAGCCGGCGTGGAGCACATCCATTCGTTCGAGAAAAACCCCGACGTACTGTGGCTGCGCACCCTCAACCCGTGGTCGCCCGACCCCGACGCACCCGCCAGCGGCGGCCGGCTGCAACTCGCCCACGCCGACGTGTCCGTCGCGATCACGCAGGTCGCCGACGCCTCGGTGGACGCATTGCTGCACGACCCGCCCCGCTTCGGCATCGCCGGCGAGCTCTACTCGCAGGCGTTCTACGGCGAGCTGGCTCGCGTGCTGCGCCGTGGCGGGCGGCTGTTCCACTACACCGGCAGCCCGAACAAGCTCACCAGCGGCCGCGACGTGCCGCGCGAAGTGGCAAAGCGACTGGAAAAGGCCGGCTTCAAGGCACAACTGGCGCTGGATGGCGTGCTGGCGACGAGGCGCTAGGCGATGCTCAGATCGCTGGCGATCGGCGGCCCTTGAGGCGTATCCACAGACGCGCAAGCCACGGGCGCAGGCACAGGTGCAGGATGGCCGAGGCGAGCGCGATCACGGAAGCGACCAGCATCGGTAACAACGCGCCAAAGGCATGCATCATGCCCAACACGAACCCCAGCAGGCATTCGGCCCGGTAACCCGGCAACAACAGGGCCAGCACGAGCATTCCCTGGAACAACCAGGACAGGAATGTTTCGTACCCTCCCGTGAACGCCACCGCGATACCGATACCGAACAGCAGGCCCACGACGAAGCCCGCCACGATCGTCCGATAGACGGACAGCCTTGCGTTCTCCGGATGCCCCTCGATCCGACGCTGGATTCGCCCGGTGAGAAACCAGGCCAGCGCGGGCACCAGCAGGGCGCTCCATGCGTTCGATATGCCGGGAAGGTCCGCGCGTGCGAACAGGTGGTGCGTGGCAATGCCGCCGTGGGCATGCTCCCAACCGAGGTTGGCCAGCTCCAGCAGCGTCGCCAGGATGGTGAATCCCACGCGCCAGCGCAGCAATGCTTGTTTCCCCATGGTTCCCTCCACGCGAGGCGGGCGTCGTGCCCAGCACCCTATCGACTGAGGCTGGAGCGGCAACCTGCCAAAAGTCAGGCCATATCACAGGTATCGGTTCGGGCCCGCGCCCCCGGGGCGGTCAGGCCTGGACCAGGGCGTTGGCCACTTCAAGATCACCCATGACGCAATTGCGGCCGGCGCGCTTGGCGCGATAGAGCGCCGCATCGGCTTCCCTGCAGAGCCGCTGCACCCCGTAGCCGGACGTGGCGGTAGAGGCCAGGCCCACGCTGGCGGACACCATAATCTCGCACCCATCCTTGCTGACGGGCGCCTCGACGATCGCCGCACGGATGCGATTGGCGATATCCATGCCCTGCTCGCGCGAACACTCGTACAGCAAGATGCCAAACTCCTCGCCACCCAGGCGTCCGAACAGATCGACGGGACGCAACTGCTGCTGACAGGCAGCGACGGCGCGCTTCAGCACGGTGTCGCCCGTGGCATGGCCGTGGGTGTCGTTGACGAGCTTGAAGTGATCCAGATCCAGCACGATCAGGCAGGCGTGGCCAACCTTCTTGTTCAATTGCTGCAGGGCGCGCTCCGTCCTGCAGATGAAGTGCTGGTGGTTGAGGATGCCCGTAAGACCGTCCAGTCGAGAGAGCCGCATAAAGCGCAGCTGTGAGCGCTTGAGCCTGAACAACCAGAAGACGATCGAGAAAAGAACGACCAGCAACAACATGTTGTAGAGGCGGCTTGTCTCGGCAGCCTTCGTGGCAAGTGCTCTCTGCAGTTTGAGAATGCTGTTCTGCTTGCTGAGCGCCTCGGCCTCAAGCCTGGCTGTCAAAACATGTTGCTGGGCCACCTGATAGGCCAGGGTGCGGGCACTGACATCATTGAGATAACCCTTGTCTTGCGCCACATACTGCTCGTAATACGCGAGCGTTGCGGCAGCATTACCGCGCTTCCTTTCGACCTCATAGAGGACTCTATAGGCGTCTCGTAGAGATCCGCTGAGATCGCCGCCGCTGCTCATCGCGACCGCGGCAAGCGCCGTCTTCAGCGCCTTGTCGTCCTGACCCATTTGTTGAAAGGCTTGGGCCAGCTCCACCTTGGCCGCCAGCGAGTGGGAGTAGAACTGACCCGCGGCAATGCCGGGGGCAGCCTGATTAATTACGGCGCGCGCCTTGTCCGGCTTGCCCTCGTCAAGGTAGAGGCTGCCGAGAACCAACCACATTGCGTTGGCAAAGACGCTCTGTTTTGCCGCCTGACATGTCTCAATCGCGCGCTGCAACTCTGTACCGGAAGAACTCAGCCGCTTGGCGTTATAGAGCGCCGTCACCTGTTTGGTCAGGGGGTTGCACGAAGTCTCCCCGGGCGGGAGCGTATCTTCCATCATGCGGGCATAGTTCAAGGCCAAATCGTTCTGCCCGGCTAGGGCAAGCAACTGAGATAGATTGGCAAGAACGGAAAATCGCGCCAGGCGATCGTGGATGGCTGGCAGCTTGCCAGCCAGCCGATTGGCCAGTACGAAGGCCTCCTCGTACCGACGCTGCAACCCAAGGTTGCTCATCAATAGCGCCGAGGCCTTTGCCTCAAGGGCAACATTTCCGGAGTGGGCGATGACCCCACGCAGCACGCGATCAGCCGTGTCGTAGTCGCCTTGGTAGGACGCCTGCCAAGCATCCAGGTAACGCAGGTACCACTGCTCACCGGGTGACAGGTCAGGTGTTTCCCGATGGAGCTGCTCCAGCATGCGCACGAAGCGCCCGTGGTCTGCGGTGCGCAGACGCTCCGCCTGCTCCAGGAAGCCGGTCACGTTACCGGCTTGCCTGACAGGATGGGCGGCCTGCGCCAACAGACAAAAGACCAGGCCCGCCAACGCGAACCATGGCCTCAGACAGTGGCGTAACGAACGCATGCCGGCATCAACCGACGTGATATGGCATCAGCCTGCGTTACTGGAATCCGGCACGCGCTCGAGCTCACCAACATCATCATCGGCGGGGTCTTCCTCTTCGTGTGCTGGCGTCTGGGTTGCGTGGTCGACTTGCAACGGCTTCTGTCCAAGTTCCGCTGCGAGGCGTGAACTATCGCCAGACATCACCGCCTCCTTGAACGCATCTGATGCCTTGGCCGACTCGAGCGTGGATGCCAGTTCCTCCGCCGAGGCATGACGCAGGGCTGAGTTCTTTCCGATAGTTTCAAGTAGTTCGATTGAGTCCGACATCTCTCTTCCCCTGTTGGTATTGATTCCAGCCCGGCAAGCACGCCAGGTCAGGCTTCTTCGGATAAGGCGCCAGCGTTGGCCTTGTCCAGAGCCGCCAATCGCTCGCGCATGGCAAGGTTGGGTTGCAAGGACACAGCCGGCGGCAAGACAACGGTTTCCTCGGCGGTCAGGCTGGCGTCTACCAGATCGCGCAGCGCCAAGCGTCGCACTCGCGGCTTCTGGATCGGCAGCGTGGCGCCGCGATAGATGATGATCTCGTGCGCGAGCGGATAGTCCAGGGCCAGCAGGTCCACCAGCAGCTGCCGGTAGGCAGGGCCAGTGGAGAAGCGCTTCAGCGAAAGATCGCCCACCAAACCGACCTGCCACAGCACCAGATATCCCGCCGGGTCGATCCTACGCTCGTAGAACAACAACTGGCTCGCCTCGAAATGCTGGCAGCCACAACGGCCAGGATCGATACCCAGGTCGGCGTACAGGCAGTCCTCGGCCGAGATGCCAGGTTCCATATGGGCAGCAAAACCTTCCGCCCTGGCTACCGCAATGACCTTGTGCGGCGACCACGCGAAGATGCCTGGATGCCCGTAGAACACTCCGCAAACACGTTTGCCCGCGCGCACTTCGGCCATCATCACCTCGACCCACTGCCGGTAGGTCGTCATCCGCGACTTGCCCTCCTGGTAGTACGGCTGAAGGCTGCGCACGTCCGGGTGCAACCGCTGCAGCCATAGCTCAACGATACCGTCGGAGAGCGCCGCAAAAACGACGTCCGCCTGTTCGATGTGGCTGCGCGCCAGCGGCGTGAGGTGGGAGCCGAGAGTCATGCCCATGCCGACGCAGGCCAGGCTGCCGCGGCGTTGGCTATCCAGGGAGGAAGGATTCGGTGTCATCGCGTAATAGTAGGGCGTTTCGCATGGGTCGACGCAGTGTGACACGCGTCGCACAACATCCGGCTGTGCAGTATCGGAAAACAGATTCTTAGATGCAAAAAAGGCCTTGGTGCTTTAGCTACCAAGGCCATGTTGGCCGTGCCGAACGAGACCGAGCCGGTTGCATCTGACGCATTTAGCAGCGGCCGATGGCGTCCTCGCGCCACATCGTCTGGCTCGTTTGAGGCGCGCCCCATTGGATGACGTGCATCGCCTTCTCGGCAAGGCCCCGGGTCAGAACCGACACATCGCCGGATAGAACGGCATTCCTCAACGCCTCCGGCGCCTGCCCCTGATCCAGCGCAGACAATACCTTCGCGGAAGGAGCGTAACGCAGCCCGGCGTTCGTCCCGATCGCTTCCAACCATTCAACAGTATTCGTCATACCTGTCATCTCTCGCTCAATGCGGTCAAAGGCTTGCGCCGGCGCCAAGACCCACTTCCCAGCTATCGGGAGGCCGTAGTGGCCTCGTTTCTCCATATCGTCTGCGTGGACTGGGGTACGGCTTGGACCCCGAGCATCGTCTTCTGTCCGAACTCTTGCATCAGCAGTGCGCAATCGCCATGCGAGATCGCATTCCTGAGCGCGACCGATGCGTGACTTTCTTCGAGAGCGCCAAGAAGCTCCCGAGGTCCAGCGTAACGAAGGGCAGCATCCCTTCCGATGGTTTCCAGCAATTCGATGGTAGACACAGGATCCTCCTGGTTGATCTGTTTCAACGAGGCGTGGCGGGCGCTGGCCCATCACGCCGCAGCGAGAGCTTCTCGCCAAACCATCTGGATGACCTGGGGAGAGGCCTGAACGAGGTGCATCTTGGTCCCGAAGTCTTCCAACAGGGCTGAACCGTTACCCGAGCAAGCCGCGCGCTTGAACGCCGAAGACGCATTTGCGCCCTCCAGTGCACCAGCCAACTGTGTCATGGATGCATAACGTAGCGCAGCGTTTGCGCTGATCGTCTCGAGCAGCTTGATGGTGTTGCTCATGCGGAATCTCCTGAGATCTAGATAGATCCGCTGGTGCTTGGTCGAACCAAGGCCGGTGACGTCTTGGTACGGCGCTCTACTTACCCCGCGGCGGCGTCCATCTCCCGCCAAATCATCTGGGTAATCTGGGGCGTCGCCTGAACGAGGTGCATCGCCTTGTGCCCGAAGTCTTCCAACAGGGCTGAACCGTTACCCGAGCAGATCGCGCGCCTGAGCGCCGAAGACGCATCTGCGCGCTCCAGGACACCAGCCAACTGTGCCGTGGATGCATACCGTAGTGCAGCGTTTCCGCCGATCGTCTCAAGCAATTCGATGGTATTGCTCATGTGCTTCTCCGCTGGATTCCCTATAAACCTAAAGGCTCTGGGCAAACCAAGACAGCTGATGTCTTGGTCGGGCGCTCTACGATTCCGCGGTGGCGATTTCCCGCCATACCATTTGGGTGGACTGGGGAGTCGCCTGAACGAGACGCATCGTCTTGTGCCCAAAGTCTTCCAACAGCGATGACCTGTTGCCCGAGGAGATCGCGCGTGTGAGCGCCGCAGACGCGTTTGCGCCCTCCAAGGCACCGACCAACTGGGCTGCGGGTGCATACCGTAGTGCAGCGTTTCCGCCGATCGTCTCAAGCAATTCGATGGTGTTGCTCATGTGCTTCTCCGCTGGATTCCCTATAAATCTACAGGCTCTGGGCGAACCAAGACAGCTGATGTCTTGGTTTGACGCTCTACGATCCCGCGGCGACGAGTTCCCGCCACACCGTTTGACTGGCCTGGGGAGTCGCCTGAACGAGACGCATCGTCTTGTGCCCAAAGTCTTCCATCAGCGATACCCCGCTACCCGAGGAGATCGCACGCGTAAGCGCCGCAGACGCGTTTGCGCCCTCCAAAGCACCGATCAGTTGGGCTGCGGGCGCATACCGTAATGCAGCGTTTACGCCGATCGCCTCGAGCAATTCGATGGTGTTGCTCATGCGTCACTCCTTCGCTTGGCCTAAAAATCAATGGGCGTGCCACCGGCTCAAGCACGGGGATGCCGCGGACAGCTTTTATGACCTCGCCCCCGACATCTTTTCAGTAGCGGAGAAGCCGTGACCCAAAGGGATCGCAACTGAGCGCCAAGGCTGCATCAGGCGCCCCCTAGCGCGACTGCCCGTACCGCGGAGCGCATCGCACGATGGCTCCCGCGCGATCGCTGCAGTTCTATTCGGCGAGGAAACCGTCCCCACGCCACATCATCTGAACTACCTGAGGAATCAGTTGGACCGCCTGCATCGCCTTTTGCCCGAAGTCTTCAAGCAACGATGCTTCGTTGCCGGAGGACACCGCATTCCTGAGCGCAGGTGATGCGTGGGCGTTCTCCAGTGCTTCCATCACCTGCGCGGAAGAGGCATAACGCAGGGCGGCGTTTCCGCCGATGGTTTCAAGCAGTTGGATGGTGTTGTTCATGTGCTCCCCCTTATGGACTTACGTATAGCGGAGCGGCAGGGCTGACTGCACCGGGTGACGGTTCCAGTAGAAGCCAACTGCGCTATCCGGTGAGCCGACTCGCGTGTCACTCGGCCGCAAAACCTTCCTCTCGCCACATGACCTGGACCGCCTGCGGAGTGGCTTGGAGAACTTGCATGGCCTTGTCGCCGAAGTCCTTCAGCAACAACGAGCCATTGCCGGACGATACCGCCCCCCTGAGCGCCGAAGATGCATCAACCTGCTCCAGGGCGCCAATGAGCTGGGCCGCGGAAGCGTAGCGCAGGGCGGCGTTGCCGCCGATGGTTTCGAGCAACTCGATGGTGTTGGACATGCGCTTTCTCCTAAAGAAGCGAACCTTGCGGCCGCTCAACTAAGCCGATTCAGCCATGAAGGGCTGACTTCAGACCGTGCCTTCTTCCAATTCCTGGAAGCTGATCTTGTCCAGCTCAATCAGGCGTTTGCACATGGCGTCGTTCGTTTTCAACGGCACCGAGGGCGGCAGGACCACCGTATCTTCAGCCGTGAGGTCGGCCGTAGGCAGGTCGCCCAGGGTCACGCGGCGGATGCGGGGACTCTGGATCGGCAAGGTCGCGCCACGGTAGACGATCACCTCGTGGTCGAGGGGATAATCCTGGCTCAGGCGTTCCACCAGCAACTGGCGATAGGCCGGCCCGGTGGAAAAGCGCTTCAGGGTCAGGTCGCCGACGAGCCCCACTTGCCACAGCACCAGGTAGCCACAGGGATTGACGCGGTGCTCGCATGCGAGCAACTGGTTTGCTTCGAAGTGCTGACATCCGTAACGACCGGGATCGATGCCCAGATCGGCATACAGGCAGTCTTCCGCCGAGATGCCGGGTTCCATGTGCGCTTCGAAACCTTCACCACGGGCGACCTTGATCACTTCGTGGGGTGCCCAGGCAAAAATGCCCGGATGGCCGTAGAACACGCCGCAGACCTTCTTGCCGGCGCGCACCTCGTCCATCATCACTTCCACCCATTGCTTATAGGTGATCGCTCTGGATTTGCCCTCGCCATAGTAAGGCTGCAGGCTGCGCACGTCTCCGTGCATGCTTTCCAGCCAAAGCTCCACGACGTAGTCGGAAACTGCGGCGAAAACCACGTCCGCCTGTTCGATATGGCTGCGGGCCAGCGGGGTGAGATGCGAACCCAGGGTCATGCCCAGGCCAACGCAAGCCAGGCTGCCGCGCTGCGGGCCGTCGGAAACAGGTAGGTCGAGTGTAGTCATCTGGCAATCGTAACAGCATCGCGCAGCCGCACTGCAACCGGCCATCCGCCCAATAAAAAGATGCCCTCGCCGCGAGGCGAGGGCATCCACTGGCTGCGCAGGCTTAATGTGGGATCTTGTAATTGCCGTGATTATCGATTGGGCAAGCGCATTCGTTGCCCACCTGTTTCGGGGCGAAGTGGTAGCCCGGAATGCGGCTGGTGAGATACGCAGCCGTGGCCTTATAGGCGTTCAAGTTGTAAGGCGGCTTCGCCGAACCGAAGGTATTGCCGCCGGGGGTGGTCAGCACCTGCCACAGCGTCGGTTGCGCAGCAGATGGCGAGATGTAGAAGCTCGGCACAACGGTGTCGTTGAAGGCGGCGTACTTGTCCACGCCGACCAGATTCCAGGCATCCTGCGAGGCGTTCTTCCAGAAGCCCGGCGAGCACCACGCGCCCGGCGTCTTCATCGGCTGGCAGCCGTGGCTGACAACCAGTTGGACGTTTCCATTCCTGACGTCACCTTCGTAGGTGGCAGTGACCGGCAGGCCGACGAGCTTGTTATAGCGGTAGTACTTGCTGGCGTACTTGAAGGTGCCGCCAACCTTGATCATCTGCACGGTGCGGTCCGGCAGGGTCAACGTGGCCGATACCGCGCCATTGGCGGTAAGCACCCAGACCAGGTAACCCTGCCCCGTCTGATAGGGCTGACCGGTTCCATTCCAGTTGGCGAACAGGCCGGTGCCGCCGTCGTCGGCATCGTCCTGCCCGGTGAGGCCACAGCGCTCGTCCTGCAGGTTGTGCGTGTTGCCGTCGAAGCTGAAGCCCTGCCCGGTGTAAGTCACGACCGTAGCGGCCCACGCGGGCGCGGCCCCGACCAGGGTCAGCAGGAGGGCCAGCAATGGCATGCCGAGCAGGCGCCTGGACTTCATGAGCAGGATCTTCATGAGCGTGTACTCCCGGGGATCCGCCGCAGCGGGGGAGCGCAGCATGCGGCGCACGCCGGACCGGATGAATACTCCGATCGGAGTAGGCGCCGGGCGCCCCCGCCTGCGTGCCGCGGCGATGGACCGGCCTCACCCGGCGTGGCGCGCTGGTGGGCTGAAGCCCCACCCTGCGATGGCGGGGCGAACACGCCCCGCTCACGGCGGCGCTTCAATCCTCCGCAGGAAAACGCGGGATTGCGGGAGGGCCGCGTGATCAGCATCGTGCTCGGCGGGCCGGACCCCGCCATCCGTCTGGCCCTGGCCGCCGGTTTCGGGCGCGTCGAAGGGTTGCAGGTCGTTGGCGAAAGCGGTGCGCCGGAGCACCTGTCGATGCTGGTCGCCTCCCGTCGACCGGCCATTGCGGTGATCGAAGCGTGCTGGGCCGATGCCTGTCCGGGCCTGCTCGGTCGCCTGCTGGCCCGGCAGACCGCGCCAAGGATAGTGATGTACGCAGACACCTTGGCCCGGCCGGAGGTCCTCGCCGCCGTGAAGCAGGGCGCCCATGGCTGCCTGCCACGGCATGCGCCCGTCGCAGCGTGGCGCGATGCGATCCTGACGGTCCACGCTGGCGATTCCTGGATTCCGCGCGCCCTCATGGCCACCGCACTGGCTGACCTCCGGCACCTGTTGCGCATGGATCTGTGGCCCACGCCGGACATCGCGCCGCTCACCGACCGCCAGCGCGAGATCGTGCGCTGGGTGGCCCAAGGACTGAGCAACAAGGAGATCGGCCGGCGCATGGGCATCAGCCCGACCACGGTGAAGACGCACCTGCACAACATCTTCGAGCGTGCCGGCATCAACGGTCGGCAACAGCTGACTGTCCACGCGCTCAGGCAGGCCATCCCGGGGCACTCGGCGCCCGGAACCGGGGTGAACTGAACCGCTCCCGGCCCTCGTCGGGCGCCAGCCTCCACGGGCGCTGGCGCCACCTGCAGCCGACTAATACTGCGGCGCGTACCAAGCCAGCACGTCCCGCGCCTGGCGGATATCCAGCGGCGGGCACTGGCCCAGCTCGCCGCCGGAAAGCGCCGACTGGGCCCGCATGCGGATGCGCGTCTCCTCCGGATCCACCGGCGCGGAAAGCCGGCCCCATTTCGCCTCGCAATGTGCGACGACTTCCTGGAATGCGTTCATGCGTGATCCCTCCTTGCGACAGGTGGTTTGCCAGCAGCAGAACGAATACCGATGTCCCCATGCCCGAGCCTCATGCCGAGGGTCGAGCCCGCTTCGGTTCGCGACCAGTATCGATGGCCCACGTGAACCCCCTGCCAAGTTTGCGTGGTCCGCGTGTGTGGTCGCCCACGGAAACGAAACGGGCGCGGTGGAGCTTCCACCGCGCCCGTCATCGTCAACACTGGCTCAGAGCTGGAGCCGGGAAATACGCGTCGACCAGTTGCTGAGCGCACCGCGCGTGCCGCCGCACTGGAACAACGGCGGGGTCAGGTACTGCGCCAGCGTGCAGGCGTGCGCGATGTACTCGGAGGCGGTCCAGATGGTGTTGCCCTCGGCAGCCGCCGCACCGTAGTCGCCCCAGCGCGGACGGTTGTCGCCCAGGTAGGGAATGCCAGTGAAGCCGTCCCACGGCGCTGCGCCCGCGGCGGCGATGTGCACGTCGCCGGCGCCCTGTTTCGCATCAAAGCTGGCATAGCCGGCGCTGGGCCAGTCATTCGGACCCACCACGGTGAAGGCGATCACGCCGCGCCCGCTCTGCGTCACCGCCGAGGTTCCGTAGGTGAGGTTGGCGTCAGGCAGCGCCAGCGTGCCGTTGGCGAACACGCCGCCGGACTTCGGATCGATCACGAACCAGGCGACGCCCGACCCATGGCTGCCGTCTCCCAGCAGCACGTCGGTGTCCAGCGTGCCCCACAGCTTGCCGTTGGCGAAACTGACCTGCTGCATGCGCGAATCGTTGACCGCGAGCGCGCGTGGCGTCGAGTACACGATGTTCGGGTAACCGAGGTAAGTCGGCGCACAACCGGTGAGCGCGAAGCAGTCGCGCAATGGCGCGTCGCCGGGCTTCTGTTGCGCGAGGCTGGTGGGCACCGCGTAGGTCTGCACGCCCACCGCCGACACATCCAGCGTCAGCGCCATGGGCGCGCTGTCGATCGCGCTGGTGTGGGACACGGACCACAGCCAGATCGTGTTGGACGTGCCTTCGTCGTAGAACACCGCGTCGGAGCTCAGCAGGTATTCGGTACCGCCATGCGCACCGGCGTACTGCCCGCCGCTGGAAATGGCCGGCCACACCGTGAATGCCGGTGCCGGCACGCTGGGGTCGCCGGCGTTGAACAGCACCACGTTGGGCGAGGGATCACCCGCCACCAGTGCGCGCTTGGAGATCGCATAGATCTGCGCGCCGTAGAAGCCCGGACCGAACAGCGCGAACTCGTTGGTGGTCAGGAAGATCGCGTTGGCGTCTGCGCCGATGTGCGGGTAGTCGCCCAGGCAGAAGCCGGCCGTGCATCCGTGGTTCGGCGTGCCGTCGCTGCCGTTGTTCTGCACCGGCAACTGGTAGACCGTCCATGCCCCGGTCGGATCAGCCGTCTGGCTGACCGCGATGTCCAGGTGGTTGGTGCCCGAGAGCGCCGAACTGGTGCCGACCCGGTCGAGCGTCAGCACGACGTGGAACCAGCGGCGGGTATCGGCGTCGTAGTAGCACGTCGGATCGGTAATGCTCGGGCCGTAGGCGCCGGTGGTGCGATTGATCGCTGCCGGGTAGCCATAGAACGTGTTCAGGTCGACCGGACCGACCAGCTCGTTGCCTGCGCGATCGTAGATCGCCAGCACGTCGTTCACGCTCTCCACGACGAAGCCGTTGCCGGCGCACAGACCCTGGTCCGGCGGCTCCACGGAAAACTGGTTGCCGCCGTTGGCATAACGCTGGTCGTGGAAGTTCAGGCCCTCAAAACCACCCTTGAGTTCGGGATGCGACTTGGCGCGCGTGCCGTGGCCCATGGTGTTGAGGCCATTGTGGCGGCCGTGGTGGAGCGTGCGGTTGACCACCGGCTCGTCGCCCAGGTCATCCTCGCCATCGCCCGAATCGGCGTCGCCCGCCGCCATCGCCGGATCCTGCTCCAGGCTCGTGAGCGGCGCGCCGCCTACGGGAGTGGTGTGGGGTACGGTGGTGGTGCCCTTCTGCAACTTCAGCGTGACGGGGGTTGCCCCCATCGCGCAGGTGGCAAACGTCATCGCCGCGAGGGCGATGAGCAGTCGAGTCTTCATAAACGGTCTCCTTCCATCCGTGAATCGGTTGGGTGACCGCGTCCCCCTGTGAGCGCCGCCGTCGATCAGGCCGACGTGCGTCCACGCAAGTACGCATACGAGGGTATGCGCGCGCGCCACGATACGCCCGGGCCTGGCGGTATGCCACAGCATTAATGGAAGAGCCTGGCAGGTCGAAAAAAACCTTCGTAGGGTGGGCTTCAGCCCACCGCTCGCGAATCAGAGCCGGTGGGCTGAAGCCCACCCTACGACCGGTGCCCGGCGTCCACCTCGTCATGCCCCGCGTGATCACCCAACGCAAACCCGGCGCCGCCGGCGGCCATGCCGCCCAGCCCCCCGCCGCCAGTTTTGCCGGGCGTGTCCTTGCCGCCACCCTCGCCCCGCGCCTTGGCCGGCGAGGGACGAGTCGGCCCCTGCTTTGGCACCACCAGTCCGGCCGGGATGGGCGGCAAGTCCAGCGCGTGTCGGACGAAGTCACGTAGCGAGACCACCAGCTCCGCCGTGTGCACCGGCCGGCCGGCAGCCAGTTCGTCGGCGGCGCGGGCGGCCAGCCGGACCTGTTCGTCGGTACCCAGCAGCAGGATGTCCGAGAGCGCCGCCTCGACCGCATCGCGGATGCGCCGCGAGCGATCCGAGCTGCCCCCCTCTCCCTCCGCCGATTCGCCGCGCTGGCGCAGGTGGCGAAAGTGCGTGGGGTCGACCGCCAGGTCGCCGGTGAACGAACCGCCCAGGGTTTTGTACGCGGCCATCAATGTGCGTAGCCGCTCGTTGATCTGCCGGTTCTCCCGCTGCTGCCGACGCTGCACCGCCTGCATCGCAAGCAGGCGCATGCCCACGCCCAGCAGCGTGACCAGCACCAGCCCGAACAAGGTCGGCCACAGCGCGTGCCAGGAAGTGAAATCGAGATTGCGCACGCCGCCGCTCCGGAGAGTTGGCGCCAGCATGGCAACGCGCATGCAGGCAAAGCGTCATGGCAGTGCCCGTCATGGCATCGCCCATGGCATGCGCACCGGCGAACGGTGATATCTGGCGTACCGCCATGGCCCATTGGCTGCCGCTTTCACGACGGCCCCACAAGCGTCTGCCTAGTGTCCATGCCCGTTGCCCGCGGGGAGGCCGCGGCAGGGTTTGGCTGGAGGCAGGGGTACTCCGGCTCCGAGGTTGCCTGTGACAGGACAGCGCCATCCGGCGCTGTCGTCGCTTGACGCGCCACACGTTCGGCGCCCATACCGGAGGACCACCGCATGACACACCGTTACGCGATCAAGGCGCTGCTGGGCGCCTCCATCGCCCTTGCCCTGTCGCTCTCCGCCCACGCCGCCGCGCCATCGGGCCCGGCCGGCACGCGCTACGACGTCAGCAGCCTGGCGCCCAATGGCCATTACGACCGCTTCATCGTCACCTACCGCGACGGCAGCACCGAACGCAGCAACCACGCGGCGCTGCTGCAGAACGTGGGGGCGGCGATCAGCCGGGCGGGCCTGAACCGCGCGACCGCCGCCGGCGGCCGCAGCACAGGGGTGCAAGCCGCCTACCAGCGCAAGCTGGCCACAGGCGCGGACCTGGTGCGCACCTCGCGCAAGCTCGACAGCAGCGAAGCGGCGACGCTGGTCCGGCAGATCGCCGCCGACCCGGCGGTGGCCTTCGTGGCACCGGACGTGATGTTGCACCGCGTGCGCGACATCCAGGCGCCGGCCAACCTCGCACCGGCGACCTTCAGCCCCAGTGACACCTACTACCCGTTCTACCAGTGGGACCTGAAGGCGCCCGACGGCACCATCACCGCCTTCGGCGACGCCAACCACGGCGGCACGCGCGCCAACGACGCCTGGGACCTGGCCGACGGCAAGGGCGTCATCATCGCCGTGCTGGACACTGGCATCACCCGCCACGTGGACGTCGACACCAGCCTCGCCGACAAGGGCTACGACTTCATCACCGATGCCCTGGTCTCCGGCCGCGCCACCGACGACCGCGTGCCCGGCGGTTGGGATCTGGGTGACTGGACCACTACCGAGCCGTGGCTGTCGGCCTGCACCAACGAAAACAACCCGCCCGAGCTCAGCTCCTGGCACGGCACACACGTAGCCAGCACCGCAGGTGCCGAAATCACCGACAACGCGCAGGGCATGGCCGGCATCGCCTTCCACGCCCGCGTGCTGCCGGTGCGCGTGCTCGGCCACTGCGGCGGCTACACCAGCGACATCGCCGACGCGATCGTCTGGGCAGCCGGCGGCAAGGTGGACGGCGTGCCGCGCAACCGCCATCCGGCGCAGGTGATCAACCTGAGCCTGGGCGGCGAGGGCCGCTGCAATCCGCACGACGTGACCGCCAAGGCCGTGGCCAAGGCGAACGCGCTGGGTGCGGTGGTCGTGGTTTCGGCCGGCAACAGCGGCGACGATGCCGCCAAGTACACGCCGGCCGGCTGCCCGGGCGTAATCACCGTGGCGTCCACCGGCATCACCAGCCAGCGCGCGTACTACTCCAACTACGGACACGCGGTGGAGATCGCCGCGCCCGGCGGCGGTGTGTATCAGGATGACGATCCCAACACCGGAGCGATCTCCTACGACGGCTTCATCTGGCAGGCGCTCAACAACGGCGACACTACACCGGTGCCCGAAGGCACCACCTACAGCGGCTACGCCGGCACCTCGCAGGCCGCCCCGCACGTCACCGGCACGGTCGCGTTGATGCAGAGCGCACGCAAGGAACTGTGCCTGCCGTTGCTCAAGCCTAAACAGGTCCTCAAGCTGCTGCAGGCGACCGCCTATGAGCCGATGATCCGGCCCAAGGGCAAATACTCCATCGGCGCCGGCATCCTGGACTCCGCCGCCGCGGTGGAAGCGGCCGTGCAGTTCGTCCCGCACAAGTAAGCAAGCCTGCTCCCCGGAGAGAGGGGGCTGCGGCCAGGAACCGGATCCTGCCGCAACCGGGCTCCCTCTCCCCGCCGGGGAGAGGGCTGGGGTGAGGGGCCAAGGCTTGCGGGAAACCACAGCGACCCTCGCAACGATCTTCAGCCCTCCTCACAAGGACAGAAAAAGGCGGGCACCGCCCGCCTTCCCCTCGCATCCGGACACCTGGCCTCAGGAATGCACAGCCGCCTGCGCAGGCTTCACCCCGGCCCGGGCGAGCATGCCACGCGCCAGGAACAGCTCCACCCGCTCCAGCGGAATGCGATCGCCCGCATCACCGCCGTAGTAGGCCTCGGCGATATTGCCGTCCTCGTCGATCAGGAAATCGGCCGGCATCAGGTTGGTGGTGTTCAGGCCCGCCAGGCCGACGATGCGCAGACCTTTGATCAGCGTCGGCACGCGCGTGACGATGCCCTTGAGCTTGCGCCACAGCGAACGCTCGATCCCGTAGGTTTCATGCGCGTGCGAACTGGGGTCCGCAATCACGCTGAAAGGCCGCGGCTTGCGCGCGACAAAGCGCTGCACCGCCTCGGGCGTGGAGGTGAACACGGCCACGATATCCAGCCCCAGCGCCGACAGCGCTGGATGGTGGTTGGTCAACTCATAGATGCGGAAATTGCAGAACGGGCACGCCGCGTCGCGGAAGAAGCACAGCAGCGTGCGCCGCCCCGAGCCGCCGATATCCACGCGGCGGCCGTAGATATCGACGAAATGCAGCAGCGGCGCCTTGGAAGGTGCGTTCAGTCTCATTTCGGAATTCCCCTGTTCCTGCCGGAATCTTGCGTACCGCGGCTCGCGCGCGAGCCGATGCCGTTGGTGCCACAAACACGGAAGAAGGTTGGGTTGTACCCGAAAGCGGAAACCCGTTTCCCCGACCGACATCCGCTGACGTATTTGTAGCGTATAAACGGTCTCTCCATGCCGCCCAGGAGTCCTGCCATGAAGTCTCCGCTCAAACTCGCCGCGCTCGCCCTCGCCGGTACCGTCACCCTCGCTTCGCCGGCTTTCGCCACCCTCAAGGAAGGCACGCGGGCGCCGGACTTCTCCGCGCCGGCCTATCTCGCTGGCAAGGCCTTCACCTTCAACCTCGCCGATGCCCTGAAGAAAGGCCCGGTGGTGTTGTACTTCTTCCCGGCCGCGCACACCGCCGGCTGCAACCTCGAAGCCCATCTGTTCTCCCAGGCCATCGACCAGTTCAAGGCGCTGCACGCGACGGTGATCGGCGTAACCGCCGGCAATACCGACCAGTTGGCCGACTTCTCGAAGGAAACCGAGCATTGCAGCGGCAAGTTCCCGGTCGCCGCCGACGCCGACGCGAAGATCGCCAGGGAATACGACGCCCTGCTACCGATGCGCCCTGGCTGGTCGGACCGCACCTCCTACGTGATCGCGCCCTCGGGCAAGATCACCCACGTCTATTCGGACCTCAAGCCGAACAAGCACGTGCAGGAAACGCTCGACGCGGTGAAGGCGCTGGAGAAGTAGCCCGTCGGCAGATCACGGAAGCGCGCGCGGCCCGCCGCGCGGGCTGCCCCGCGATGCGTCCACACGGGAGATGACCATGTTGCGCTTCGCGAGACACATGGCTGGATGGGGGATCGTGCTGCTGCTCGCAGCGTGCGCCGGCGCCCCCGGCAAGACGCCTGCCGCCGGCCCCGCGCCGCCGAACGGCGACGCCGACGTGCAGCAGGTAATCAAGAGCGTGCAGATGATCCGGGACGGGCAAATCATGTCGGCGATCGATGGCCCCCTCCACAGCGTGGTCGCCAAGTACGAAGCCACCTACGGGCATGCCGACGCGATCGTCTACAGCGCCCGCGGCCCTTCGGACGCCCTGCTCTACTCCGCCATGGTCGCCAGCGGGAACCTGCGACAACCGAAAAAGGTGCTGGTCCTCGGACCCGCCTGGGCGATGGCTTACTGGGCGCGCGGTTTTGCCTACAACGAGATGGCACGCTACGACGATGCGATCGCCGAATTGCAGAAGGCGCTCGCACGCGCGCCGATGGACAGCCAGTACCAGTTGGAGATCGGCTTCGCCTATCAGGGCAAGCACCAATGGGAGGAGTCGCTGGCGCACTACAAGGAAGCCGAAACCGATGCGCCCTTCACCGCCGCGGACGTGCCCGACTCCACCTGCAAGGCCCTGCGCGGCCAGGGCTTCGCGCTGACGGAGATGCGCCGCTTCGACGAGGCCCGCGCCGCTTACCACGCCTGCCTGAAGCTGATCCCGGATGAACCGCGTTCGGTGGCCGAGTTGAAGTACATCGACCAGCAGGTCGGAAACATGCCCAGGGAAAAGGCGGGCGAGCCCGGGGCACCACGGCCGTGAATTAGTGAGCGTTCCACCCACTCGCCAGCTGCCCGCGATCGACGGCCTGACCGATCGTTCGCGCACGCTCCCCTGCTGACGTCCGCCGTCCCATTGCCCCTGTCCGGCCTGCACCCTTTCGAAGCCCGCACCGATCCGGAAATCGTCGCCTCGTGCCCGCCGGCGCAGAAGTCCTGCTAGCGCACTTTTGTGACGATGGTCGGCAGGCTCCATGCACCACCGGGGGCCAGCAGTTTGCACATGCCGCTGGTCGAGGAAGCGGTGTGCACGAACTGGCGACCGTCCCAGGCCCATTCCTCCGTGGACCAGCAATCGCCCAGGCCGCGGCCTTTCATCGACGAGCTGATACGCCCGTCCCCGTAATCCGAGCCGATCGTGGTGACCAGCACCGGTTGGTAGGGTGCGCTGTCGTTGATGACCCAGAATCCGGACCCGCTGTTGTACGCAGCAAGCCAGCAGCCAGCGGACACAAGCAGGTGATGAGCATCCAGCCGGGCAGCCCTGAACGGAACAGGACCGCCCTCTTCCGCTGGCGACAGATCGCAGTCATCGATCGAGGTCGCCGCAGCGATCGCCTTGCGTAGCGCCGGCAGGTCAACCGCTGCCGGCAGCGCGTCCGCGCTCATCGTCCGATCCACCACGCTGGCCTGGTGCACGGCCGGCACGGGTAGCGCCGGCGCGACGTCGGCTTCGTCCCGCGTGCCTTTCCTGGCCAGGGCGCCGCGCGTACCGACCCGCCGTTGGTAGTCGTCCACCTTCAACAGGACGGCCGCGGCGCCGTCGTCGGAGAGATGCCAGCTGACATCCCCGGTCGAGAACTCGATCGTGCTGTGGCCCGGCAAGGCTGCCAGCAGGGCCGCTACCTGTGCTTGGGATAGCTTGGCGGCAAGGCTTTCCTGGCTGACCGATACCGCGCCCACGGAAACGCCATCGATCGTCATCGACAGGCGCAGTGGATCGCCAAGGCGTTGGAGCAGGTCGAAATCCTCCTCGTCGTAGGCGCCTACCATCAGTTCGCCGGTCACCGGTTGGGCCGGACCGGCCTTGCGGGTCAACAGGACCGAGATGGCATGCTCGTCGCCGTCCTGTTGATACCCCGCGATGCGACAGGTGCGCGTGTTGTCACAGGCCACCTCCCAATCCCCGTGGAAGAAAGCCATCCCGCCATCCACGTTTACCGTATCGGCCTGCGCCCAGGGTGCCAGCACGGCCAGGGCCAGCCACACGATCGCTGCATAACGCTTCATCACTGCCTCCTTGTGCCAGAGGCCTATTCTGCGGCCCGCCGTTGCGCGGTAAAGGGCGGGATAAAGGAAAAGCCGGGCGCTGCGGCGGCGGTTTGCCATCGGCCCTGAGCCCTGACTTGGGCGCCTGGCAACCGGACTGACCAGCCGCAATGTCGCTGGTGGCGTGCGAACTGCGCGACCATCAGGCCGGCGGCATTTGTTGCCAAGCCTCTCGCACCGGTGCGGCGGAGAGGGCGCGCGACTGGTCGCTGACCGTCGAGGTCCGACGCATCCCGCGGCACGCCACTGGCAAGCGGTGGAGCCCGCTCACCCTTATGACACGCGCATTTTACCGCCGGCACCCTAGCGTGGCCCTTCCGGCGCAAGTCATGGCCGGGCTCAGAGTGCGGGCCGTCCCCGCATGGCGACCAACGAGGAGGAACGCATGAAACACACATTGCCCAGGCCGCTGGCCGTGGGAGTGTTCGCAGCGCTCGCGGCAAGTACCGGCGCTTTCGCGCATCAGGCCACGCCCATGCAGTCGCCACCTGCGTCCAGCCAGTCAGCGGCCGGCGTGACCAGTGAGGATGCCGACAACACGCGCCTGAACCGGCGTGATCGCAACGACGCATCGGTCACGCCCATGGACCAGTCCAACAGCTCGTCCGCGGTCGATCTGGTGGCCAAGGTCCGCCAGGCGATCGTCGACGACAGCAACCTTTCGGTGAAAGCCCGCAACGTCAAGGTGGTGGCCAACAACGGCGTGGTGACCTTGCGCGGGCCGGTGGCCAGCGCGCAGGAAAAGGCCCGCCTGGAGCGGGATGCCGCCGGCGTGCGCGGCGTGACCCGCGTCGACAACCAGCTCGACATCGAAACCGATTCCGATTGAGGAGACCTCCATGTACGCATCCGTCTATTGCACCGTCCCCGACCAGGACAAGGCCGAGGCTGTCGTCGACGACCTCAAGGACGCCGGCTTCTCCAACAACGACATTTCCGTGCTGATGCAGAACCGGCGTGGCACACGCGATTTCGCTACCGAGCACAACACCAAGGCGCCCGAGGGCGCGACCACCGGCGGTGTGCTCGGCATGGGCGCCGGCGCCGGCCTCGGCTGGCTGGTGGGTATCGGCACGCTGGCCATTCCGGGCCTGGGCCCGTTCATTGCCGCCGGGCCCATCATGGCCGCACTTGGCGGCGCAGCGGTCGGCGGCGCAACCGGTGGCATCGTCGGCGCGCTGATCGGCATGGGCATCCCGGAGGTCGAAGCCAAGCATTACGACGAGCGCATCCGCGAGGGCAATGCACTGATCACCGTGCACACCGAGGACATGGTCGAACGCGACCGTGCTCGCGCGATCTTCGAGCGTCACGGTGCGGCTGACATCGCCACCGGCACGGGCACCGGGCTCGGCGCCACGCCGAGGGGCACCGGCTCCACCCTGCACAACGGGCCGCGCTTCTGATCGGCCAGCGATCGGTTCCCCCAGGCCGGGCCTCAAGCCCGGCCTTTTTTTTGTGCGCGCGGGGCGACCCGCCCGTCTTTCAGCGGATGCGGCTCAACGGCCCAGCTCGCAGGTATCCGGCCAGCGGAATTTCGCGCCGAGCGCCGCATCCCAGTGCGGCGGTGACAGCGCATACATGCCGGCGCCCGGCGTGACCGTCAGCTCGCCGATGTACACCCGGCCTTCGTAGTAATAGCAGTCGACGCGAAGGAACCCGAAGGGCGCGGCAAGCTTCCTGGCGATGCGCATCATCTCGTCCAGCCCATCCACCACCGGCAGCGGCTTGCCGCTGGGCTTGAGGCCGCGGAAGCGGAACGGCGCGGGCGTCAGGTCGGCCAGGTAGAAGTCCTGCGTCATGGCGTCCTTGAAGCGGTCATGGACGTACTGGACGAACACGAAGGCTTCCTCGCCGCCGCCCGGGTTGAGCACGTTGAACTTGTAGTCGTCCGGCGGCTCGCCCTGGGCACCCAGCAGCGCCTGTTCGAAAATGATCCTGGGGGCGATGTTCCGGTAGTGCTTTTCCCGCTGCCTTACCGAGAAGTCAGACTTCATCCAGCCGTTGGCCAGGTCAGCCAACGCATCGAGGTCTTCGCTGCGCTTGTCACGCACGATCCGCGTCTGCCCCGCGCTGTGGTTGGCTTTCATGACAAACGTGTCAGGCAGGGCGTCGAAGGTCTCCCGGGTGACCCGGTCGCAAGTGAGGAAGACCGGTACCAGATACTGTTCGCCCACCACCTCGGCGATGTAGCGGCGTACCGCTACCTTGTCGGCCAGTTGCGAGAAGACCGGCAACGGGTGGCGCATGCGGTAGAAGATCTTTTCCGAATAGCGTTCCGGCTGCGCAAGGCTTCCGACCCTGCGGTAGATCTGGAAGTACCGGTAGGGGTAGTACACCGGGTCGGGCATGCGCTTGACGATGGCTCTTCGTATTTTTTTTATGCGAGCGACGAGGCTGGCCATTCAGGCTTTCCTGTAGATACCGGCACGCGGCCCAAGGGGGCCAGACCACCGGAAAAACCGTTGCACTGCCGTCCAGAAAGTCGACGGCCCAAGGCCGTGAAGCCTGTTTCACCTCACGTGAAGAGTCCGGCAATCCACGCGGTTATCAGATTTTTCCTACATCGACACTGTGCGCTGGCACGCAGAACACGAACGTCTTCCCCTTGCACAGCAGAAGCTGGCCGCCTTCGCGCATACCTTCGATATCGCCATCCCGGGTCACTCTCGCGGCCCGCGGGAACGGGTAACCATCGTCATGCCCGCGCTCACGGGACGCAGCCTTTTGCGGGCGGCTACCGCGTCCGCGGGGCGATGATCTCGCTCAGGTAATCCGGCGTGCCCTTGACGCGCACCAGGTGTGGGTACTGCAGGCCACCGTGGTAATCGACCGGCACGGTGCGGTAGCCGCCCTGAAACTTCAACAGGAGCTGGATAGGCGTCTTTCCGTCTTTCGCTGTGGCGATCGCACTCTTCAGCACATCGGTGGAGTAGTCCTTACCGTTCACGGCCACGAGCGTGGCGCCCGTGCTGACGCCCGCCTTGAAGGCTGGCCCCTCCCAGCGCACGTCATTGATCTGGCCGTGATCGTCCAGCGTCAGTCCGATCGACCAGGTGAAGTTGTACAAGTGCCGCGGCGACTGCGGGCGGTTGTTGTACTGCTTTTCGTAGTCGCTCGGCTGGTCGGTGTAGACCAGCTTCCAACCGGTGCCTTCCAGGCCATCGAGCAATGGCGGATCGAGCGTGTCGACGCGCGCGTGCAGGAAGCCCGCCCAGTCGTACGGCGCCACGCCGTTCAAGGCCGCAGCCACGTCGTCGAAGGTGTAGGTCTTGGTCACGAAGCTGCCGTTGTCGACGCCGAAGAACGCGCGCGCGAAGTCATCCAGCGACTTCCTGTCGTGCGTCAGCGCGCGCAGCTTGGCATCGACCTCCAGCCAGATCATCTGGCCGGCGCTGTAGTACTCCTCGCTCATCTGCCAGCTTCGGTACGGCAGGCCAGTGCGATGCGCGGCGGTCGGATCGTTGGTGGTGTCCTCCAGCGTGCGCCAGTGGAAGCCTTCGCGATTGCGGTCGTAGTTGGCCGCTGTCATGGCCAGCGCATCGCGGAACTGCTCGGGCGTCCACAGACCGGCACGCGCCGTCAGCACGAAGCCCCAGTATTGCGTCTGCCCCTCGTAAACCCACAACAGCGAGTCGCCCATCGGCACGTTGAAGTTGGGCGTCCACAGGTCGGCTGGTCGGCGGAACTTGCCGTTCCAGGAATGGGTGTACTCGTGTGCGAGCAGGTCGCGCCCCGGCGCGGCGTCCTTCCACGCGGTGAAATAGTCGGCCTCCAGCCCGTTCTCGCTGGACTGGTGATGCTCCAGCCCATTGCCGCCGAGCTGGTCGGACAGCGAGAACAGAAAGTCGTAATGGTCGTAGTGGTGCGAGCCGAACAGCGTCGTCGCCTCCGCCACCAGCGCGCGATGCGCCTGCAACTGCCCGGGCGTCATCTCGAGGTATTTGGGCGCGTCCGCGACCACGTCCAGATGTACCGGCGCGCCACCCTTCGGGGTGAGATCGACGCGCTTGAAGTACTGGCCCGCGTAGATCGGCGAGTCGACCAGCGTATTGAACGGCACCGCCTTGAAGGTCGTGGTGTCGCCCGAGGATGAGACCTTCGCCTGCCCGGCCGGCTCCAGCGCGCTGCCGAACTGCCAGCCATGCGGCAGGGTCACGCTGGGCGCGAAGGTGATACCGCGCGAGAAGTGGCCCGCCGGGTACAGCGCCACCTTGTTCCATTCCAGGTCCAGCATGCGGTCGGTCATCTCGTAACCGCCATCGCGGCTGGAGAGGTACTGGAAATCCGCATCGATGCTCGAGACCCTCGCCGGCACGTCCACATGGAATGCGTACACGTCGTATTCGTCCCGCGTCCACTTGAGCGGCGTGCCGTCGGCGCTGAGCTTCAGGCCGGCAAGCATGGCGACCGGACCGCTCGGCGAGTGGTCACCGGGGATCCATTTCGGATACAGCAGCGTCAGCGCACCAGCCTGCACTGGCAGCGTTTCGTGGACGCGGAAGATGCCCTGCCGCGTGTCGCTCGCATCCACGTGGATCGTCACGGTGCCCGGATAGGGCGTGTCCCGCGGTGGCGGCACGCGGGCGCCGGGCGATGCCTGGGCACTGGCCACGCCGGCGGCGAGGGCCATCGATACGGCTAGGGCGAGGCGCCCATACCTGCGGGATGCAGCGACCGATGAACCAGCAAGGGCGGCACGGGACATGGAGACCTCCGGCAGGCATGTGGACAGCCTGGGAACTTAGCAGCAATCGTCGCCGCAAGTTCCTGCTGGTCGGCAGCGCAACGGCTTGCGAGTCGGAGCGTCCCCGCTATCGATCAGCAGCTTCCAGAGGAGACGGATGCGCGCATCGAAACCCTCTCCCGGGCTCCGCTTTTGCCTCGCCGCCCGGAGCGACGGCATTTCACTAGCGATGTACGTCCTGCAGCGCAGGCGGGGCGAGGGTCTGAGGCAGAACCGCCAGCGAGGCGTCCGCGCGGGGCTGGGGCGCTGCGAGAAACAGGCCCCCCCGCGATGGATAGACGATAGGAGACGGGGCCACCTTCCGTTCCCGCCCAACTACCAAATAGACGGCGCCGGCCCCCACGGCGATGTCGTGCGTATCGAGCTTTCGCATGCTTTTCCTCCCTGAACTGGCGATCGATTATTCGTCGCTTACCAGGGACACGTACGTCTCCAACGTGTTGGCTCGTCCGCACTTGCGAAACATGTCTCTTTGAGAGACTTCGAGGTTTGCGATGATCTCGCTTCCGTAGAGCGTGGTCTCCAGACCGGAGCTTGTGCTGTGAAACGCCAGCCAAGCGCGCTCGGAGGCCACCAACTGCTCCTTCGCCTTACCCTCTAGCTTGCCCATAAGTGTCTTGTACGAACGGTTCAGCCGCGCGTCCTGAACGTCCTCTTCGGAAGATAGGCAGGCGCCCACGGCAATGCTGTCGTAATCAGCCCTGTCGATACATCCATAGAACGCCTCACTAATTCCTTTGGGCGCATCGCGTCGGATCGGATCGCTCGGGCGCTCGACCGCTCCTGCCGCAGAGGCGCAGGCGAAGAGAGCGAAAGCGGTGATAGTCGTCCTGATGGGGTTCATGGAAGTTCCTGAGCTTGCGTACGAAAACCAAGCATGCCGCGGTCCAAAGCGCCTGTCTTCGGACGATGGCTGCCCGGCATCGTCTTGGTTGGTCGCCGAGATAGGGTTTTGGGACGCCGCGCCTCGATCAGTAGGGCAATTTCGGCAAACATGGCTTCCGGGCGGTTCGCCAGACGTAACCAGATGGGTGCCGGGCGCCTGCGAGCGCAGCTATAGCTTTGCGTGTTTGGTTCTGGCATGCCGTCGAAACGGTTGCAAATCAAAGTTCGCTGGCAAGAGCGAGATATTCTTCCAATCGATTGGCCTGTCGACAGATCGCGAAAGTCTCGTTCTCGGTCACCTCCAGATTTCCGATGAGATCGCTCCCGTACAGTGCGCCTTCAACAGGGGATGTCTTGCCCTGCCATCTCAACCAAGCGCGCTCCGCATTGATCACGTCTTTTTTTTGATCACCATCGAGCTTGTGCAACAGCGCCTGGTACGCCCGGTTCAGGCGAGCGTCTTGGCGTTCCCGCTCCTGGGACAGGCAATAGGCCTTGTCGATGTCGCTGGACTTTGCTTCATCGATGCAGGCATAGAACGTCTCCGTTAGTCCCTTTGGGGCATCACGCCGGATGGCGTCACTCGGGCGCTCGACCGCTCCGGCTACAGAGGCGGCGAAAAGAGCAAAAGCTATGACGGTCGTCCTGATGCGGTCCATGACACTTCCTGAGCTTCGCTAAGAAAACCAAGCTTGCCGGGTTCAGAGCACCTGTCTGTCGGGCGACGACTACCTGTGCAACCGGGAACGTATGTCTGATTGATCACCGACCTCCAGTGGAGGCGCGGCACCTCGGGCAATAGGGCGACGCCCGAAGACGCGATTTCCGACGCGTTGCCATGCGCCTGCTGATGGCTACCTCGGCGAACGCAAAACTTCTGAAGCTTGCAGCGCAGGCGGGGGGAGGGTCTGAGGCAAAGCCGCCAGCGAGGCGTCCGCGCGGGGCTGGGGCGCTGCCAGGAACTTCGCGCTGCTTTGCGCCAGCGGCGTGGCGACCGCCTGCAGGATGTCTACGGCCGCGAACCGCCTGAACGGCGAATCGAGTGCCCCCTGCACGGCAAAAGCGCGCGTGGCGTTCTCGCCCAGCACCACGTGATCGATGCGGGCAAGCCCGTGCGCCTGCGCCGCCGTAGCCAGCGAACCGGCCACGTTTTTCGACAACTCGTCCGGCACCCGCCCGCATCTGGCGTCGATCAGATGGACTTTCTCCAGCGCCTGGCAAAACAGCGGATGCCCGGGATGGCTGCGATCGGCGAGGCTCGCGGCTTGTTGCTGGATGGCGTCGCCCAGCGTATCGAGCGTCTTCGGCCCGGCGCGACCATCGGTCTCCAGACCATGCGCATGCTGGAACGCAACGACGGCCTGCCGTGTGGCCGGACCGAAATCGCCATCCGGCTTCAACGGGTGGCCATGGGCGTCGGTGATGCCCAACCGGGCGAGACTGGCCTGGAGAGAGGCGACCTCCTCCCCATGGGAACCCTGGCGAAGGACGTGGATCGGCTTCCCTCGGCCTATCGTTTTCAATCCCTCCTGCAAATCCTGATCACTGGCAAAGTTCGCAGGATTGAAGTCGGCGCTTCCCACTTTGGTTTGGGCGCGCGCAAGCGCAGCGGCTCTTTCCGGATCATCGTAGGCCTTTAGGTAACGGCCTGCGGGTACTACAGCGGCCGCACCAGCGTAACCGCGATGATGGCTCGCTATCTCCTGTGCTTTAGCCACGAGATCCCCGTAATCGCCACCGTCCGAAAGAACCTTGCGGAACTCGACCATTTCCGACGGCCTTTGGTTCGCCGTCTTTGTGAGGAGCGCCAGTGTTTCAAACCGGCGGTTCTCGGGAATGTTCTTGCCGACGCAATCCAGCATATCCAGCGCTTGCTGGGCCGCATGGCGAACTTGGGGGTAGTCGATATTCGTGTGGATCCATTGTTTCCCCTCCTCGGATTCCGTCCACGCGTTGAAGCTGTCACGAGTCCCGGAAGCAATGAATCGCAGCGCACTGTGGCGCCCCTTTCCATTGCCATGAGTCAAAAGTTCCTCCCGAAGCTGCGTCCTGTCAGAAGGGAACTCGAGGTGATGCACTTCCGCATACTTCGAAGCCTGCGCGATGAGGGCGTCCACATAGGTGGTCTGGCCAGGCTTAAGCGGCGCATCTTCCGTCGCACCTAGCGGCCACGTCCCACGTTGACCAAGATCGACCTGGATTGCCCCTAGGGAGTAACCGCTATTGGCAATGACCTTTTCTACCTTTCCCCAATCCTTGTCGCCTTCTTGTCGCGTAATGCCCGCGATAGACAGCCGATAGGGATGAGGCCCCCCTTCGGTAGCGCGCCCAACGACGAAATACATGGCGCCAGCGACTGCATCGATGTCGTGCGTGTCAGGACCTTGCATGCCGTTACTCCTTTAACGGGATCAATTGAGCCGATGCCTTAGAGGCCGCTGGCAACCGCCAGGTATTCGTCCAATTGATCGGCTCGACGCGTAACGGCAAAAAGCTCGTTTTGCGCCAATTGAAGGTTGTCGATGATCTCGTGACCGTAAAGCGCCTCCTCGAATGGCCCCGTGGTGTCTTGCAACTTGACCCAAGCGCGCTCTGCTTCGACAAGATGCTTCTTCTGGCCTTCATCCAGCTTGCGCAACAAAGCTTGGTAGGTGGTGTTGAGGCGCTTTTCCTGCTGCACATGCTCTTGCGACGTGCAGTAAGCTTCTTCGATCTCGTTGAAGTTCGCTTTGTCGACGCACGCGTAAAACGCGTTGCTAATTCCTTTCGGGGCATTGTGTCGGAGCGGATCACTCGGGCGCTCGACCGCACCTGCCGCACAGGCGCAGGTGAAAAGAGCAAAAGCGATGAGGGTCGTCCTGATGCGGTCCATGGCAATTCCTGAGCTTGGATACGAAAACCAAGCTTGCCGCGGTCCGGAGCGCGTGTCTGTCGGCCGATGACTACGCCTTGCGGCGGTTGGATGGAACCCGTGAGCTGCCAGCCCATGTCTACTTCCGCCCGCGCCCGCCGGACATCCGCACGTACGCCGTGGCGCGTGCCTTCCGGCACTGCGACAGCGGCACGCAGCCCGCTACCTTGGCGCTCCCCGGAACTGCGGAAGCGTGCAATGCGTTGGTGGTTGATTCTTGGTACCTGGCTGGCCCTGCCGATGGCGGCGATGGCGCAGTCGGTGCCGGCGACCGTGGTCGTGCTGGACACGCTGCACCAGATGCATGCCGAGGTGCCGGCTTACGACAACACGGCGCTCAGCCGCACCATCGAACGGCTCAGGCCGGACGTGCTTTGCGTCGAACTGCAGCCGGACGATCTCACTGCGCGGCCGCCGGAGAAGTCCAAGCAGGAGTATCCGGCGGTCATCTATCCGCTGATCGATCGCCACCATTACCGCGTCTACGCGATGGAGCCGGCCGAGCCGCTTTACGGCACGTTGCTTGCGCCCTATCGCGCCAATACCGTGGCCTTCCACAGCCGCGAGCCGGCGCAGGCCAAGGCGTTTGGCCAGTACGTGGATGGGCTGTACGGGGTGCTCAAGGCGCACTGGACGTCGCCGGCGAGCGTCAACGACGACGTTACGGACGCCGCGCTGCGTGCCAAGCACGCGCTGCAGGAGGCGCTGATGGGCCCGGGCGAGCACGCCGGCTGGGAAGCCTGGAACGGGCATTTTCTGCAGGTCATCCAGCATGCTGCGCGTGAGAATCCGGGGCGGCGTATCGTCGTTCTGGTCGGCGCCGAGCACGGCTTCTGGCTGCGCGAGCGTTTGCGTGACGTCCCGGGCGTCACCCTGCTCGACACGCCCCAGGCTTTGGCCGACCCCGGTACGAATTGATCGAGGTCGACATCGCTCTGGCGGCGGCGGTCGGTAACACCGACGGTGGAAGGGGCGACGGTGCCGGCAGCGCGCCGCGGATGCGTGCGAGATCACCATGCCGATGGCTAGGGAGACCCCCGCCCCATTCACCAGCCGGCGCGCTGCCCTTTTCCACCTCCTTCCGCGCAACGCGTGCCCGACCGGACATCACGCGCCCCTCATTCGCGTATCGAACTCACCACGCCCTGCACCAGCCGGTTCACTGCGATGGCCGTCGGCAGCTTGTCGTAGGCGCCCGCCGTAGTCACGATGGCGAGGTCCAGTTGCGGCACCACGAACAGCCGTTGTCCGCCGTTGCCGAAGGCGGCGTGCCAGGGTATGTCCCGTCCGCGCCACCGTGCCGTGCCGGCCCACCACTGCGCGCCGTAGCGGAAATCGCTCACGCCCGTCGCCAGGCGCGGCTGCAACGAGCGTTCAATCCATGCCGCAGGCACCACCTGATGTCCTTGCCACTGGCCATGGTCGAGCACCAGGCGGCCGATCTTCAGCAGGTCGCGTGGGCGCAGGCGCAGGCCGTTGAACGCCATCGGCCGGCCATGCACGTCGTGCACCCAGTCCCACGACGATATGCCCAAGGGCCGGAACAGCCGCTCACGCGCGTAGGCATCCAGCGGCACGCCAACGCCGCGGGTGATGAGGTCGGCCAGCACCGCTGTCCCGCCACCGTTGTAATTGAAGGTGGAACCGGGCGCGTGGACCATGCGATGCGCGAACACATACGCGGGGATGTCGCGCTTCCAGAACAGGCGCAGTTCGTCGTCGTGGCCGGACTCGCCCTCGCGCCACTCCAGGCCGCTGCTCATGTCGAGCAGGTGCTGCACGCGGACCGCGCGCGCGGCATCGGAAGCCACGCGATCCAGGGCGGGATAGGAGGCGAGCACCCGGGCGGACGGATCGGGCACGCACCCTTCGCCCAAGGCAATGCCGTACAGCAGACTGGTGACGCTCTTGCCGACCGAGCGCACGTCGTGCAGTTGCATCGGGCCGAATGATTGCCGCCACGACACCAGCCCATACACCGATCGGTCCCGGCCGCCCTGGTAATACTCGGCCACGAGCCGCCCGTGGCGTTCGACGAGCACCGCGTGGACGTTGAACGGCCCGTCCAGGAGCGCGCCTGCCGCCTGCCCAAGCAAGCGGCCGTCGAAGCCCTCCGCCGCTGGCGGGGCGATCGGCCAGTCGCCGTGCAGCGAGGCCGGCACCGGCCCGACGCGCGACGCGACCGGGCGCAGCCATACCGACCAGGCGGCCGCGAATGCCAATAGCAGGATCACTACGCGCCACGTCCATCGGAGGCGGCCGATGTTCGACATGAAAAACCGTCCGGCAGGCCGCGAGGTGCGGCCTGCCTATTCTTCCAGACGCCGGCGGTTGGCGCCTGCCGGCGCCGCTAGCCGCAGTGGCCGCAGCAGGTGCTTCCGCCGCTGATGTGCACTTCCTTCTCCAGCGGCGTGGCCACGCAACCGACGCTACGCAGCGCATCGAGAATCTGGGCACCGCTTGCGCTGGCCAGCACTTCCAGACGACCGCGCCCGGCATCCAGGACGACCCTGGCGTCCGGATCCAGCGCGCGGATGGCAGCGGTGATCGGGGCCGCATCCGGATGGGCGGTGGACAGTTCGAATTGCATCGTGGACTCCATGGGGGAACCCGGCAGTCGCCGGCCCGCGCATGGTCGGGACATGCGCGCCTGTCCGCCTTGACCCGGGTCAATCCCATCGCCGGTACGCGATCGCGGCTGCCGAGAAATAGCCGTTCGGCAGGCGCTCCCCGGGCAGTGCAGCGGAAGCGGATTCCTTGTCCGCCTGTGGCGGGCGACAATGCGAGGAGCACCAAGCTCGCGGCGGCGGCGACTCGACGGAGAGAGAAATGACCGAAAGGATCGAGGCAGCACGCTCGGCGAGCCACGCGCTGGAACTGCTGGGCAGGCGCATGGCCGCCAACGCCGCATACGGGGTTTACCTGCATGCGCGTCAGCAACTCATGCGGGTGCTGGAGGAGCTGAGCCATCCCAACCTGCCCGACCCCAGGGAGCGGCAATGGCTCGACATCGGGCTCATGGCGGCCAGGGAGTTGGAGGCTGACGACCCCGCATTGGCCGATGCCCTGATGACTGCCGATCACGACTTCAAGCACGCTACCTAAAGTGACAAGCGCGGGCCCATGGGTCTGAGCAAAGGCGCATTCGAGCTTTAACGCCGGCCGGCTCCTGACGTCGACCGGGCCGCGTTTGCGGGCATGTCGGGCGCGGAATACGAGCGCGGTCTCCATACGCCGCACAGAACCCCGACGAGGCCTCAAGTCTTGATCGTACATATCGAAACGCTCATTGATGGCAAGAGCGTCTTCACGCGCACGATCGCGCCGTTGAACGTACCGAACCGCCGGAGTGCACCGGCCGGTCGCAGTCGCGCTGGCGACCAGGAATCGGCTGGCGAAATGCGGCAGCGACAACAGCGTCGCCGGCAGTCCAAGGAAACTCCGGTTCCCGGCTCGCCCGGCGGCGGGCGAGCCTTCCCGAATCGAGCAAACGTCTTCGCTCGCGCCGTGTTGCAACCTTTACGGGCCAACGCCGGCGAGTAACCGCATCGTAGGAGCGACACTCGAACCGGTACCACCAAACGCGCCGAGTGCCTCCCCGGCCTCAGCTCCCGAGCGCCCGCGGTAAAGCGGCGGCAGCTCCTCTAAGAGCAAGAGGCCCACCAAGCAAGGCGCACAGGCGCCTAGCTTTTTAGCCACCCCGTGGCTAGCCAGGCCATTTCTCTGGTTACTTTCTTTGGGCCAGCAAAGAAAGTGACCCGAGCGCCAAAGGCGATCGGAAACCCGCCGCAGGCGAGCCCAGTCGCGGGAAGCTAACGCAAGAACGACAACCAAAGCCACCCCATGCGGGAAGCATCCCCGCGAGCCCCGGCCCCTCACCCCAGCCCTCTCCCCGGAGGGGAGAGGGAGCCAAGTGCGGCGCTCGCGCCGGCACCAGCAAACCCGCTGAATGCCTCCCCGGCCTCAGCTCCCGAGCGCCCGCGGTAAAGCGGCGGCAGCTCCTCTAAGAGCAAGAGGCCCACCAAGCAAGGCGCACAGGCGCCTAGCTTTTTAGCCACCCCGTGCCTAGCCAGGCCATTTCTTTGGTTACTTTCTTTGGGCCAGCAAAGAAAGTGACCCGAGCGCCGGCAGGCGATCGGAAGCCCGCGGCAGGCGAGCCAAGTCGCGGGAAGCTAACGCAAGAACAACAACCAAAGCCCATGCGCGAAGCATCCCCGCGAGCCCCGGCCCCTCACCCCAACCCTCTCCCCGGAGGGGAGAGGGAGCCGATCAGCCAAACGCCACCCGCATACCCGGCTGTCCGGCGGGCCGCAACCGAAAGTGGCTGCTAGGACTCATCCGCCACCTCCGGCGCCGCGAACGCCTTGCTGTAGTAGCCGGAGGGGTCGAAGCAGCACACCCGTCGCTTGCCCGAGGCAAGCATGTCGCAGGCGTCGGCGACGCGCTTGGCGCGGGTAGCGGACTGCTTGGCCGACGTCAGCCAGTGGATCCAGTCCACGCGCGCCAGGGTAGTGGTGCCCTCCCATGTCGCCAACGCCACGGGCGCCTGGTCCAGCGCCTGGCGCAAGTCCGGCGGAAGCTTCGGCTCGGGCTCCCGGGCCACCGGTGCGATCTCAACCATGACCAGGTCACCGGCGGTTGCGCCGGCGGCTTTGCACAGCGCCGCATCCACCTTGAACCAGTGGCTCAACCGGCCATCGGGCTCCAGCGTGGCATGGAACGGCTGGCCGTTGATCGTGCCTTCCGCGGTCGTTCGTCCCCGCCGCGGGAACTGCGCGCTGGCCTGCTCGGGGAGGACCACGAACGTCCAGGACGCGTTGCGTGGCTGCGCCGGGCGCAGCAGCCTTGCCTCGAATCGGGAAGCGCTTTTCTTCTTGGCCATGGCGAGGTTCCTTGGGGAGGTCCGAGGGTACCGTCCCGGGCCCCCGCACAACCAGCCGCAGTGCGCACCCTTTGCGATGCGGACGGTCACCACCGCGCGCCGGCATCCGTGCCGTCTTCGACTATCCGCGCCAGTTGGCGTGCGTGCGCCAGAACTCCACGCTGCGGCGGTAGGCCTCCCGATCCAGCGGCACGCCGGAGCCGCCCTCTTCCACGCCCAGCGCATTGCGCATCATGGTGATCGGTGCCATCGGCGTTTCCTCGGGCTCGGCGGTGTACATGCAGCCGACCACGCCCCAGTCGGCCTCGATGACCGAACCCTCTTTCGCCAGCTGCTCGCGGCTGTAGAGGATCGGGATGAGGAAGCCCGCGACCGGCGGTTCCAGCCCCTCGAACCAGCGCACCAGCACCGGCAGTTCGTCGCGCGTGCGCGCCTCGTAGTCCGAGCGCAGCAGGTGACGGTTGGCCTCGGTGACCGGCACGGCCAGGCATCGCGTGGAGGTCCAGTTGCGATGCACGTGCAGCTTGCAGAACGGCGCGTAACCATCGAGCACCTTCAGCGGCGGCACCGTGTTCAGATGGTGCTCGAAGGCCTCGGGCGTGCAGTCCTGGATGGTGTTGCGGCGGGGCTCGCGCGGGAACAGCCGCGGGAGGGCGAAATCGGTGAGGACGATCGACATGCGGCGGAAGGCCAAGACGTGGGAGCGAGGGATTATCGCCTGCGGCGAAGCACCTGCGTCCGCACGGCATTACGCAGCCTGGTCGAGCATCGCCCTCACCTTGCGCGCCAGCCCGTCGAGGGTGAACGGCTTGCCGAGAAGCTCGACGTCCGGGTCGAGCACGCCCTGGTGCACGACCGCGTCGCGCGTGTAGCCGGTGGTGAACAGGATCGGCAGCTCCGGCCGGCGATGGTGCACTTCGTCGGCGAGCTTGCGGCCGTTGACCTCCGGCATGACGATGTCGGTGAACACCAGGGCGACGTCCGGGTGCCGGTCCAGCAGGCGTAATGCGGCCGGCGCACCGTCGGCCTGGAGCACCCGGTAGCCGAGCTCTTCCAGCGCGTCGACGCTGAACTGGCGCACCGCCGGCTCATCCTCCACCACCAGGATCAGCTCCTGCAGCCCGCCAGGCGCGGTGTCCGCACCGCCCTCGGCAACCCAGCCGGCAGCCGGTTCATCGCACAGGCGCGGCAGGTAGATCCTCACCGTGGTGCCCTGCCCGGGCTCCGAGTACAGCTTCACGTGGCCGCCCGACTGCCGCACGAAACCGTAGACCTGGCTCAGGCCGAGCCCGGTGCCCTTGCCGACTTCCTTGGTGGTGAAGAACGGGTCGAAGGCGCGCGCGAGCACGTCCGCCGGCATGCCGCTGCCGTTGTCGGTGACGGCGATCAACACGTAGTCGCCGGCGCGGGTGCCGTTGGCCGCGGCATAGCGTTTGTCCAGTTGCACGTTGCCCGTCTCGATGGTGAGGCAGCCGCCCTCGGGCATGGCATCGCGTGCGTTGACGGCCAGGTTGAGCAGCACGTTCTCCAGTTGGTTGGCGTCCACGCGGGTGCGCCAAAGGTCCTCGGCCAGCGTGGTGTGCAGGCGGATGCCCGCGCCGATCGAGTGGCGCAGCAGCTCGGACGTTTCCCCGACCAGTCGGTTCAGATCGGTCGGCTGGGGGTTCAGCGCCTGCTGCCGGGAGAAGGCCAGCAAGCGCTTGGTCAGCAGTGCAGCGCGTTCGGACGCGTCGGTCGCGCTTTCGATCTGGCGAAGCGCGCGGGGGTTGTCGCCCACGCGCCGCTTGAGCAGGTCGAGCGACCCCATCACCACCGCCAGCATGTTGTTGAAGTCGTGCGCGATGCCACCGGTGAGCTGTCCCACCGCCTCCATCTTCTGGCTCTGGCGCAGGGCCTCTTCGGTCGCCGCCAGGGCCTGCTCCTGTTCCTTCTGCTGCGTGACGTCGCGTCCGCTGGCGTAAAGCACGCCCTGGTCGGCGGACTTGACCCAGGACAGCCAGCGATAACTGCCGTCCTTGTGCAGGCAGCGGACTTCTTCCGGCGGGAACTTGCCGGCCGCGGCCATCGACATCGCTTCCAGATGGACGGCCACGTCATCCGGATGCACGAAGGCCTCGGCGCTGCGCCCGATCAGTTCGTCCGGTCGGTAACCCAAAATGTCGGACGCCTCGTTGGCCGCGAGGATGATGCCGGTGGCGTCCATCACCAGTTGCAGGTCGCGCGACATGGCCCACGCGCGGTCGCGCTCGCGGGTGCGTTCCTCGACGCGGGCTTCGAGCGTCTCGTTCAGTTCGCGCAGGCGTTCCTGCGCCATGCGGCGCTCCTCCACCTCGCGCTGGGCGGTAGCCAGCAATCGCGCATTGTCGATGGCGATGGCCGCGTGTGCGGCCACGCCGGCCATCAAGCGCTCGTGGCGGGCAGTGAAGTGCACCGGTTCCGGATGGCCAAACACCAGAATGCCCAACGACTCGCCGGAGCGTGAGGTCACCGGCACGGCGAGCACGCTGCATATCGGCGCATGCTCCGCCGCGGCAGGGTGCGGCACGCGTGGATCGAGAGAGATGTCGTTGGAGCGGAACGGCCGGTTGCGCTCGATCACCGGACCAAACAGTTCCCGCACGCTTGCCGGCGGCATGCCGGCATCGACCCCGGCCAGCGCACTGAGCTTCATGCCGCCGCCCGCCGCGTCCAACGTCTCGGAAAAGAACGCGCCGATGCTTGCGCGCAGCAGCTCGACGCCGGCATCCGTGGCCAGTTGCACGACCTGGGAAAGCTCCAGTTCGGCCGCCATGTCGGCAGCCGTGCGATTGAGTATTTCGAGCGTTTCGGTGCGCCGGCGCAGCGCGCGCTCGGCACGCTTGCGCTCGGTGATATCGACCATGGCGCCGATCATCCGCACCGCACGGCCTTGGGCGTCGCGCGCCACGGTGCCGCGGTCGCACACCTTTGCGTAGGTACCATCGACGCGGCGGAAGCGGTACTCGTCGGTCCAGTGGGTGCCGCCATGGCGCGCCACGTGCTGCAAGCCCGCGTCGACGCGTTCGCGATCCGCGGGGTGGATCCGGGAAATGAACCAGTCGTAGGTGGCCTCCCTCAACCGGTGGCCATAGGCGACACACAACTGCTCGTTCCAGAGCGTGCGATCGGTCTGCAGGTCCCAGTCCCAGATCGCATCCTGGGTGGCCTCGACGGCAAGCCGGTAGCGTTGCTCCGCATCGGCCAGCGCACGCTCGGCCTGTACCCGCGTGGTGTCGTCGTGGAAGGTGAGCACCGCGCCGGTCATTACGCCATGGGCATCGAAGAGCGGCTGCGCCGCGCCGGCGGCGATACGTACCGTGCCATCGTCTCGGCGGATGCTCCAGCGCGCTTCGGGCAGCGTTTCCCCACGCACGGCGCGCGCCAGCGGCAACTCGAGCGTCGGGTATGGCCGGCCATCCTCGGTCAGCACGTGGAAGACGCGGCTGTAGTCGGCCGGCAGCACGCCCAGCTGCGACACGCCAAGGAAATCCCTGGCCGCTTCATTGATGAAGGTGATGCGCCCCTCGCCGTCGGCCAGCACGACGCCTTCGCGCAACTGGCCCAGGACCGTGGCCTGTTCGGCGGGCAACAAGCCTCGCGGGGATGGCGTGGGGTTTCGCATGGGCATGGCACCCTCGGGCACCGCCGGGAATGCGCGCGGGGGTCCAGCCCGCATCGGCGCGGATGTTGCATCCCTTACGCCGGTTGGCGTGACGGAGGCAGGAAGGGAATGTCGCCGTCCAGACCATGCATCCGCCACGCTCGCCCGTGGCGCGCTCGCCGCCGCTTCAGCGCCTGGCGGCCACCGCCGCCTGCGCGGCATAGGCGCGCTGGAAGGCCGGGCGCGCCTCGCCGCGTGCGACGTAGGCGGCCAGGCTGGGGAATTCGTCGAGCAGGCCCGAGGGCCTCAGCCGCAGCAGGACCGACACCATCATCAGGTCGCCCGCGCTGAACGCACCGTCCAGCCACTCGGCGTCGCCCAGGCGGGTGGCGAGCTGGCGTAGCCGGTTGCGGATGCGATCGGCGATCAGCGGCAGGCGTTCCTGCGTCCAGGGCTTGTCGCCCTCGATGAACTTGGCCACGACCAGTTCCAGGATCGGCGGCTCCACAGTGTTGAGCGCCGCGAACATCCAGCCGATCGCCCGCGCGCGGGCATCGGCATCCGCAGGCAACAGGCCCGCATGCTGTCCGGCGATGTGCAGGACGATCGCCCCGCTTTCGAACAGGGCGAGCCCGCCTTCCTCGTAGGTGGGAATCTGGCCGAAGGGGTGAACGGCCATATGCGCGGGCTCCTTCATCGCCTGGAAGGAAACCAGGCGCACATCGTAAGGCTGTCCCACTTCTTCCAGCGCCCAGCGCACGCGCGTATCGCGCGCCAGTCCCTTGCCGCCGTCGGGCGAGCGTTCGAAGGCGGTGATGGTGATACTCATCGGAAAACTCCTCATGGCCAAAGTGGCGTACGGGCCACCGCTCAAGGCGAGGGCCCTCATCTCCACGACGATCCGGCCCGGTCCGGATCGACACTCTTCCACGGCAATGTCTTGAGAAAGTGCACATCGCCCCGATCCATGGAGCGCAACGACTTCCTCCCGCAGGGGGCCATGTTCGACACGATCAGCACCTGGCGCGCGCGACGCATCGTCGCCCGGCGCCCCATTGCCGAACCGCTCTGGCAGGATGCACTGCGCCGCTGCGCGCCGGCCCGTCGACTGGGCGCTTCCGACCAGGCCGCGTTGCGCGTGCTGGCCACGCTGTTCCTCGAGCGCAAGTCGCTGGAGCCGGTCCAGGGGCTGGAACTGGACGACGCCGACCGGGTGCTGCTCGCCGCCCATGCCTGCATGCCCATCCTGAAACTGGGGCTGGACTGGTACGACGGCTGGCACAGCGTCATCGTCTACCCGGACGCCTTCATACCCCGGCGCACCCACACCGACGAGGCCGGCGTGGTGCATGAAACCCGCAGCATCATGGCGGGCGAGGCCTGGGGGCGCGGGCCGGTAATCCTGTCATGGGCGGACGTGCTGGAGACCCGAAAGGCCCCGGGCCACAACGTGGTCATCCACGAGATGGCCCACAAGCTCGACATGCTCAACCGCGAAGCCAACGGCTTTCCGCCGCTGCACCGGCGCATGGATCGCCGCGCATGGACGAAGGCCTTCTCCGACGCCTTCAAGCGCCTGCGCGAGGATGATCGCCATGGGCTTCCCCTGCCGATCGACCCCTACGGCCTGGAAAACGAAGCGGAGTTCTTCGCGGTGGTGAGCGAGGCCTTTTTCGAGACACCGGCGGCGTTGCGCCAGGACCTGCCGGAGGTCTACCGGCAACTGGAGCTGTTCTACCGGCAGCATCCGTACTGAGCGACCGACGCTTCCGCCGGGCACGCCGCCCGGCTGTGCAAGCTACGATGCTATCCTGAGCGGCTTCCGCGTCTCCCTCAGGCCCATGCGCCAGTCCTATCTGACCGAACCCCTGGTGATGCTGGCGACGGTGCTGCAATGGCTCGCGCTGGCCACCCTGGCCGGCGCGCTGGTCGGCACCGGCTGCAGCGCATTCCTGCGCATCCTGTTCGCCACCTCCGACCACATCTACGCTGCGCCGCTGTGGGTGCAGATGGCGGTATTGCCGATCGGTGGCCTGGCCAACGGCCTGCTGCTGCAGTACGGCAAGCGCCTCAACCGGACGGGCCTGAAGGACTCGGTGATCATCGCCGTCAACGACCAGCACGGTGCATTGCCGTGGAAGACGCTGTGGGTCAAACCGGTCGCCACGTTGATCACGCTCGGCTGCGGTGGCTCGGCGGGCAAGGAAGGACCCTGCTCGCACCTGGGCGGGAGCATTGCCTCGGGCCTGGGCGAACTGCTCGGGCTGAACTCCGAGCTGCGCCGGCGCATGGTCGCCTGCGGCGTCAGCGCCGGCTTCGCCAGCGTGTTCGGCACGCCGATCGCCGGCGCCCTCTACGGCGTGGAGATGCTGGCGATCGGTCGCATCCGCCACAACTTCCTGTTCCCGGCGATCGTCGCCAGCGTGACCTCCTACGAGGTCAGCCGCTTCTGGGGCGTGCCCTATCCGCGCATCGACGTTTCCTTCGTGGGTGACTTCACCGAGCTGCTGTTCTTGAAGACGGTGGCAATCGGCATCCTGTGCGGCGCGGTAGCCTGGGTATTCATCGAGCTGCTGCACGGGTCGCGCCGGTTGTTCACCCGGCTGCGCGATCGCCTGCACATCCCGCCGCCGCTGATGCCCGCCATCGGCGGCGTGGTGCTGGCCCTGCTGATCCTGGTGATCCCCTACGACTACATGGGCCTGAGCCTGCCGCTGATGGACCGCGCGCTGCAGGGCGAGCCGATGCCCTACCTCGGCTTCCTGTGGAAGGCGCTGCTGGTCGCGGTCACGCTGGGTTCGGGCTTCTACGGCGGCCTGATCACCGAGCAGTTCGTGATGGGCGCGGTGGTTGGCGGCGCCTTCGCCCACCTGTTTTCCCTGCAGCCCGCGCTGGGCGCGGCGGTGGGTCTGGTGGCGGTGGTGGCGGCCGCTTCCAACACGCCGATCGCCGCCATCCTGATGGGCGTGGAGCTGCTCGGTGGCGACAGCACGCTCTACGTCGCCGGGGCCTGCATCGCGGCCTATCTGATCGTCGGCCACCGCAGCGTGTATCCCGAGCAGCAGATCGCCGGCACCAAGAGCTCGTGGATGACCGCCCGCGCCGATGTGCTGGTGAGCGAGGAAAAGGTACGGCTCTCGCGTGAAGTGGTGCGTTGGTGGCAGGACCGCCGCGCGGGCGCGCCGCCCGCGCCGACCGACCCGCCGGACGACAAGCTCTGAGACGGCAACCGGCTAGACTCTTGCGAATGAGCACGACCCACCTCACCCTGATCCGTCCCGACGACTGGCACCTGCATCTGCGCGACGGCGCCATGCTGGCCGCCGTGTTGCCGCATACCGCACGCTGCTTTGCGCGCGCCATCGTGATGCCGAATCTGAAGCCGCCGGTGACCACGGTGGCGCTGGCCCGCGCCTACCGCGAGCGCATCCTGGCCGCGCTGCCGGCCGGCATGGCGTTCGAACCGCTGATGACGCTCTATCTCACCGAGGCCACCACGCCAGAGGACATCGCCGAGGCCAGCGCCAGCGGCTTCGTTCACGCGGTCAAGTATTACCCGGCCGGCGCGACCACCAACGCCGCCAGCGGCGTCACCGATCTGCGCCGTTGCTACCCGGTGTTCGAGGCGATGCAGAAGCACAAGCTGCCCCTGCTGATGCATGGCGAGGTCACTGACCCCACCGTGGATGTGTTCGATCGCGAGCCGGTATTCGTTGAGCGCCACCTGACCACGCTGCTGCGCGATTTCCCGGCGCTGCGCATGGTGCTCGAACACATCACCACGAGCGAGGCGGCCCAGTTCGTGCGCGAGGCGCCCGCGCACGTCGGCGCCACGATCACGCCGCAGCACCTGCTGATGAACCGCAACGCGATCTTCGCCGGCGGCCTGCGCCCGCACAGCTATTGCCTGCCGGTACTCAAGCGCGAGAGCCATCGCCAGGCGCTGGTCGCGGTGGCCACCAGCGGCGATCCGAGTTTCTTCCTGGGCACCGACAGTGCCCCGCACCCGCGCCACGCCAAGGAGAGCAGCTGCGGCTGCGCCGGCATCTACTCCGCGCATGCCGCCATCGAGCTGTACGCCGAGGCCTTCGATGAGGCCGACGCGCTGGACAAGCTGGAAGCCTTCGCCAGCTTCCACGGCCCGGACTTCTACGGCCTGCCGCGCAATTCCTCGACCATCACGCTGCGCAAGGAGCCCTGGGTGGTGCCGGAGGAGATGGATTTCGGCGGCACGCCCGGCGTGCCGATGCGGGCGGGCGAAACCATCGGCTGGCGCTTGCAGAGCTAGGCTTCCCGAGCCCGCGCCGACACGGGCGGCCCACCGGACGGGCGTTGCTGCATCCATCGCCCCATCGGCCGCGTAAACCCACGACTGTCGCATCTCGTGCAAAGCCGCCATGCGGAACCTGGTCCAGATCGTCTATGTCAGCCGTTCGACCTTCACGCCCATGCCGCCGGAGCGCGGGATCGAACCGCGTGGCGCGCATCCTGGCGCAGTCGCGGATCAACAACGCCCGGGGGGCCTGGTCGGCGCGCTGTACTTTGGCGACGGCTGTTTCTTCCAGTGCCTGGAAGCCCCGCGGCGGCGGCGGACAGCCTCTGTGCCGCGCTATTGCGCGACCCGCGCCACACCGACCTGAGGGTAATGGGCCGGCGTGCCATCGAGCACACGACTTCAGCGCGTGGTCGATGAAATACGTCCCGCTGGACGCGCCGATGCAGTCGCTGCTGCGGCAGTTGGCCCTGCCACGGTTCGACCCCTACCGTTTCGACGAGGCCACGGTTGCGCGGGTGCTGGACATGCTTCGCAACGCGGGCGGATTGGCCGATCCCGGCCAACCGGCGACGTCCCGATGGACGGCCGGTCGTGCCGCCCGGGCCACGGGCTTGCTGGCAGTCGCGCGGGTAGCGGTCGCTGCGGCGTGGGCAGCCGCCGGGAACGACCGTACGGGACCGGGCACATCGCTGCCGGCACGGACAAGCTGCGCAGGGCCACCGACACGCGCGTTCTGCTCACCCACGCTTGCCAGCGAGTTCACCCCTCGCCTGCCAACGTGGCGTTGAGCCCGCTCTGCGGGCCGTTGACCCGAGCCAAGGAGACGTCCATGAAAGCCGATTCCCTTTCCCGTATGCCGCGTTCCGCCCTGCTGGGCCTGGCACTGGCGGTGGGTGCCGCCACGATGGCGACCGGCTGCGCTAGTGTCGACCAGGGTGTGGCGGGCTCGACCGAGCCGGTGAACGACACTTGGATCACCACCAAGGTCAAGACCGACATCGCCACCCTGAAGGACGTCGACGCCACCGACATCAGCGTCGAAACCAACAATGGCGTGGTGACTCTGAGCGGCAGCGTCGATTCGGCCGAGAAGCGCGACCGCGTGGTGACGGCCGTGCGCAACGTCGAGGGCGTCAAGGATGTCGACACCTCGCGTCTGAACATCACCGGCCAGTAAACAGGCCACTTCGTACCACGCTCTGCATGCATTTGGCCTCGCGCGCCGCTGTGCGACGCGCGAGTCACCTTGCGGTTGGCTGCTCCGCTGCGCAGACCGGTGGCTCGCACACTGCGCCCGGTCGCCGTGCTCATTCGCCTGCAGGAACGCGTCGGCGCAGTCGTTCCGGCGCACCCACGGCGCACGGCGATACGCTCGGCTCTGGCACTCCCGGACCCGGGCGGCAAGGTGCCGGTTCCGACCCGGCGGGGCACGGGCGCATGGTTCGCCGGCAGAGGAGGCTGGCTGGCGTTGCGGCGACCCGATCCGCGGAACCACGCGGGTGGCCCTGATCCAGGGCCCTGCCGAGCGGACCGGCCCGTTCGCCCTCTGACGCCCAACCCGCCTCACGTCCGCTTCCCGTGCACTGCACGCTGCGGCACCTAGGCTCGCGCGACAACCTGATCCACGTGCAGCCGGCCGCGCGACCGGAGGAGAGCCGATCCCATGAGTTACGTTGCTCCGCTACGGGGGGCCCCTGTCGCGAACGCCGTCTACGACGTGCTGAACCCGATTCCCTACGGCTGCTTCGTCGCCACGCTGATCTTCGACATCCTGTACGCGAGCACCGCCGCGATCCTGTGGGTGCATGCAGCCGCCTGGCTGGTGACCATCGGCCTGCTGTTCGCGATCATTCCGCGGCTGGTGAACCTCGTGCAGGTGTGGATTACCGGCCGTCGCGTCGCCGTGCGGGCGGACAAGCTGGATTTCTGGCTCAACCTGCTGGCGATCGTGCTCGCCATCTTCAATGCCTTCGTCCACTCGCGCGACGCCTACGCGGTGGTGCCCGCGAATGTATGGCTGTCGGCCTTCACCGTCCTGCTGCTGGTCATCGCCCAGGTGGTCAGGGCGCTGGCCCCGTATCGCAGCGGGAGGGTCCTGCCATGAACAAATGCCTGTGCATGAGCGTTCTCGCGCTGGCATCCGCCGGGCTGCTGGCCGGCTGCGGCAACAAGGCCGACTACACCATGGCCGAACAGTCCGGCACCGGCAAACCGCCCTTGCCCGAGCCGCGCAACTTCCTGCTGCCGCCGATGAAGGTGCCCGACGGCGTGGGCTGGAAGGACGGCCAGACGCCCAAGGTGGCCCAAGGCCTGGCCATTGCCAGAATCGCCAGCGGCCTGATGCACCCGCGCCAGCTCTATACCTTGCCCAATGGCGACGTGCTGGTGGTGGAGGCGAACAGCCCCGGCACCGAGGAAGTGAGCACGCCCAAGCAACTGATCGCCGGCAAGATCAAGAACGGCTCGGGCAAGGGCGGCAAGGGCGGCAACCGGATCACCCTGTTGCGGCCCACCGGCGGCCCCGGCGAATGGGAAAAGCACGTCTTCATCGAGCACCTGAACTCGCCCTTCGGCGTGCAGCTGATCGGCAACACGCTGTACGTGGCCAATACCGACGACATCGTGACCTTCCCCTACACACCGGGCGAAACCCACGTCGACGCGCCAGCCAAGTGGTTCACCGACCTGCCCGACACCATCAACCACCACTGGACCAAGGCGCTGCTCGCCAGCCCGGACGGGCGCAAGCTCTACGTCGGCGTGGGCTCCAACAGCAACATCACCGAGAACGGCCTGGCGGTGGAGTACCGTCGCGCCACCGTTCTGGAGGTCGACGCGGCCACCGGCGCCAGCCGCATCTATGCCTCGGGCCTGCGCAACCCGACCGGGCTGCAGTGGGAACCGCAGACCGGCGCGCTGTGGGCGATCGTCAACGAGCGCGACGAGATCGGCGCCGACCTCGTACCCGACTACCTCACCTCGGTACGCGATGGCGGCTTCTACGGCTGGCCCTACAGCTACTGGGGCCAGCATGTGGACCGGCGCGTGCAGCCGCAAAAGCCGGAGCTGGTGGCCAAGGCGATCGTGCCCGACTACGGCCTAGGCTCCCACGTCGCGCCGCTGGGGCTGCTGATGACGCAGACCAACGCGCTGCCCGCGCAGTACCACAACGGCGCCTTCATCAGCGAGCACGGCAGCTGGGACCGCCGCCCGCTGAGCGGCTACCGCGTCACCTTCGTCGCCTTCCCGCAGGGCCATCCGGTCGGCAAGCCGCAACCGGTCGTGACCGGCTTCCATTCGCCGGACGAGTCGCAACTGTACGGCGCGCCGGTCGGACTGGCGCAGGACCACCAGGGCGCCCTGCTGATCGCGGATGACGTCGGCAACGTGGTGTGGCGGGTGACGCCGGCGTCGCGTTGAGGACGCTGCAGCTCAGGCATCCAGCGCCCGGCGCAGCACCGCGAGGTCGCGCACGAAGGCGGGCCACGCGACCTCCCGCTCGCCGGGGGTGAGGCGCAGCAGGTAGGAAGGGTGGACGGTCGCCAGCGCCTGCGTGCCATCGCCGAGCGCATGCCAGCGGCCGCGCGCCTCCTGCAGCCGGACGTCCTTGCCGAGGATCGCCTGCGCCGCCATCGCACCGAGGCAGACGATCCAGCCCGGCCGCACGCGGAGCAGTTCGGCCTCCAGCCAGCGGCGGCAGGCCGCCTGCTCGGCGGCATTCGCGCGCGCGTGCAGGCGCCGCTTGCCGCGCGATTCGAACTTGAAGTGCTTGACGGTGTTGGTGACGTACATCGCGCGGCGGTCGAGCCCGAGTTCCTTCAGCGCGCGGTCGAGCAGCTGCCCGGACGGCCCCACGAACGGCCGCCCGGCAAGGTCCTCCTGGTCGCCCGGCTGCTCGCCGAGCAGCATCACGCGCGCATCCGCCGGCCCTTCGCCGAAGACCGTCTGGGTCGCCGGCTGCCACAGCGGGCAGGCGCGGCAGGCGGCCGCTTCGGCACGGATCGTCTCCAGCCCGCCCGTCGCCGCCACCGGGCGCACGGCCGGCGCCGGATACGTCTTGCGCGGCACGGTGGGCGGCGCCTGCACCATCGCCTCCATGCGCGCGCTGGCGTCGCGGATCAGGCCCGGGATCAGGGTCGCTTCCGGCAGGTTCTTCCAGTAGCGCACGGGCATCTCCTTGACCATCGCGTCGACCTTCAGGCGCGCGGGATTGAAGATGTTGGCGAAGTACGTGCGCCAGAGGTCTTCCAGTGCATCGGCGCCGGGCGCGTCCGCCCGGCTGGCACCGCCGCCGAGCGTCAGCGCCTGGCCGTCCCAGTGCGCGCTGCGGGTGGGGGTGAGGATCGACCAGCGCATGCCGGCAAAGCGCCGCACGAAGAACGGCGCCACCTGGGGCAGCACGTCGTGCTCCGGCTCGAACCACGCGATGAACACGTTGCCCTGCGCCTCCTGCACCTCGCGGAAGCGCACGAACGCCTTCATCTTGTGCTTTTCGCGGCTCACCGCCTTCGCCGCGCGCAGAGCCCAGGCGACGTCGTCGTCGGTGACGATACGCAGCAACGCCCGCTCGCCGTGCGCAAGGCGCCACAGCAGCCGGTACAGCACGGCGTGCCGGCGCGCGTCGGCATGCGCCAGCACCCGCGTGGCGAGCACGAGGAATTCCCGCGGCACGCTGCCGGCCACGCCGGCGGGCATTGCCGCCGCTGGCGCGCCCGTATCGGCAGGCAGCAGGCCCGCCTGGCCGCCGACCTGCCACGCCACCTGCTCGGGCGGCACGCCCCCGGCCAGCAGCGCGCGCGCCCGGCTGCGCCATTCGGCCAGGTCGGCGCCGTCGGCCAGTTGCACCAGGCGCATCAGTGGCCGAACAGGTCGGCCTGCCGCGGCGGTTCGCTCGCGGTGGCGCGCAAGGCGCTGGTCTCGCCCTCGGCACGGGGGCGATGGTCGAGCGTGGCGACGAACGGTGCCACCTTGCGCATCGGCACGCGCAGCTTGACCAGGTCGTCGTAGCGCACGCGCCGGTGGCGGCGCATCGCCAGCAGTTTCTTCACCGTGGTGACGCCCAGCCCCGGTACCCGCAGCAGCGTCTCGCGCGGCGCGGTGTTGAGGTCGACCGGGAACTGCTCGCGGTGGCGCAGTGCCCAGGCGAGCTTCGGGTCGATGTCCAGGTCGAGCATGCCGCTGGCATCCGGCGGTGCGATCTCGGCCACGTCGAACCCGTAGAAGCGCATCAGCCAGTCGGCCTGGTAGAGCCGGTGCTCGCGCACCAGCGGCGGCGGCCGCAGCGGCAGCGCCCTGGAAGCATCCGGGATCGGGCTGAAGGCGGAGAAGTACACGCGCTTGAGCCGGTAGTTGGAATACAGGTTGCCGCTGGTGGTCAGCACATCGCGGTCGCTTGCGTCGTCCGCGCCGACGATCATCTGCGTGCTCTGCCCGGCCGGCGCGAACCGCGGCGCCTTCTTCTCGGCCTTCGCCTCCTCGATGTTCAGGCGCATCCGGCCCATCGCCCGGCGGATGTCGCGCTGGTCCTTCTCCGGCGCGAGCGCCTTGAGGCCGCCCTCGGTCGGCATCTCGACATTGATGCTGAGGCGGTCGGCCCAGCGCCCGGCGGCGGCGAGCAGCTCGGGCGAGGCGTCGGGAATCGTCTTCAGGTGGATGTAGCCGCCGAAACGCTCGTCCTGGCGCAGGCGGCGGGCGACCTCCACCAGCATCTCCATGGTGTAGTCGCTCGAGCGGATGATGCCCGAGGAAAGGAACAGGCCCTCGATGTAGTTGCGGCGGTAGAAGTCCATCGTCAGCTGAACCACCTCCTCCACCGTGAAGCGCGCGCGCCGCACGTTGGAACTGCGCCGGTTGATGCAGTAGGCACAGTCGTAGACGCAGAAGTTGGTGAGCAGGATCTTCAGCAGGGAGATGCAGCGCCCGTCCGGTGCATACGCGTGGCAGATGCCCATGCCCTCGTTCGAGCCGATGCCGCCGCTGGCCCGCGCATCGCGCTTCTGCCCGCCGCTGGACGAGCACGAGGCGTCGTACTTGGCCGCGTCGGCCAGCAGGGCAAGTTTTTCGCTGAGCTTCATCGGCTGATTATCCTGCCCACCGCCGTCTCACCACGTGAGAACCGGGAGGGCCGGATGCCGCAGGTGCGTGCGGTATTCAGGGGCCGTTCCCACGCACCTGCCGGCCGTTCCCGGAAGGCGGCACCGTGCCGCGCACACACGTGGCATGCGCGGCGTCGATCCGCACCCGGAGTGCGGCCGCCACCGCGCTTTCCAGCGCGTCGTGCTCAGCCGAACGGCTGTTCGATGGACGGGCTTTGCGGCGTGAACCAGCGCGCGCCATCGGCGGTGGCGTGCATGTCGTCTTCCAGCCGCACGCCGAACTCGCCGGGAATGTAGATGCCCGGCTCGTCGCTGAAGGTCATGCCGGTCTCGATGCGGCGCGTGTTCCCCTGCACGAGGTAGTACCACTCGTGCATGTCCATGCCGATGCCGTGGCCGAGCCGGTGCGAAAAATAGGTGTAGCCGGGTCCGTAGCCGGCGTCCACGATCACCTTGCGCGCCGCGGCATCGACCGACTCCATCGTCGCCCCCGGATGCGCGGCGGCGAGCGCCGCCTGCTGCGCCTTGCGCACGATGTCGAACACCCGCTTCATCTTGTCGCTGGCCTTGCCCAGCGTGAAAGTGCGGGTGAGGTCGCTCATGTAGCCCTCCACGTAGCAGCCGTCATCGAGCATCACCGGCGTGCCCTCGCGGATCACCTGCGGCTCGCGCGAACCATGCGGTTGCGCGGTGTAGCTGCCCACGTTGATGCTGGCATCCCCGCGCAGGCCCATGCGCGCGTAGCCGGCTTCCACCCAGGAGGCGATGTGCTGCTGGGTCATGCCCGGCTCCAGCCCCTGCCAGATCGCCTTGTACAGGGTCAGCGTGGCATCGCACGCCACCTGCATCAGCGCCAGTTCCGCCGGACTCTTGATCGCCCGGCAGCCGGCGGTGACCGGCGTGGCCGGCACCAGCCGGACCTGCGGCATGGCCTGCGCCAGGCCGTTGGAGCGGAAGAACGGTACCTTGTCCTCGATGCCCAGCACGCCCGTGCCGATGTGTTTCTCGCGCATCACCTGCGCCACGAGGGCATAGGGGCTTTCGTTCTCCTGCCAGGTGCGCACGTCGTGGCCGAAGCGGATCTGCTCCAGCGCGCGGCTGCGTTCGAACGCGGGCACCACGTACACCGGGTCGCCCGAGCGCGGCAGCAGCATTCCCATCAGGCGTTCGCTGGTCCACCAGCGCATGCCGGTGAAGTAGTCCAGCGTGGTGCCGCCATCGAGGTAGATCGCGTCCACCCCCGACTTCTCCATGAGCTCCTGCGCCTTTGCCAGTCGGCCGCGGCGCTCGTCGTCCGTGATGGGCACGATCCGCGACGTGACCGGCTTCAGGGCCAGGATCGACGGCGGCAGCTTGATGGCGCCGGTTTCCGCTTCCGACGCGGCCGCTCCGGTACCCAGCATCGCTACCGGCAACGTCGCGACACCTAGCGCCGAGGTCTGCAGGAAGCGGCGGCGGCCGGGGTGCATCACGTCGTCACGGCGGTTCATGGGCGCGTCCTCATTCGGGGCAAGACGCCTAATTCAACACGATGGCCGGCGGCATGCCACTGGCGAAGGGCATGGCGCCGCGTTCCCGAGCCGCGATCAGCGCCGCTCAAGCCCGGCCAGATCCCAGCGTCCGAGCTTCGCGGCCTGTTGCCAGGTGCTCTGCATGAACGCGCGCACGGCTTCATACGGCAGGATGAATTCGCTCAGCGAAGGGTCGAAGTAAGCCGCCTCCGGTTGTACCGCCGCCTGGTCCAGGCCACCCGGTTGTGGCACTGCATAGACAGCGACACCGAAAAGAGCGCTCCGGACAAGCCCGCGCCAGCCCAAAGCTGGACCTTGACACCCCGCCGACAATCACGCAGCAAGCGGCGCCTTGGCGCACCCAAAAGCCCACGGATCGTCGTTGAAACCGCATATCCGTCCGACCGTGGGCTCGCGGGCAGGCTTACTCGGCCTGGAGCTTGCCTCGCTCATAGTCGATCAGCAGCTGGTTGGCCAAGCCATAGTCTTTGGTGGCCAATGCACCCTGCAGCATGTCCGCGATCGACTCGGCACTTTTGCCATCCAGGACTTCATGCTTGACCAGCCGCCCACTGTAGGCGGCGGCAATGACTGTCGCCTGATCGGCCGGAACCCCCAGGCGCTGCCATTCCTTGGCCAGCTCATCGCGAACCTTGAGTACCGATTGGGGCCTGAACCAGGCGTTGCTCAGGGGTCGTGCTTCCAACCGGCGCTTGTTGAGGTCGACGTCCAGCGCATTGCGGTCCCGAACCTGCTGCGGGGTCGGGCGGAACGTCGTGTCGCGATGGTCGTTTTGTTGCTGCGAGGGATTAGGTGCATCCTGCCCCTGGGCATACGCCCCCGTGGCCATCGCGCACAACAGTGCGGTGCAAACAAGCCGTGAATAAGTCATCAAACGTCCTCCGTGAAGTAGTAACGCGCTCTGCCCAGCGGCTGCAAAGCGCTACCGGGCTCAAGGCATTGTGCCTCCAGCCTCGATCGATCCTACTTTGATTCCGCTCTCATCGGCGTCTTTTCTCTGCATGGGCGGGCAGCTACCTACGCGGGAAGGGGCAATGACTCGCAAGCAAATCGTCAATGGCGCAAGGCATCCAAGGGAAGTAGCATCGGCCAGGCCAGGCCAGGCCAGGCCAGGCCAGGCCAGACCAGGCCTTTTGGCGGCAATTCATCCCGCGCTGATGGCGCAAGAGCTAGCTCACGGAGGATCGGACATGCTTGCGAAAAAAATCACCTGCGTTTTTGCCTTTGGCCTGCTCGCGGCCGGATTGCACGCCGAAGGACTGGGCAGCCCTGACCCCACGGGTTCGCCGGGGCCACAACAAAGCAACGGTGATGCAAGCAGTTCCCTGCGCCGCGGTCTGAATCGCAGCGACCTGAACAGCATGCGCTACCGCGACGCGACGGGAAAATGGAGCAGCCGCACGACCGAGTTGTCAAACCAGGGGATCGCTTCGGTTCCCAAAATGAGAGAGCAGTTGGCGAAGGAGTGGCAGAGCCTGGGTGTTCCGGCTGAACAAGCCAAGATTATTGCCTCGGCCTACCGCGGATCCAATGGAAGGTTAACTCAGACCGAATTACTGAAAGGGAAGAGCGCGAGCGAAGCCGCGGTGATGATGCAGTCGGCGCTTGCGTCCAAGGATTACCGCCAAGCGAACCAACTGCTGATCGAGTACGAACGCAACAAGCTCAACCTGGAGCAGGTTGACGCATCTCAACCCGGGCCTCGATAACCAGGAAACCGTTCTGGCCGTTGCCATCGCGACAGGATGGCAACGGCCACCGGCTACCTGGCGCCTCGTGAGCACGACTGCCAGATGGTGGCCGTTGTCACGCTTGGCTGTCAGCGCATTTTGGAACTTTCCTTGGTTTCAACGCGAACAAGGTGCGACGTTGGCCTGGGAGCACCCACCACTCCGCAAAACATGAGCGGCAACGGCCGAAGGACTGGCCCTGGTAATCGGCTGGATCCGTACCGTTGTAGGGCTAGTCGAATCCGGCAGGAGACGGTGGGGTCGATCTTGCAGATCACGCCACCAAGGCGCGTTTGTCCGCTTCAGACCTACTGTGCTTGCACACCTCTGTCCTGATGGACAACCACGCGCAACTTCTGCCCCGCTCGAGGTTGGTGCTGTCCCGCCGCTGGTGCAGAACTCGGGCGCAGCTACGTCACCAGTTCAACGCACGCGACCGGCATACCTAGCCACGGTAAGCATTGGCATCAGACACTCGACCACCGGAGAGGCACCTCAGCGCATAGCCGGATTGCTTGCTCCGTCAGGATCCCCACGCGCCGCGTCTTTGGCCATGGCCGCGCGGAACCAGCGCACGACCTCCTCGATGGCCTCCTTCCGATGATGGCTGAGGAAATGGTCATCGCCCGGATAGACGATCAGCCTGTTCGGCCGCTTGAGCTGGTCGAGCCTCTGGTGCAGGCGCGTCCCGTTGGCCACGCTGACGCGTTCGTCCTTGTCGCCGTGCAGAAGCAGCACCGGCATATCCGCAGGCAAGTTCTCCGCCCAGACCAGCACCGAGCGCTCCGCCAGCACGCGGGTCTTGTCGGCGGGATACCCGGGAATGCGTTCCAGATACACCTGCTCCATCTCGGGCCGGAACTGGAGCTCGCGCTCAAGGTCGGACACGCCTGAAATGACCGCTACGGCCTTGATGTCGCGCGTTTGCCGCGCGGCCATGAAGGTCATCATTCCGCCGCGGCTGACGCCAAGCATGAAGATCTCGTGCGGATCCGCTTTCGGAAGCTGGCGGGCCAGATCGATGAGCCGGGTTACGTCGCGAACATCGTCGCCACCGAATTGGTCCGTGCCGAAGCGCCTAGGGTCAGTCTCTCGCATGCCGCGGTACTGACTGGCGAGCACGATGAAACCGTTTTCGGCGTAGGGGAACACGTTAGTCAGCAGCAACGGGAACTCGAGCGCGCCGAAGCTGCCGTTCCCGCCGCGGTTGTAGATCAGCACCGGATACTTCGAACCGGGCTTGCCCTTGGGCACCACCATCCAGCCGTAAATGGTCAGGCCATCGCTTTCATAGGTGATGGCACTGCACTCCAGTTGCTGCTGGCCGCGCTCGAAATCCTCCCGTGGAAACAGGAACGGCAACAGCAGCATCTTGGGCTTCCACCAGGCGTTGCGCGCCTTGATCCGGTCCATCCAGGCGTCGTAGGTCGGCCAAGGCGCAAAGCAATCGGTCTGGCTCAGGAAGGGCGCCGGATCGGCGATATGCCTGACCGCCACAGCCGGAGCTTCGCTCTGCCGGGAACAACCGCAGAGGACGACGAGCAACAACGCACACGCCGCGAACAGAGCCTTCATCTTCCCTTCCTTGTGCAAACGATGGCTGCGCGATAGTAGGGCGCGCCTCGCGCACTCGTATGGCCCATTAGTCCCGCAATGGCCGTGAGCCATGGCGAGTATGGGCTGGCGAAAACGTGCAGCGCCGCTGATCCCTCAGAACCGTCGCGTGCGGAGTCGGCTTTTCCCCATGATCGGCTTGAAGTCACCTCTCCCGCCGCGGATCGCGATGATCGATGCGAGAGCACGCCACCCGCTGACAGGTCAGGAAGTGCGCAGGACGCACCGAGGGACGCGCTAGCGCCAGTGCCACGTAGCTGGAAGCACCGGCGGCATCACGCTTGCGTCGAGCGAGACTTCGACATGGCCCGGGCGAAGGCCAGCAGATCAACGGCCGCCTCGGTGTGACCCGCGCGCCGCTGGCTGAGTTCGGTCACGAAGCCCTGCTCTCCAGCCTGTTGCAGCGTGCCAGCGAATCGCCGGTTCCACGCCACCTCGACGTCGAGCGCCATGGCGTAAGGCAGGAGACTGGCTTGCAGTTCCGGATGCAGCGACGGCTTGTAGCGCGCATCCATGTCCTGCTGCTCGGCGGTGGCCAGGTACCAGCGGAAGCCGCGCAACTTGCGCAGAAGCTCCGTGTCCCTTGGTGGCAGGCGCGGCAGCCACCAGCCAGCGAAGATCTGTGCCGCCAGCAACACCGCCATCCACACGCCGTTGGCCGGATCGACCCCGGTGGCCCAGGCGGCTGCGCAGATCGCTACCGCAACGCCGGCCTGCAGGCGGATGGCCCGCAGCAAACCATGGGGGACGAACCGGACCAGGGTGACCACCGCGATACCGGCCACGGCCACCGAGGCGATCAGCTGCGCGGCAAGCTGCAACGGATCGCGGCCGCCGAAATACAGGAACCCCAACGCAGCCATCACGACCAGCCATCCGGGCAGCAGCAGTGTGTCGGGGCTCGCCGTCCGCTCGCGTGAACAGCGTTGCTCCAGTACGGCGCGGAAGCGGGATTCCACCAGGTCCAGGCCGTCAGCGTTCTGGCGGGTGAAGGCGACGGACGGGGCGAGCGTGAAGAGCGAGGAGCGCAGGATGTGCTCGTCCATGGTCAGGCCGGGGTGCACCTCATCGCCCGCGCGGGTCGCCACGTAGCTGCCATCCGCTTCCCGGCTGATGCACAGCCCGCCCTTGGCGGCGATGCCGAGGATGCCGGCAGCCAGGCACTTGTCGTCATAGGCCTGGTGCCACAGCAGGCGCAGTGCCGCCGCAGAATAGCCGCCTGGCGGGCCATATTCCGCAATCACTGCCTTGCGTTGCGCACTTCCGGTAAAGAGGAACTTGACGGCGAGGTAGTACGCCACCAGCAGCGCCAGCCAGACGCGTCCATCGAACACCCATCGCGGCGGCGCGGCCATTCCCGGCGTCTTGGAGGCATTGCCGGGAACCGCCGCGGCGCCACCATGCGGGTAGGTGACGGCCACGGACAGGGTCTGTCCAGCGCCGAGCCCCGACGGCCAGTACAGCGACACCTCGTCGCCCCGCACCCGGTTCTCCTCCCAGTGCGAGCCGAGATCCGTGGTGCCAAGCCGAAACCATGCCCGCGTTCGCTGTGGCGCAGTGCCATCGGGCAGCAGCACCTTCACCTGGGCATCGCGCAGCTCCAGCGGATTGCTGCGGGACGCTACCGGCCAGTCCAAGCGGTCGCCGTCGCCGTAGTGGACCACGGCGTGGCCGAGGCGATAGACCAGCGTGTATTCGCGCGTCCCTTCGGCACCGGTCGAGCCTGTGCTGATGCGCACGCCACCGGCGTGATCATCGACCTGCGTCTCTACGGGCTCACCATTCTGGGTAGCTTCGAGCACGGTCACGTCGCTGGCCGACCAGTTGCGGTTGCCGAGCGCGAGATCCCGATGGAACGGCAGCGGCGCCGCGCGGCCGACGCGCGTGGTCTCGGTCACGGTGATCGAATCGTCATCGTTGACCTGGATCGAGGCATCCCGACTGATGATGTCCGGCTTGCCGTTGTCCTGGCCCGCGTACTGCGCGTGGACGCCGGTAGCGACCAACGCCAGCCACGCGAGAAGCAGGACGCGCACGCGCGTACATCGCGCAAGGCTGCCGGCAAGCCTCAAGCGGGGTCCCTGAACCTGACCTCGACGTTGGCCCGGGCATCGGCGTCGGCCGTGAAGAACTCGGCGGGTTTGAAGGCGAGCGGCGCGGCGATCATCAGCGTAGGAAAGGTTTGCAGCGCCGTGTTGTACTCGCGCACCGAGCCGTTGTAGAAGCGCCGCGCGTGTTGCAGGTTGCCCTCAACCTCAGCCAGTTCGTCCGAGAACTGGCTGAAGTTCCGGCTGGCCTTGAGTTCCGGATAGGCCTCGCCCAGCGCGAGCAACCGCCCCAGGTGCTGGCCGAGTGCGTCCTCTGGCGCACCGCGCTGTGCCGGCGTTCCGCCGCGCATCGCCGCGCCGCGCTCGGCGGCGATGCGCTCCAGCAGTTGCCGCTCGTGGTCGGCGTAACCCTTGACCGATTCAACCAGCCCGGGAACCAGGTCGTGCCGGCGCTGCAATTGCACGTCGACATCGCTCCAGGCGTTGCGGACCTGGTTGCGCAGCCGCACCAGCCGATTGAACAGCCAGACCGCGCCGACGGCGAGCAGCAGGCCCGTTGCATAGAAAATCAAATGAGTCTCCCCTCATGCCCGATTCGCGGGCGCTGCAGTCCGGCGGCAGCGCCGGCCGGTGTCCCCAATGTCCTTGTGCGGCCGCCCACCCGCGGCGCCCGGCCATTCTGGCGACAGCAACCGTCGGGTTCAACCGCCATGCCGCAAGCACTCGCCTCGAAGCGGGTCGGCGATAAACCGGATCCAGAAGGCGGCGCGTCAGAACCGCTTCTTCTCCGCGACAGACCGATACGCTTCCTCCTGACTTGCACGTCCAGACGGCGGTGGCTCGGTATAGCCGCGTCCATCTCTGGGTGACTCTACTGCCCCGATAAAGTCACTGCTCCATCCGACATCGCGCCGCTTGGTCGTGCATGCTAAGGACCTCCATCCTCGACTCCGTAAGGACACGTCATGTCGACCCCGCGCCTTTTGCTGGCCTGCGTCGCGCTGCTCTGGCTGAGCTGCGCCAGCGCCAGCCCCCATGACGACCAGGCCACCGACCGCGCCTTCGACGCGCTGCTGTCGATGCCGCAGGCCCAGCCGCCGGACAACCAATGGGATGTAGAGGCGCCACAGGGGTTCCGCGGTGATAACGAGGACGACCTGATCGAATGGCTTGCGCAGCAGCGCGATGAAGGCGCGGATCTGGACGCCTACCGCCATTACGGAACCTTGCTGCAGCACGCGGTCCGCTCACGGATGCCCAAGGTCGTGCGCTGGCTGCTGGCACAGGGCGTCGATCCTGCGTTGCAATTGGAGGGAGGCGGTGACGACGCGTTGGACCTGGCGGTCCAGAGCGGGCAATGGCCGATGGTAAAAGCGCTGCTGGACACGCCTTCATTTCGGCGGCAGCCACCCCAACAGCTGATCGCGCGCTACCTTCCGGACGCACCGGACGCTCTTCCGGAGATGGTCCGGCACGGGTTTGCGATGCCCGCGGGCGACACCGCGCGCTGCCTGCTACAGGATGCGCTGGCGCGCGGCCGATTCGAACTCGCGCTGCAACTTCCGGCTAGCCGTCCGTTGGCGAACAGCGGCGAAACCGCCACCACCCAGCCGCCATGGTGCAGCTCACGCCCGCTGGTGCCCGGCCGGTCCATCGCGCAGGATTTCGCCAAGCTGCCTGCGTCACTGCTGGAGAAGCTCGACGCGAAACTGGCCGAGCCCTTGCTGCCCTACCTGCTTCCGACGCTCAAGACCGCACGGGACGTGCAGGCACTGTTCGCCCTTCCCCTGCGCCAGTCGAGTATCAATCCACAGCGGCTGGCCGCCTGGGCCACGCAGATCGACCCGGACGGCACGCGCATGCCTTTCGCCGTACGCGAGGCGCTGGCCCGCCGATTGCCGAGCGGAATGCTCGCCTCGATGATGTCCGATGGACAGGTGCTAAACACCTGGTTGAGCCAGGCCGCCCAAACCAGTGCCGACGACTTCGCCCGCGCCCTCGACCAGGTTCCTGCCGCTGCGTTGGCCGCTCACCCGGCGATCGCGGCCCGCGCCATCTATGGAATGCCAGGCGACGCCCGGGAATGGGCCTTGCTCCTGGCTCGGCCCGAGCTGAAGTTGGGCGGCGCGGACGTTCCACGCTTGCTGTTCGCCGTTCCATCGCAACTTTGGCCGCAGTTGTTCGCCCACGGCTACCGCGTTGACGGCCCGCATGCGGGAGCGTCGCCGTGGGGCTCTCCGGACGAAGCCATCCAGTGGCTGCGGTCGGCGAACACCCAGTCCATCAGGCAACACTGGCCTCTGCTGGCCCTGCAGGATCCCAGCTTGGTCGACCGGTCCATTCAGGGCCTGCTGTACCCCTGCCTGTCCGAAGACCGCTTGAGCGACATCCGTGCCTTGCTGCAGCTTGGTGCCCGGGTGCAGGCGCGACCTTTCCCCACGCCCCGTGCGGGTTGCACCCAGCCGGAGGTCTATTCCCGATTGCTCGCACTCGGGGTGATCACCCGGCCAGCCGCCGATGCACCGGCGCGTTTCGTGTATGAACCAATGCCGTGCCGCTTCGACGCCAACGACAATTGGCTCAAGACACTGACGACCCGCTCCGTGGGGCGCGACAACTATGACGATACCGCCGTGACGTCGATCCAGCCCCTCGACTATCCGGGCGAAGACTCGTGCGCGCTGCTAGTGGCTGGGGGCATGGGCACCCAGGAAGTGTTCATCGACAACGGGAGCTTTTTTGATGGTCCGCAGCCTCCGCAAATGCCATGCGGCGACCCGTCGCCTCGCCTTGAACAGGTCTGGCAGCTTCGCGATGGACACCTGCAAACAAGCGACGTGACGGCGCAAACGGACGGTCTGGTGCCCCTGCGCGACCGCACCGACGGACGACGCTACTACCTTGCACACGCCTTCTCCGGTGGTGGCCGATGCAGCGCCTGGGGCAGGACCTTGCTGCTGACCTGGAGTACCCGCCCCCCGTACCGCCTGTTGGAGGTCGACCCCACATCTCCCGCGGCCATCGCACTACGGACACAATGCGGGGATAAATGCTTCGACACCCCGGGCTATGGCGGCGAGCCGGATGCGCCCGCGCCGGGCCGGCTGCCGCCGGATGCACCACGCCATACCCAAGCGTTCATCGACCACTTCTTCGTGAGCCAGCGCACCGATTGGATCCAGGCCAGCCTGGCTCTGGACAAGGCTCGCCTGCACGAGCTCGAAGCTGCAGGCGCACCGGCCTACTGGGTGCTGGCGGGGATCGACGCGGTTACTCGCTCGAAGCTGCCGCAAGCGGAACGGCGCCGGCGGACGGCGTGGATATTCCGGGACAGGACACGCCTGCGCGATGCCATCGCCAACGCCGATTATGAGCAGACTCGGGACACGGTGTTCGGGCTCGGCAGCTGGCTGCCGCGCGAGGACTGGCACCCGTTGCTCGATGCGCTCATCCAGGTCACGAATCCGGACGACCCGAATGATTCTTTGCTGCAGCGTCTTGCGGATGATGCGCAAGCCCAAGGCAAATTACGTCTCGCCTGCCGCCTCCTGCATGCTCGCAGCAAGCCCTGCACGACCACGCCCGCCCCATGAGCGTGGACATCGGTCCGTCGAGGCAGGCCCGATGCCAACGATCGCGGTCGTTATCCCGAACCGCGGTTGTCATGTCTGACCTGCCCGGCGTGCACTGATCGCTATCGGCTGTGCACCTTCCGTGTCCACACTGGCAATACTCGCGGTCAAGACCCGCCCGCGACGAGCGCGGAAACACTCGACCGCTCGAAAAGTAACCACGGGACTCTGCGCCGTAGTTTCATCTGACCAAATCTAGGCGCGCTGCCAGGAAGGTGAACTCGGACACGTGATTCGCATCACTGCTTTCTGTAGGGTTGGAGGGCCATCGGTGTGATGGCCTGCAAGCAACCGGAGCATGTATGGATAAGCATGAAGACAAGATTGAAATCCGCCGGGACGAATTCAACCCGTATGGGATTCAGATCGATGCGCCAATGCAGAAGGACGCGGCCGTGAAGACCCGGGAGATGAAGCCCTGGGGCTTCCCGCAGGATGCCCGCTGGTACTGGAATGGGTTGGACGGCTGATTGGGATTCACCTCCTTACGCCTGACAGACCCAATGACGCCGCCGCATGGCGGCGTCATCATTTAAGGACTCTTCGATGCTCAAGGCTGAGATTGCGCTGTCCGACCTGGCGCACACCCCGACGTCATGCCCGGACGCCGCCATCGTTTTCGGGGCGAGCCGGATCGAACCCTATCGGCACGCTCTGCTTGAAACGCTGCTGGTAGTGACTGACGGGCAATGGTTCGTGGTGGTCCGCGAGCGCCTGAAACAAAAGAGCGCTCCACGCGGAAGCGGCAGCCAGCGCGTTGATTTCCACCGCTTCGCCGAGCTCCACCGCGAATGTCTGATGTGGCCACTGGACTACGTCATGATCGAAGTCGCGCAAGCCGGCTGCCGCCTGAAGTTGAGAGCCGGGGCCCTGGGGTGCGCGCCGGTCTATTGCCGTACCACAAGTGATCGTCTGAGCGTTTCCTGGGACTTTGCAGATTTTCTCGCGCGGCCACTGATGCCGGATCTGGAGTTGGCCGCTCGCTATCTGGGCCTCGGCTCGACCTATTCGGCACAACATTTGTGCGCGGGCATCACGGTGCTGACCGAGCGCGCCACGCTCTACGTAGAGCCTGGGCAAGCACGCTACCAGTACCCCAACCCAGCGGAAAGCAGGCTTGTATCACCCGGTGGTGCAAGCGGCACGCTGGAGGAATTCGAAGAAATTCTGTGCCGTACGATCGATGCTCGCCCGCTGTCCGGCGACATGATTGCAATCGAACTGAGCGGCGGCCTGGATTCGGCCACCGTCGCCGCAGCCGCCACCCAGCTCTACGGGCCCGTCGCCAGCAAGGGCATTCTTGTTGACGGCGATCAGCGCCAGGCCCAGCGCGACCGTCGGGACAAAATAGGCCGTCTGCTAGGGCTGGAAGACGAGACCGTAGATATCGACGCATATCCACCGTCACTCGATTTGCGATCGAGAGCGCGTGCCGAATATCCCAATGCGGAGCTCTATCTCGAGGCGTTCGATTTCCTGTGGTCGCGAGCGCACGCACAAGGCAGGAAGACGCTATTCACCGGCGTCGGAGGGGATGAACTGTATCCGCGCTATCGCGATGAAGGTGGCGACGCCAGAAGCCCATCCAGTCTTGTCGCCAACGCAAGACACCGTGCAGAAGCCATCCTCACGCCGCCTGCCCTGGAGGCCGCGCGGACCGTGCGCGGGATGGACGCACCGACAAGCCCTGTGCCCGTATCTGCCCTGGTCGCGAGCCTTTGCCAGGCGCCCCACCTTCTGCGGCATGGCCTGTGGCCCGTCAACCCCTTGAGCCATCCTCGCCTGGTCGAGTTTTGCCATGGCTTGCCGCCGGACAAGCGACACGGACGCGAAATGTCGAGGCAGTACCTGCACGGCCGTCTGGGCGGTGAGGTCTTCCGAAAGGACTATATAAAGGAAACCTTCGCCGGCGTGCTTCCCAGACTGATCTCCCAGCAGCACCAGAGTCTGGTCGCTCAATTGTCGGAATGTGCGCTGGCCGACCTTGGCCTGGTTGACCGGCGTGCCGCTCTCGCGCTTCTGGATGAAGTGGCAACGACTCGTGCCGATGCGCCGGCTGCACCGCTGATCGCCTTTCTCTGGCTGGAGCGATTTGTTCGACAGCTCTCATGAACAAATGCACAAACAGGGTCGCGTCCTGACGGGCGGACGCGTCTTTGGCGACGGCGGCCGGAGACCTGTCGCTCAGGTCGGCAGCCGTGCTCGATACGATCCAAGCGTTGAGCTTGCGCCCGTGCTCGCTTGCCCGTTTACACACCCTCGCCCCGCTTTTCACTTTGCATGGCCGGGCCCTGCGCCAAGCTTCGCTGCCATAGGAGCCCGGCCCTGCCCTCCACCGTCGGCACGCCAGCCAGGCTCTTCCCTGCAGCCTACGGCCAGTCTTGGGCTGCGACCAACCGGCGCCTCCCTCAGGCATGCACACCGCACCGGCTTTCCGGTAACGCCTGTCGCCGCCTCGATCGCTCGCCTTCTGGTCCGCACGCTTCCCTACGGCGGAGATGATGATGCGCGGGACGGATGACCGGCTCGGGATAACGCCGCGACGCATCGCGCTCGGTTCGATCGTCCTGCTCGCCACGATACTGATGGTTCCCGACGTGGCGTTCGTGGTGGCCAGCCCGCACGCCAGCAAGTTGTCCTGGGTTGCCGCCCAGCTCGTCCTGCCGGCGATGCTGCTGCTGGCGTACTTTGCGGTGCTGGGGCGCTGGCCCCGGCTGGCGTGTCTGCTGATGGTGCCGCTCGCCGTGCTGGCGCCGACGGCGACCTTCTACATCCTCGACTATCGGACGCCCATCACCGAAGCAGTGCTCGGCACGTTGCTCGCGACCAACTTGGCCGAAGCTACCGACTTTCTGGGACCGGGCTTGTGGATGCTGGTGGCCTTGTCCCTGGCCGCGGGGGCGCTCGCGGTCATCGCCGCCCGGCTCTGCGCCCGCGCCAGGCTGCAGTTGATCGCCTCGCGGCGCGTGCATGGCATGGTGGTTGCCCTGGCCGCGGTACCGGTGTTCGCTTTCCTCTGCACGCAGGCCGTGGCCCAGCGCCCCGCGGGCGTCGGCATTGCGGCTGGCGAAGGGCTTGGCTCGCACATGATCCGGGCGGTGCGGGACAGCTATCCCTTTGGTATTCCGCTCACGCTCGCTCTGTGGTGGAAGGATCAAGCCCGCCTGCAGGCGGCGATGCGCAGGACGCAGGGCTTCCGCTTCCACGCCGTCCACGCCGCCCGGACAGGCCAACGGCAGATCTACGTTCTGGTGATCGGCGAAAGCAGCCGCCGCAACCACTGGCAATTGTTCGGCTACGGCCGGTCGACCAACCCGGAACTGTCGCACACCGATGACCTCGTTCCGATCACCGACATGATTTCGCCGTGGCCGACGACGATTGGCGCCGTACCGGCCATGCTGACCCGCAAGCCGGCGACGTTGGGGCTGTTCCATCCGTTTACCGAGCGATCGGTCGTGACCCTGATGCGCGAGGCGGGCTTCGATACCTGGTGGCTGTCCAACCAGAGCCCGACCGGCGCGTGGAACTCGCCCATTACCGCCTATGCGGATGAGGCGCAGCACCTGCAGTGGCTGAACCTGCAACGGTATGACGGCAGCCTGCCCGAAGGGCTCGCCCAGGTGGTGCGCCAGTCGCGCGGCGACCTGTTCGTCGTGCTGCACATGATCGGAAGCCACGGCAGCTACGACCTGCGCTACCCGCCAGCCTTCAAGACCTTCACGCCCACCTTGCGCGACGGCGGTCCATCCGCGACCCGCTACCGCCGCGTCACCAACAGCTACGACAACACCATCGTCTATACCGACCACGTGCTGGCCCGCACGATCGCCGAGCTCAGACAGACCGGCGCGATCGCAGCCCTGTGGTACCAGTCCGACCACGGCGAAACCCTGCCGACGGCCACCTGCCGCATGACCGAACATGGGCACGGCTACCGCTACGAGTTCCCGGTACCGGCGCTGTTCTGGTACTCCGATGCCTACGCGCAGGCGTTCCCCGAAAAGCTGGCTGCACTACGCGCGAACGCTGGCGATCGCGCCAGCAGCGCCGACACCTTCGCCACGCTGGCGGACATGGCGGGTGTCGAGTTTGCCGGGCAGGACAGCTCGCGAAGCCTTTTCAGCACGACCTGGCACTACCGGCCGCGGATCGTCCATCCGGTATGGCAGGCGAGGCATGGGTGGGTCGACTACGACCGCGCCGAACTTGGCGATGGGTGTGAACTTGTGCGGCCAAAGCCGAAAACAACCAACCCCGGATGAGCGCTGGAGGGCGGCTCTCCCATAAAGGCCCGCAGCGGATCGATTCCTGGCCTGATATGGGCCGCTTCGCAAAAAATGCGGCAACGCTTATCGTTTTGATCCGGCTGCGCGCTGCGGCGCCAGCGACAAGGAGCACACCATGACCACCACCGTCCAACGCGACGCCAGTCGCGCGCCACCCCCGCGTGTTCCACCGGTCTGGATCGCGGGCATGCGCTATGCCCAGGTTCCTGGCGACCTCGAAACGGACGGCCAGGTCGGAGGCATCCTTGCAGCCTACGACGCGTCCAATCGCCAGATGTGGCGGCTGAAGGTCTACGAAAATGCACGCCGCCCCGAGCGGGAGGGCGATGTGCAGGACGTATGGTTCCGCTCACTGCGCGTCGAACGCGGCAAGCTCCTGATCGAGAACGAGCGCGGCGAACGGTTCGCGGTGGACCCCGCGACCGGACGCGTCTGCGGATGTCCGGCGCCAGCTCCTGAGCCCAAGTCCGACATCGACCCGATCTCCGGCCAGCCCCGCATCCGGCGGCCGGGGGCGTAAAAGGCGGTCGACAAGGGGACGGTTCGTTTTTCGGTCACATGTGGGAAGCGCCCGTTCACGCTTCATACGGCCAAGCCCGGATCGCCCTCCATCACCGCCTTCCGCAGCAATGCCGGCCGCTATTGTCCAGGTCGATCTGCAGCACGTTGCTTGTCACGGCCGGCCCTTTGAAGCGAGCGAGGTTCGCCGCTCGTATGCTCCGGGACGCGTGAAGCGCGAAGAACTGAATCGTTACGGGCTATTCCGCGCGACGGCTTGCGCGCGGGCTGTGCTCGGCCGGCAGTGGGTCAATCATCATCGGGGCCGCGATGCGTCACCAGGCGCTCGTAGGCGGGAAGGTTCGTCTGGCCTTGTGTCACGCTCGCGTAAGCCTCTTCGAGTTCGTGGGCGAGCGACTCGTAATCGACCAGCCGGAGCTCTTCGGCCGGCGTGATCGCATCGTCCGGCAAGCTCATCAGGCGGGTGATCTCGCGGTCGACCGCCTGGATGATCAGGACCAGCGACCGCGCGCTGATGTCTGGCATAGGCAAAGTCTCCATCATTGAAAGTGGTCGGGATCCATTCGCGCCAGGTCGGCCGCCGCTGGCGTCTTCGGCACGGATCACGCTTGCCGGCCTGGGGCCGGGCGTCAATCGACCGCGCCCCATAGTCACCTGGCGGCCCGCCCGAGCAGGGACAGGATCGCCTCGGCGGCGACGCGGGCGCCCTCCTCCTGCGCCACCTGGCTGCCGACGCGCGCTGCCGCCTGCCGGTAGCCTGGCTGGTCCATCAGGGCCCGCAGGGCAGCGGCAACATTCGCGCTGCGCCAGGCGCGTCGTGACACCGCCCGACCGACGCCGAGCCGCACCACCCGCGCCGCGTTGTCCGGCTGGTCGACCAGATAAGGCGTGACCAGTTGCGGGCGACCGGCGCGCAGCGCCTGGGCGGTGGTGCCGATGCCGCCGTGGTGGACGTTGATGGCCGCCTGCGGGAACAGCGTCGAGTACGGGGCGTAGCCAGTCACGGGATCGTCGCTGTGGCATGCGACGACCAGCGCCGGGCCTGTTCCTCGTCGAGTACCAGCACGGCACGCACGCCAAGCCGGTCGATCGCGGCGAGGCTCTCGCGCACGAAGTCATCCGCATCGTGCACCGCCGAGGTCCCCTGCGTGAAGACCACCGGCGGTGCGCCGCCGTCCAGGAACGCCTGCAGGGCGGGCGACAACCTGGACGCGCCGCCATGCTCGCTGTCGTAGAAGGCAAAGCCGGCGATCGTGGTATGTGGCGGGTGCTCCGGCCGCGGCGGTTCCAGCAGCGGCGAGTACAGGCCGAACGCGCCGATGCCGGTGAACTGGCCCTCGAACAGGGGGTGCGCCGTCGCCGGCGGCAGGCCGACCTCACGACGGAAGGCATCGATCGGCCGCGCCCATCGCCGCGCGATGCGGCGACCCAGTGCCAGGAACGCGCGCGTCCATACAGGCCCCTGGCGATAGATCCAGCGCGAGAAGCGCGGCATCTCGGCGATCACCGGCGGGTCGGATGCCGAAGCAAAGAGCATCGGCTGCAGCACGATGCCTACCCGCGGCAGGCCAAGCTTTTCGGCGGCCAGCTGTGCGCCATAGGCAACCGAATGGGTGACCACCAGGTCGGCGCCGCGCATGGCCACCATGGCGTCGTCGTAGGCGTCCCGCAACGCCGGCAGGAGGATGCGCTGCAGCAGAAACTGCGGGCGCGAGGCCACCGCGCGGGCCAGTTGTCGAGGCGTCAATGCCAACCGGTTGGCCACGGCCTCGATGTCCGGTCGCATCGGATGGAACCCGATACCCTCGGCCTCGACCTTCGCGCGAAACACCTCGCCGGCGGCCAGCACCGGGGCCGCGCCACGCTCGCGCAAGGCCAGCGCCAACGCGAGAAACGGATGGAGATCGCCGTAAGTGCCGAACGTCGCCAGCACGATGCGCGGCCGATGCGGGTGGGGAGCGTGCAACTGCATGGATCGCCTCTGCGGGCCTGGCCACGCCTCGGCCGGAACCCGGAAGCGTGGCACGGAAGGACCCGCCACGCGCTACACGCACCGCTCATTCCCCGCAGGCTATAGAAAAACGCCCCTTCCGCGGAGAATCCGCCATGGCCGATGCAGGCGAGCTGAAACAAAAGTTCTGGAACGCCGTCAAGGACGATCGCACCGTGATGCTCGGGCTGGCCGATGCCCACAGCCACCCGCGTCCGATGACGGCAATGATCGAGGGCGACGAAGGCGGTCCGGTCTGGTTCTTCACCGGCACATCCACCGAACTGGGCGCGGTCGTGTCCGCGCCGGCACCGGCGTTGCTGACGCTTTCCTCCAAGGGACATGACGTCTTCGCGACTGTCCACGGCAGGCTCTCGCGCACTTACGACCGGGCCGTCATCGATCGCCTGTGGAACCCCTTCATCGCCGCTTGGTACGAAGGCGGCAAGGACGATCCCACACTAGTGCTGCTGCGCTTCGATCCGGCCGATGCCGAGATCTGGCTTGAAGGCTCCAGCCTGGTCGCCGGGGTCAAGGCGATGCTTGGCGTCGATCCGAAGAAGGACTACCAGGACAACGTCGGCCAGGTCCGGCTCTGAGCGGAACACGGTTGCGGGCGAGGCCGCCAGGTCCCGCCTGGCTCGGCGATCCGCCGCCCCATGCCCGTAGCCTGGCTTGACGCGGCGAACCTTGCCAGTGGAAACGTCAGCCCCGAGAAGAAATCGCCGATCTGCGGCCTGCCCGGGCCTGGCCCAATGGCAGGCGGTGCAGCCGCATCGCCGCCAACCCAAGCAGGGTCGCGCCGCCAAGCGTACGCCGGAACGGGCTGTCCCCTTCGACAAGTTCCAACCCCGCCCACCAGGCCAGTGTCGCGTCACGCAGGAGCGGCAGGACGAAATGCCCGGAACCGGTGGACAAGCGCGCCGCGACCGCCAGCGCGCTCCAGGCGAGCATCGGCCCGTTGGGAGGTTGCGCCACCACGACGCGGCCCTGGCGATCGGTGATGAAGCGGCGGAGTGCCGAGGACATGGGCGGCTCCCGAGCGGGCAATCAGGTTGACACCGTGACCGCTCAGGAAAGGTGATCGAGCGCTGGCGGCACCGGCGGCCACGGCCGCAGCACGCAGCAAAGGAATCGCCGCAAAGCAGGGGCGCGCACCTGTCAGCGAACCACGCTTCGAGCGTACACGGCTCGTTCGGAGGCGCTTCGTGCATTGACGACACGTCCGGTATCGCCTCGTTGCGCGCCGCGTGCGCTCGCGCTTCTATTGCCAACGCAAAGCGCGCACCATCTCGCGGCTGCTGCCGAAGCACAGTGGCCGGTCAAAACAGTTCGCCCCGGAAAGTCATCGCTGAATCTGCCGTCCGCCAGGCGCAGTTGCCAGGCCCAGGACGGCGTGCTTTGAACCGTCATCCGTCCGGGTAGGCTGCGCAGGCGCACCTCCCGCCGGATGAGACGGTGAGATCACCGGGCGTACCGCGATGGCACGTGCGTCGGGTTGAGCTCGGTGCATCCGTAAGTGGTCCTCGGCTCGCTGCCCCGTTCCCTGTTCAAAGGGCCCCGGCGACGTCCGCCCGACGAAAGCTCATCCCGGTGATGTTGTTTTCAGCGATGCTTTTATCCAGGGCTTTCTTCGCGCCTTCGTTGACGAAACGCTCATGCGAGAGTTCCTTGCGTGCAGCCATACGTTTGCCAGCGGGCAGAAGCGTTGGCACGCGCTCGGCACCCGGACTCTATACCGGCCCACGACTGAAAGCGGGGGCGTCGGTGGCACGTGCTACCCGAGCTGCCCTGGCACCCGCCAAGGTGCATCTGACCAGGTTTTATGCGCCAGGTTGAGTTCGGTGTTTCGACCGGTATTCGGCTTATTCGCCGGACGACGCCTCCACCCGATTGCCGCCCTGCTCCTTGGCGCGATAGAGCGCGCGGTCCGCACGCTGCAGCACGGTGTCGAGCGTGTCATCAGGCTGGATCATGGTTACCCCGAACGAGGCCGTCACCCCCTGCACGGGCGCCACCGGCAAGCCGGCGATGACCGAACGCAGGCGTTCGGCCACCTGCGATAGGCCGGACGCGTCGATGTCGGGCACGAGCGCCAGGAACTCCTCGCCTCCCCAGCGTGAGATGCATTCGTCTCCGCGCAACAGGTCTTTGCAACCACTCGCCACCGCCTGCAGCACCCGATCGCCCACAGGATGGCCATAGGTGTCGTTGATCGCCTTGAACCGGTCCAGGTCCAGCATGATCACGCCGGCAGGCGCGTCCCGGTCCAACGCTTCGCGCAGCCTCCGTTCGCCGAGCAGCCGGCTCTGGGCGCCCGTCAGCGGATCCCGATGAAGCAGCATTTCCATCCGCTGCCGCTCCGTCGACAAGCGCCGGATCTTGCCGGCCAGTCCACGCTGCACCGGCAGCAACACGACGGCCATGATGCTGACCGGTCCATACGCCATCAAAAGATCCGTGCCGCGCGCGGACCACAGTTCCTCGCGATGGAACAGCAGATAGACCAGCACCGGCAACGCGATCGTCGTCCAGCCGAGCGCGGCCAGGACAAACGCAAGCCGGCCGGGGACGAAGATCATCAGCATGACCAGGAAAACCACGAACAGCGACGACACCGGCGGCAGGGTGTCGACCAGCAGCGTACCGGGCGTCAAGGTGGCCTGCAGCGTGTAGAGCCAGGCCGGCGCCGCAAGCGCCAGCCCTCCGGCCACCAGCGCGATCCGGGCGATGCTGACGATCCATTGGGGACGCCGTGTCAGGGCAATAACCAGGCCGGCGTACAGCGCGCTGATCGTGGGCGGCACGATCAGGTCCATCGTCTGATGGACCGGGGCCATCCAATGGATCGCGGTGGCGCAGATCCCGCCCAGCAGCGCCAACGACAGCATGAACAGCACGGCCATCCGTGCATAGCGATCGTCAATGTCGGGCGCTTGCATCCGGAAGGTCCGAGAAGTCCGCTGGCGAGTGTAGAGGAGGCCGCCTTGGCAGACGGGCGTTTTCACGCGGGTACCCGCGGTTATCGGCAGGGCGGGCGTGCACTAAAGCGAACAATGGGACGGGACGCGACCAACGGACCCACGCCCAGCCGACGCGGCTACGGACGTCGGGGATGGCCGGGGAGTAGGCTTGGATGCCCCCCCCCCGGAGGTCCACGCCATGATCCGCCGTACCTGCCAGCTGTTCCCGTGGTTGATCAGCGCGCTGCTGGTCGGCCTGCATCCCCTTGCCGTTGCCGCCGAACCCGCCACGCCCGCCGCCATCTCCCTGCCGCAGGCGGCCGCGGGTAGCTGGCGTTCGGGCGCCAACAAGGCGCGTGACGCCTACCGCCATCCCGTGCAAACGCTGGAATTTTTCGGTCTAAAGCCAGACATGACGGTGGTGGAGCTGGCGCCAGGCGGCGGCTGGTATACGGAGATCCTCGCGCCCTACCTGGCCGCCCACGGCCATCTGGTCGAGGCAACCGCGCCGGGCGCCAGTGCGTTTGCCGCCAAGCTCAAAGCGGCGCCGGCGGTGTACGGAAAGGTCGGCCCCCTCATCGACTTCGCGCCACCGGAGCAGGTGCGGCTTGGCCCCGACGGGACTGCCGACATGGTTTTGACCTTTCGCAACACGCACGACTGGCTCAACCAGGGGCCGGATACGCTTGCCGCGGTGCTCAAGGCCGCGTTCGCCGTGCTCAAGCCCGGCGGCGTGTTCGGGGTGGTCGAGCACCGTGCCAAGCCTTTTGCCAACGCACAGCAAAGTTCCCGCACCCTGCATCGCATTCCCGAGGACTACCTCATCGGACTGGCCTTGAAGACCGGCTTCCGCCTCGATGGCGTCTCCGAAATCAATGCCAACCCGGCTGACCCGGAAGACGTCAACGTCCACCGCCTCCCACCCAACCTCGCCGGCCCCGATGGCGAGCACAAGAAAATGCAGGCCATTGGCGAATCGGACCGGATGACACTGCGCTTCGTAAAACCGTGACAGGCGCCAATAAGCCAAGAGCAAAGCGGGTCGACGCTTTCCCTGATGATTGCCTTGCCACGCTTCATTCTTGATTCGATTGGCACAGGTGATTGCAAAAGGTAGCGTTGGATTGCTGGGAGGCCTGCCGTGGCATCGAAGCATACCGTGTCCTTCTGGGAGCTTTCCCGCTCACGCGGCTGACCGGCTTTCCTCGCGCTAAAGTGCCGCAATCGAACCCTAAAACCTCCAAGGACGAGTACATGGACTGCCCTCCCGACGCGCCGCCCGCCTTCTCAGCCAGCCGCGGCCGCCCGGCATGGGTGTCGCCTGTCACCCACGCGGGGGTGCGCTACGAGCAATTGGAAAGCCCGGCCGCCGCTGGGCTGCCGCCCGGGGGCTATGTCGTGGCCACGAGGGTCGGCTCCGGAGAGCGCCTGTGGATCAGTTGCGTGTACCAGTCACATATCGAGCCCCACATCGAAGCCGACGTGCAGTGGACCTTCTTCAAAAGTATGCGGCTGGACGCGGCCCTCAATGAGTTGCTGGTCGAGAACGGGAAGGGACACACGTATCACGTCGACCTGGGCGACGGCCGGGTGCGCAAGTAGCGGGAAAAGGGAGCGTGGCTGATCCCCCTTCCCCTATGACCTGACCTTGCAGCTGCCGATCTGCTCCGCCCGTTTTCGGTTTCACACTGCCAGACCCAGATCGCCTCCCCACCACCGTCTGCCGCATCCGCGGCCGCTCGCCGGCTTGCCAGAGCAGCACTTCGCGGCGGGCGCCAAAGCGCGAATGCTGGGCCATCTTTTTGCGCCTAGCTGTCGGCGGGGACATCCCTACGTTGTCGGGAAATTGCACTCGAGCTCGGGTTTGCACGGCCCATAAGCCCCGCAATGGTCGTGGCGATGGCCCGCAACGCTCGACGGAAGCATGCCGTGCCACGGCGCGTCGCGCCCCCGCGTTCAAAGTTTTCCTTCTTGCACCTTACGGCTTAGGTACGAGCCCTTCTCGCTGCGAGAAACGCCGAATGGACGCGCAACACCGACGAGGCCTCGGAAGCTCCCGGTGGCGCCAAGCACCCAGGCGAAGTAGCCTGCCTCCAGGCGAGTCCGTCACACCCGCCGTCCCGCGCCCACGGCGCAGATCTCATGGAGGACCGGACATGCTCGCGAAGAAGCACATTTGTGTTGTTGCCTTGTGCCTGGCCACGGTTGGATTCCAGTCCGAAGGGCTGGGCGAGCCGGGCCCGTCGCCCACAGGTTCGCCGTATCCACAACAAAGCAGCCACAAGGAACCGGACACAGCTCTCCGCCACGGACTGAAGCGCAATGACCTCACGACCTTGCGCTACCGGGACACGACCGGCAAGTGGAATAACCGCACCACGGAGCTGTGGAACGACGGGATAACTACGCTGCCGGAATTGAGAGAAAAACTTGCCGAAGAATGGCAGCGCCTGGGTGTCCCGGCCGAGCAGGCCAAAGTCATTGCCGCGGCCTTTCGCGGGAGCGATCGTCGGATGGTCCGGAACGAACCGCTGAAGGGAAAAAGCGCAGAGGATGTGGCGGCGATGATGCAATCGGCGCTTGCGTCCAAGGATTACCGCCAGGCCAACCTGCTGCTGATCGACTACGAGCGCACCCAGCTCAACCTGGACCAGATGGATACCTCCACGCCCGGCCCTCGATAACCCCTTGAAGCGACCTGGTCACTTCCAGCACCCCATTTGAATGCGGAGGACCTTGGCTCGACGGGCGAGGTCCTCCGACCGCCATCTCTGCCCCCCCGGGGCGCCTGGCTCTAGCTTGGTCTCACACCGCGGGGCCCGGATCGCCCTCCACCACCATCTGCCGCATCCGCGGTCGCTCGCCGACCTGCCACAGCGGCACTTCATGGCGGACGCGGTAGCGCAGCGGTCCGCCTGTTGCCTCACTGCACGACATGCTGAGCGATACCTGGCGGGTCGAGCCTGGGTTGGCGGCATGGGTGTTTAGCAAGACGAAGGGGCCCGAATGCTGGGCCATCCCTTTGCAGCCAAAAGCACGCGGATGACGCGTGTCGGTGGCTGGCCGTGTACCTTGATCTTTTTCATTCCTGCGCCTCCTCCTCGGCGTGGCTTTCAAGAGCACTGCATTCAACCGACGGAGGACGCGCGTTCGATTCGACATACGGTTTTGCAGGTGTCTGGTGGTGGATCGCCGCACTGGCGCTTTGTATGCAAACCCAAGTCAGAGTGCACTTTTCGCTTGATCCGTGGGCGGCCGGCCGATCCTGGCAGGCCCAGCGCGGCGCCCGAGCTGCGCCCGATGGCAGCGTGGAAGCGACCTGGGCCGAGGGCGTGTTGCCGCTGTAGGGGGGGCTTAAGCGGTCAGAGCCGCTGCTTGTCAGGCAGAACGGGCTCTGGCCCCGCTAGTTTGCCGGCCGCGCGTCGGGCCCCCACGCATAGGACGAGTCTTAATTTAGCCACGTCCTTTTTTTCTACGCACGTTCGTCCAGCGCCTGCATCAGCGCTGCTCCATTCGATTGCTAGACTGGGCGCCCTGATGCCCCGGCGCTGATTCATGCCCGATCCGGTTCGACTGGCCACATACCTGGCCGACCTGGCGCGCTGCTCACGCAGCGAGGCCGAGCAGTACATCAAAGGCGGCTATGTGTCGGTCGACGGGCGCGTGGTGGAAGATCCCGCATATCCTGTGTCAACGCAGGTCGTTGCACTCGATCCCGCCGCGCAACTGGAGGCCGTCGAACCGGCCACGATCCTGTTGCACAAGCCGGTCAGCTATGACGCGATCAAGGGCCACAGGCCTGCGGCGAGCCTGGTGCAGCCGGGAACACACTGGCCCGACGATCCTTCAGGCGTGCGGCTGCTCGATCGCCACTTCCATCGACTGGTGCCGCTGATGCCGCTGGACACCGAGGCGAGCGGCTTGATTGTCCTGACCCAGGATGGCCGCGTGAGGCGCCAGCTGACCGAAGACCGCGACGAGATCGAACAGGAGTTCGTGGTCGAGGTCAGCGGCCAGATCGCGCCCTATGGTTTGTTCAAGCTCAACCACGGCCTCCAATTTCGCGGCCGGCCGCTGCGACCGTGCAAGGTCAGCTGGCAGAACGAGATCCGCCTGCGCTTCGCGCTCAAGGGCGTGCAGGAAGGGCAACTGCGCGACATGTGCTCGCAGGTTGGCCTGGGCGTGGTGGCGATCCGGCGCATCCGCATCGGCAAGGTGCCGCTGGCCAAGATGCCCGTGGGCGCGTGGCGCTACCTGCCCGCGGGCGAACGCTTCTGAAGCACGGGCGGCTTAAGAGCCGCGCACACGCAGCGTCAGGCCCTTGAGGAAATTGCGCAGCAGCTGGTCGCCGCATGAGCGGTAGTTCTTGTGCCCCGGTTGCCGAAACAACGCCGACAGTTCCGGTTTGGACACGGGCAACCCCGCCTCGGCGAACACCTCGTGCATGTCCACGTCCTTGAGCTCGAAGGCCACCCGCAGCTTCTTCAGCACCACGTTGTTGCTGACGCGCTTCTCCACCGGCCGCGGCGGCACGCTCTCGTCCCTGCCGCGAAGGTAAAGGATCAGCCCGTCAAGGAAGTGGGCGAGCACCTTGTCGTTGCACGGCCGAGACCCGGGCTCGTCTTCCTTCAGCAGGAAGGCGCGCACGTCGTCCTTTTCGACGGCGAAGGACGGATCGGGCAGTCCGATGATGTCGACCACCTTGTTGTCGCTGAGGTCGAGCATGTAGCGGATGCTGCGCAGGATGTCGTTGTTGATCATCGATCGCCAGGCGGTTGGGGCAAGCCTGCAAGTCTATGGGTGGAGCAGCGGTAAAGCACCAAAAGCCGCGTTCCGGGGCCGGTCAGCGCGCACTTTCCGAGGGCGAACGGATGAGGCTGAGCCGCCCCCCCCCCTGACCTAGTTGTCGGTTTGAATGTCAGGATTCTTCAACCGAGGGTACTTTGGCCACGTACTTGGGGACGGCGGCAAGAGCCACGAGCGAGGCTCCCCATTTAGCCGCCTGAGGACCACTTGGCCTGGCTTCCTACCTCGGGGCAAAAGGCCGCCGACACTTGCTCGAAACGCAGACAGGCCTGGACAGCTTAAGCGCGCCAAGTTGGCGCCAGTTCGAACTGCTGGCGGGTGAGGCGTTCCGGCGACAGGGCTACACCGTGCAGGAAGCCGGACTGAGCAAAAACGGTCAGATTCATTTTCGCCCACACACGGGCGCGCGATAGCTGTGCGTCCGCATCCGTCTGACCCGACAGACGAACGCAGTGCCTGTGCCCATTCTCACGACCTTTAGATGAGGAAATGGTCGTGGAACGGCGACCAAGATTGGATCTGCCAGAGATCCCGCAACACGTGGTACAGCGAGGGAACGACCGCAACGCCTGCTTTGGCGCGCCGGTCGACTATGGCCGTACCTGCAGGAGCTGCGTGGGCGGCGACCAAACACGCCTGTGCCATCCATGCGTACGTGCTAATGACCAACCATGTCCATCTTCTCGCGACGCCGGCCGAGCCTGGTGCGATATCGCGCATGATGCAGGCGGTGGGACGGCGCTACGCGGCAGTTTCAATGCGCGTTACCGACGCACCGGCACCCTGTGGGAAGGTCGCTTCAAGGCCGCCCTGGTCGATACCGCAAGCTACGTGCTGGCGTGCTACCGCTACATCGAACTCAACCCCGTGCGGGCGATGATGGCGAACCTGACCCCGTTTGCGCTTCGCGATTGATCAGACCATCCCTAATTCCAGCGCCTGAAGTCCATACCGCTGATCTTGTTTGCCGCGATGCGTTCTTCCATAGCGATTTTCGCGGCGTCGTTCACGAAGATACGCCCGTGAATGGCGGGCTCGACGAAAATGGAGGGCGCTGACGGAACTAGTCGCTCAATAAAGACCGGCTCCTCAACGTACGGCCCATCGAACTGCGATTGCTCGCGATCGAGGCACGACACTACATTCGTGACGTTGTAGTAGTACTCGGTTTTACCATCGACATCGATCTCCAAAAGCTGCCCGAATTGCGCCAGGAGGTCGCCAAGGCAGGTACGTATTTTGTCGTTGACAACCAGGCCGCTTGCGGTAAACGGACTGACGTCCGCGCGGGGAGGAAGTTTTCTGCGCCCCTCTTTCGGCAACACCGCAAGCCTGGGACGATCTTTCCAGTAAAGCGGTTGCCCCGGCGTCTTGTTGTCGAATTGCTGCCAGAACGATTCGGACAAATCCGGATCAAACTGCACCTCGGGCGACGGACCGACCCATGCAGCGGTGTTCGTTAGGAAATTCGTGATTTCCCAGACGCTCATCGTTGATGCTCCCGCAAATATGGAAAGGTGCCGTTCAATATTTTCCGCCTGATCGATTTCAACGCGTCTCGACCGACTGCCGTGTCGGCGCCATTGGTCTTCGCATAGGTATCAAGCCTTCGAAAGACAGCCATGTGGTAAACATCGGTATGAATCGGCCGATGCTTGATCGCATTGGAAAGCGAGGCCACTACCGAACGCTTGTACGCCGGAAGATGGACTCCATTGTCCTTATCATTGATCGCGATGCGCCATCGGAAGAGCAACCTTCTCGAGGCGTGGGCGGCCTGAGCCTTGAATGCAACGATATGGTGGGCCTCAGTTTCACCCACCGGTTTCGGATCACCGGCGGCAGCCATATTGGCCGCGAGCAGCGCGGAAGGCGCGGAAGTCGTGGCGAGCTCTGCCATTGCCGCCACGAGAAACATCTTCTCCGACAGCTCTGAAATGGTTTCTCCGTTCTCGTAGCGAATGCCCTGCTTTATTTCGTTCAGCCACTCCATGTTTCCCACTTTGTAGGCCAAAGCAGGGTTGATCTGATTCAGGGCGATCCGCATGTCGACCGAGTGCGTACCGAATTTCCTGAACGGATCGACGCTTTTCCCTGATGATTGCTTTGCCATATCTCATTCCCTGATTCGATTGGCGCAAGTGATCGCAAAGGGCAGCGTTGGATTGCCGGGCTGCCTGCGGTGGCACCGAAGCATACCGTGTCCGCGCCAGCCAAAGGCACCAAACCGCGACCACTTGGCGAACGGGGTCCTTGGCGAACGGGGGTCTGGCGAACGGGGTCAGCTCACTCTGACCCTGAGGTTTCGAGGGCTTCTATAGCCGTAAACGGCTGCATCAGACATTCGGCTACCGAACGCCAGCTAGTGTTGATGACGAGGCCATGAGGGGCGAAAGGTGCCGGGGACAATTCAGCGGACGGGTTGACGTCCCACGGGCCTCAGTCCGGCGAAGCGGCCCGTGCGGGACTCCACCCAGGCACGGAAGCGATCCGTTCCCAAAGCCTTTTGTTGCGCGAGGTAGCTGCGGATCTCGCTGACAAGTTCCTCGGGCAAGGTTTCCCTAAACAGCTCCCGATACGCGGACGCACGCCCCGGCAAATCCGATCCCAGGGCCAGATACTCCGGATGCTGCATTAGCAGGGGATCGATCCGCTCGCCGACGTTGGCGGCATAGCTGGACCATGGATACTCCGACGGGTGGCTTACCATCCACGCACGTACCGGGTTGAGTTCGATGTAGCGGCTACACGCCAGGAAGTAGCGCCCCGAATCGACCAGGCACGCCTTGTAGCGCCCCTCCCACAGCGTCCCGGTACGCCCGTGGCGCCCGTTGAATAGCCCCACGTAGTTCCGTGAGAAGGTGTGCATCAACCGGGACACCGCGCCCTTCTCCGTGGGCGTGAGCAACAGATGCACATGGTTGCTCATCAGCACGTACGCATGCAGCCTGCAGCGAAAACGCACCAGCGCCTGGTGCAGGCACTGCAGGTAGCGCTGCCGATCCGCGTCATCCAGAAAACATGGCAATCGATTGTTGCCCCGCTGCACGACATGCTGCGGAATCCCAGGGAGGTCGAAGCGGGGAAGTCTCGCCATGCGACCAGCATCTCCACATCCCCTGAGCGCCACCATCGGGGGAAGCCGCAGCGGCTCTCAGCCCATCGCCCTCCCCGTCGTCAGAAATTGTCCCTGGCACCTTTGTTTGCGACACCCTTATTGGCGACATCCACACGCAGCAGCAACGCGACTTCGAGATCCGCGGCTTCGTGAACGCCTCGCAAGGCCGCATTGACGCCCGCGTGCACCAGACCAGCCGCTTCAGCAGTACCCAGGCAATCGAGGTGCAAGGTCCCCAATGGGGGCTTTTCAGCGCCGAGAAGTTCTACAAGCAGGACATCTCGCTCGCCAGCACCCTTGAGCAGACGAGCCGCCGCGCGATCGGAACGCGGGTGATCAGCTGGGACCGCACGAGCATCAGCTACCCGCTGCAGATGGTCTACCGGTTGGCAGCTCATGTAGTCACCGGGGACGGCTGGGACGTCGACCTCCACCGTACCAACGTGAGTATCCAGCAGAGTCGCGTGGTGGACGGCGATCACTACAAGCCAGGCTTCGGCCACTACACCACGCATGCTGGCGCACGCATGTATTCCGTCCGCAAGGGTGGCAAGGAACAGACGGACCCACGCTGGGAGAGCTCCACCCTGCGCAACTACCGCGACAACTTCGGCAGCTGCTACCACGGTGAGTTGGCCGCCCGGGACGATGCCATCGTACTCATGTCAAAGGGCGACACCTGCCCGGATGGCCGCAACCAGGTGCGCTGGTTCGCGCACCCGGACGGGTCGCCGGACTCCCTCGGCTGGTGGCGCTGAGTGCGGGCTCAGGCCACGCGAGGTCAGGCCGGTGCGCCGGCCTGACTTGCGCGCACCCCGTTGGGGCGCGCCCACCCCGCGTCCGGAACGCGAGGCGCGGGCGTAGTCGGCAGCCTTCGTCAAACGTCCGCCGCGGCGGGCCAGCGCGCAGGACGAGGCTTGATTAGTCACGTTCCCTTTTGCGGCGGCCTAGCAGCGAATGCTTGACTCCCTCCACCTCCTTTACCTCGACAACTGAACGCGACCCTGTTCTCTGGCAAAGGGCAGTTCGTTACGCTTGACCTTGGACCCAGGGGGACAGGCGCGTGGCAAAGGGCGAAGACTGGTCACGGCTCGAGGTTGAGGCCTGCGTTGCCGACTACCTGACGATGCTGACGCTGGAGCTCAACGGTCAGCGCTACAGCAAGACGCAGCACGCCAATGCGTTGCTCGAGAAACTCGACGGCCGCAGCCGCCAGTCGCTTGAGTTCAAGCACTGCAATATCAGTGCGGTAATGCTGGCGCTGGGTTTCCCGTACATCAATGGCTACAAGCCGCGCGGCAACTTCCAAGGCATGCTGCTGGAGGTGGTCGAAGCCCAGGTTCAGACGCGCATCGCGCTCCAGGAAGCCGCCCAGGCAGCAGTGCTGCGCCCGGCGATGGCGGTGGCGCAAGCCGACAACGACGCGGTGTGGGTGGATGTGCCCAAGCCGACCCGCGTCCGCGAAGCGCCGGCCCGCTATGCACCACGCTTCTCGCCCGCCAAGCGGGACTACCTTGCCCAGGAGGCGCGTAACCGCTCCCTCGGCCGTGCAGGCGAATTGTTCGTGCTGGAATTGGAAGCGCGCCGTCTGCACGCCGCCGGCAAGAAGGCGTTGAGCGAGCGGATCGAACACGTCGCCGCTACGCAGGGGGACGGTCTGGGATTCGATGTGCTTTCGTACGAGGAAAGTGGCCGCGAGCGGCTGATTGAGGTCAAAACCACCGCCTTCGGCCAACTGACGCCTTTCTTCGTGAGCCGCAATGAGCTGGCGCGGTCTGAAGCGGACGCAGAGCGCTATCACCTCTATCGTGTCTTCGACTTCCGCAACAAGGCGCGGCTGTTTCGGTTGCCCGGTGCGATCGGTGCGTCCTGCACGCTCGAGGCCAATACCTACCTGGCTCGCCTAGGCGAGTGACCCCACGTACCAAGGTCCGACCAATGGATGCAAGCAGATCGACGCGCATGGAACCGCAGCAGCTCACGTTCGGCACTTTAGAGCAGTGCATCGAAGCCATTCCGGAGCATGCGTCGTACCGCATGGCGCCGAGCCGGCGTGCGAGATGGGGCACCGGCATCGGCATGCTGGCGGGCCTGTCAGGGCTGATCCTGAGCAAGGTACTGCCCGCTAGTCCCACGGTTTTGATTGCAGCCATCGCGCTTCTTGTTATCGAAATTGCCGCCTTCGTGATCGCGTGGGCGGGGGAACTTTCCGTCTTCAACCTGCGACCATCGCGCGAGCGCCGGGAGTTTGCTGAGACGCTCGACCACGACTTGCCCCACCACCTGGAACTGGTCGAGTGGATGAGAGGCTTTCCCAGGGAGCGCCTGCAGACCATGAGCGCCTTTGCGGCCCATCGCCTCGACCGGTTCCGCAGCAAGCTTCCACTCCTGACGGGCAGCATGGAAAACCTCGGCTTCCTGCCACTCGCCACGGCGCTCTTCCTGCAGTTCAAGGACCTGCGTTGGCCGGTACACCTGAGTTGGCCGGAAATTGTCCTGATCGGCGCCCTGATGTTCGTCTACTGGCTGAGCATGTTGCAGGTAGGCGTGCGTTTGCGGCTGGAGCTTTACGACACGCTGCTCAAGAGTGCCTTGGCCGACGATAGGCGTTGACATTCTCCGGATAGCCGAAAGCGCGCTCTGAACCGGGTTTTGCGCGATCCCCAGACGCGCGCGGCATCCTACCGGGCTTGGTTGCATGAGGGTTTAGGCGAGGACGAACTGACGAGCATTCGCGCGCACCTCGAACAAGAGCGTGCGCTGGGCGATGCGAAGTTCCAGGCGATGATCGAGAAGGCCTTGGGCCGCCCGGTTCAGGTACCACACCGCGGTAGGCCGCGGCGCTCCGACCGCTCGCTGGACGAGGCTTAATTCCCTCCGCCCCCTTTTTTGGGCGCCAAAAAACGATGCCCACTCCTGAGAAAAAATGAACCTGACCCGTTTTTTGCCCCCTCAGAAATTGTCCCTGGCACCTTTGTTCTCCAAGAGGCGTGAATGTGAGGGGGGCATGCGGGCGCCCAATGGAATGACATCGCGAAACTCTATCGAGCGGGAAGGTCGCGGGCAAATTGTGGTTAGTGAGGGTAACTGCGACGACGAATTGACGAGCATCCGCACGCATCTCGAAGAAGAGCGTGCGCCGGGAGATGTGAAGCTCCAGGTCAGATCGAGGGTCCTAGGTCGTCGCGCAGTCCGTATATGGCACGTCGGTCGGCCACGGCGCCCCTTTTTGGATTGGCGCATCCCCTTTTTTTCGGCGCGCATGGGCCGGAAAGATTTCCGCGCCATGGTCGCGGCCAAGACCCGCCGCTTTGCCGGCATCTGCCCGCCAATCAGCCACCACGTCGCTAATCCTCGGTAAGTGAACCTGACCCGTTGGCCCCTGACCCCGTTTTGGCGGCCCCTGAGCAACAAGGCCGGCAGCGGCGCCCTGGCTTCAAGCCGGCGCCAGAGCATCCGGAAAGTGCACTCTGACCCGGGTTTTGGGACTCTCCCAGAAAACCCCAGCCTGCACTGCCCGCCCCACCGCGTCTGTCCGTCGCGCACCCAGGCCGCTGTCAGTAAGGGGCTCTGACCCCGTTAGTTGGTTCTGTTAACGCCCTCACGGCAGCGGCAAGTGGTGCGTAAAGAAGCCGATGACGGTCTTGTTGCCTGACTGAGCTACTGGCGGATGAAAGTAGATCCGATTCTGGTGCAGCTCAAACTTCTCGTGCCACTCGCAGTAAAGCGTACGCCCGCCGACCACGACTTCGCGGGCCCTTCTGCAGGTACCATCATGACGCACCTCGATTGCTTCAGGAGACACAGTCAAACCAAGACCTGCAAAGCGTTGCTGTATGAGCAGTTTCGTGGGCGCTCCCCTTTCAACCCCGCTTGGTTCTGCAGGATGAAGATTTGGCGGCGACGCAGTGAACACCCACACTCCATAATCATTGAGAATGCTCAATGCCCGCCGAAGCTTAGTACTTACCGCTCTATAGCCCCCATTAAAATCACCAATTCCTCGCCACACGTTCTGAACGAAGTAAAGGTCAGGAAATGCATTTTGCGCGAGAGCCTCAAGCTGGCCCGCATTGTCGTCAGAGGCTATGACATCTCTCCAGAAGCCCACGTGTCCCGGTTCGTCTCGCACCCATCGAACATAAGCTTCGCCGGTCGCTGACTTAGTTCGCAAAACGCCGTTTCGTTGCAAACCGAGACATGCCACAGGCCGCTGCGCCAAAACACAATGATGAGCCCAAGAAACATCCGAACTCTCGATAGCCTCCCCACCAACGCTAACTTCGAAAGATTCAAACCCCGCGGGCCACTCATCCTCGTCGAGGTAGTAGCGCGCGCGCCCTAGCCAGACGCCCAACTCTTGAAGCAACTCTCCAGGCAGGTTTAGGCCTGCCTCTCTGAGGCTCCATAGATCGCATCCGTCCAAGATCACTTTGCTCTGCAACTCATCGCCTATCCAGACCACCTCGTCTCGGTCGAGAGCAACATTTACACGACCTACTAGAGCGTCCAACGCTTCTACAAATGCTGTCGGCGAAGCGAATCTGTTGACTTCCCATTCGGAGCCGTCCACGACAAATGCCATCTGCTATCCTTTGCGCCGAATGCGACCGAGCGCTGCAACATCCAGCTGATACTGATCAAAGAAGCCACTAGGCCAATTGGAAACGGAGCCCGTTTCTGAAAACAACAGTCGCTCGACAGTCGGCCCAAGCGACTCTTGCTCATCGAAGTAGTGGACGATTGCGTCGCTGGCCCGTGTGTACCTGAACTTGGCTATTGCGAGCCGCATTCCATTCAATACGTGATCTGAGTGCGTCTCAACGACAACCTGCACACCCTGGGAGGAAAGCCAAGCCAAAAAGACGCCGATTCTAGACTGGCCCGCCGGATGGAGATGAGCTTCCGGATTCTCGACCAGTAGCAAGCCACCTTCCAAAGCCGCTAGTCCACCTACAACTATGGGAAGGGCATACGAAACACCGTACCCCATATTAGGAGCCCTAACCCAATCGCCACCAGGCTGACGAAAGCGGAGTGCAGATACCATCGCACCAGAGAACTGCTCAGCGTCGATTTCGATTGGACGAGTGATCTCACTCATCCATCGCTCAACCTCGTACTTAAATAGCGTCGGCTCTCCTTCCGCGTCGTCTGGATGCGACCGCCCCGTGAATGGGCGAGAATTCCCCAAGATCGCGAGCATTTGTGCGCAATTTTCGCCGCGACTCCCAACCTCCAGGTCTTCGGCTGGCAGCGCGGAGGAAACAACGCTCGCACGTGGTCCAAGACGATCTGCACACAAGTATGTAAGCGCTCTTGGGGCACTTGAATACGCAATCGGAACATCGTCCGGCGCCCCAACCACGGATAGAAAAAGTGCTTCACCGCTCGGAACTTTGAAAACCCAATCAAACGACGCACTCTCCGACGTCACGCCGATTTCAATTAGCCCGTCGGTTCTCCAATTCCGCACATCGTCTGCAGTGCCAAGCTCAAAGCCAAATGGTCCATTGAGACGCGCGGCGCGACGCCCCCCGCGCTGCGCTTCCGCCAGAAGAAGCAAGCTTTGGATGACGGATGTTTTGCCCGAGCCATTTAATCCGGTCAGTACCGTAAGAGGAGCGAGCTTGAGAGTGAGAACCTCAAATCTCTTAAACGCGAAAAGTCGAAGTTCCTCAATCATTCATCACCTTCGCTAATGCGGCTCGGGTGGCGTTTAACCGCTTTGACACCGCACGAGAGTCACCGGTTGAGACCGTAACGGCTCGCGCGTATTCCGCATCGTCAAACAGGCTTGAAAATGCACCTCTGATATCGTTTCGGCGGGCGGCGAGATCAGCGGCTGGGTAGTCGGCGAGCGCGATAGCTTGCGATTCAAAGAGCGCGCGATTAATGGGCCCTCTACGATTGCTGCTCATTTGCCACCGGCGGAAGGCAAATCGCCCCAACACTTCGCGAGCATTGACCATCGCCCGTTCAAAATCGACGCGCAACTTATCCAACCCTTCATCTGAGATTGGGGCGGATTTCTCCGAGGTTCCATCTAACCTTCGCGTGTACTCGACCAAGAACGCGTCGAGACTGGAATGTTGTCTGTACTCCTCGATCACAAACTCCCGAAATGCGCAAAACCTAAGCGCTAGTTCGCGATTTGTCATTCGACCACTGTCGCGAATCGAGCGACCGTTCAAAGGATCTTTGCGCCAATAATGCATTTCTGTGGCGGCATCAAAACTTTGGGATTCGGACAACGCCTGCAGGAATTCGCGCGACCGTCTCTTGCTCATGGCATGTCGAATTTCCTGCGCGGACAGGGGGCTACCAAGAGTGTTTACCCGGCCAAAGATGTCGTACTTAACTTCATCGGGAGTTTGCGGTTCGATAACGTGAACCACAATTTGGGTGCTCCGTAAACGACGCGAAGCGGCAGGTTCGAGCTCGCCAAATGTCGCCCCATGGAGAGTATGAAGGTATTCTAGATCTTCTCGATCTAAGACATGACCGTTGTTCATAAACAACGAGATCGTCGACAGCCTCTGAACGCCGTCTACCACCTGATACGTGCCATCTTTGTCCTGGTTGAAATAGAACGCTGGCAGAGGAATTCCAAGAAGAACTGATTCAATTAGCCGCGTTCTCTGTCGCATCTTCCAAACATAGTCTCGTTGAAAGTCAGGAGCCAGATCGATTTCTCCGTCGTGGATCTGCTCGACAACGTCACGAAGAGAAAAATTCTTGGTCGTGATCCTGATTTTCCCCGGGTCCCAAGGCTTTACTGGGGCTGCTCCGCTAGACGTGTCTTCGTCATCGACAGCGCCGATTATCGAGCCATCGTGCTCATAGTTTTCGTTAATCACTTGGGAGTTATGCATATTTCCCCATCGCAACTATTCAGATGATTTGAACGGCCGAGGTAGTAAGCGCAAATCTACTCAGACCTGAAGATAGCGGATCGCCGAATCGGGACTAAAACTGACATTGCTTACATGTTTCTTCGATACTCCCCACCCACGTCATACAACGCGTGGCTAATCTGCCCCAACGAGTTGTACTTCACCGCCTCAACCAGCTGCTCGAACACGTTCCGCCGCTCCCGCGCCGTCTGCTGCAACCGCTTGAGGCTCTCCGGCGCCAACCCATTCCGCGCCTCCCCAAACGCCCGCACGTTCGCAATCTGCTGCCCCTTCTCCTCCTCCGTCGAGCGAATCAGCTCGATCTCGGTGGCCACTTCACCACCGTGCTCCTTCGGCAGAAAGGTGTTCACCCCGATAAGCGGCAGCGACCCATCATGCTTCTTGTGCTCGTAATACAGCGACTCTTCCTGGATCTTCCCGCGCTGGTACATGGTATCCATCGCTCCGAGCACGCCACCGCGCTCGCTGATCGCCTCGAACTCCTTGTAGACGGCCTCTTCCACCAGGTCGGTCAGCTCCTCTACGACGTAGCTTCCCTGCCAGGGGTTCTCGTTGAAGTTGAGGCCCAGTTCCTTGTTGATGATCATCTGGATCGCCACGGCGCGGCGCACGCTCTCTTCGGTCGGCGTGGTGATGGCTTCGTCGTAGGCGTTGGTGTGCAGGCTGTTGCAGTTGTCGAACAGGGCGTAGAGCGCCTGCAGCGTGGTGCGGATGTCGTTGAACTGGATCTCCTGCGCGTGCAGCGACCGGCCAGAGGTCTGGATGTGGTACTTCATCATCTGGCTGCGCGGGCTGGCGCCGTAGCGCTCACGCATGGCGCGGGCCCAGATGCGGCGGGCGACGCGGCCGATGACGGTGTACTCCGGGTCCATGCCGTTACTGAAGAAGAAGCTCAGGTTCGGCGCGAAGTCGTCGATGTGCATGCCTCGGGCGAGGTAGTACTCGACGATGGTGAAGCCGTTGGAGAGGGTGAAGGCGAGCTGGCTGATCGGGTTCGCGCCGGCTTCGGCGATGTGGTAGCCGGAGATGGAGACTGAGTAGAAGTTGCGGACCTTGTGCTCGACGAAGTACTGCTGGATGTCGCCCATCATGCGCAGGGCGAATTCGGTGGAGAAGATGCAGGTGTTCTGCGCCTGGTCTTCCTTGAGGATGTCGGCCTGCACGGTGCCGCGCACGGCGGCGAGGGTTTCGGCCTTGATGCGGGCGTAGGTTTCCTCGTCGACGAGCTGGTTGCCGGTGACGCCGAGCAGGCCTAGCCCTAAGCCGTCGTTGCCCTTCGGTAGATCACCGGAATAGCGCGGGCGCTCGCGGCCTTCGTAGAGCTTGGCGATCTGCTTCTCGGCCTCGGCCCAGCGGGATTCGTCGGCCTTGAGGTACTTCTCCACGTTCTGGTCGATCGCGGTGTTCATGAACATCGCGAGGATCATCGGCGCCGGGCCGTTGATGGTCATGGAGACCGAGGTGGTCGGCGCGGACAGGTCGAAGCCGGAGTAGAGCTTCTTCATGTCGTCCAGGGTGGCGATGTTGACGCCGGAGTTGCCGATCTTGCCGTAGATGTCCGGGCGCGGGGCCGGGTCTTCGCCGTACAGGGTGACCGAGTCGAACGCGGTGGACAGGCGCGTGGCGGCGCCGCCCTGGCTCAGGTAGTGGAAGCGGCGGTTGGTGCGCTCCGGCGTGCCCTCGCCGGCGAACATGCGGGTGGGGTCTTCGCCGGTGCGGCGGTAGGGGTAGACGCCGCCGGTGTAGGGGTAGTGGCCGGGGAGGTTTTCCTTGCCGAGGAAGAGCAGCTGGTCGCCCCAGTTGTGGGTCTTGGGCGGGGCGACTTTGGGGATCTTCTGGTGGCTCAGCGATTCGCGGTAGTTGTCGACGCGGATGGTCTTGCCGCGGACCTGGTATTCGTTGACGTCCTTGGTGACGGACTCGCGCAGGGCGGGCCAGTCGCGCAGGAGGTGGATCGATTCGCTGCTCAGTTCCTTGACCGCTTCGTTGTAGCGCTGGCGCAGGAGCAGGAGGGTGCGGTCTACGGCAGGTGCTTCGGCTTCGCCTTGCGGGTTGCGCTCAGTGGCAACGGTTGTGGGGTGGTTCGAGGCAAGGTTTCCCCCATCCGCCCTTCGGGCACCTTCCCCCGCGGGCGGGGGAAGGCTCGAGGACGGGAGGATCTGGGTGTGGTTGTAGAGGTCGAGGGGGCGCGGGAGGGACTCGTCGCCTAGTTCCTTGAGGGACTCGTAGTAGTGCTGGGCCTTGCTGGCGGCTTCGGCCTGGCGGGCGATGGAGCTGTTGATGCCCCTGCCCTGCTCGGCGATCTCGGCGAGGTAGCGCACGCGGCTGCCGGGGATGAGGACGGTGGCGCGCGGTTCCTTGAGCGAGGTGTCGACCTCGGGTGCGAAATCGCAGCTCGGGCTGCCGATGGCCTGGCCGTGCTTGGCGCCGACTTTCTCGCGCAGCAGGCGGCACAGGTTGGCGAACATCCAGGTCACGCCCGGGTCGTTGAACTGGCTGGCGATGGTCGGGTAGACCGGCACGTCCTCGTCCTTCAGGGCGAAGGCGGTGCGGTTGCGCTTCCACTGCTTGCGCACGTCGCGCAGGGCGTCTTCGGCGCCGCGCTTGTCGAACTTGTTGAGCACGATCAGCTCGGCGAAGTCGATCATGTCGATCTTCTCGAGCTGGCTGGCGGCGCCGTAGTCGCTGGTCATCACGTAGAGCGGGAAGTCGACCAGGTCGACGATCTCCGAGTCGCTCTGGCCGATGCCGGCGGTTTCCACGATGACCAGGTCGTAGGGCTGGCTCTTGAGGAAGGCGATGCAGTCCTTGAGCACCTCGTTGGTGGCCATGTGCTGGCGGCGGGTGGCCATGGAGCGCATGTACACGCGGTGGGAGCGCAGGGAGTTCATGCGGATGCGGTCGCCCAGCAGCGCGCCGCCGGAGCGGCGGCGGGTCGGGTCGACGGCGAGCACGGTGATTCGCATCTCGGGGAAGGCGTGCAGGAAGCGCAGCAGCAGTTCGTCCACCACGGACGACTTGCCGGCGCCCCCGGTGCCGGTGAGGCCGAGCACCGGGGTCTTGCGGCCGGCCAGGTCCCATTCCTTGCGCAGGCGGGTCAGTTCGGGCTCGCCGAGGCGGCTTTCCTCGATATCGGTGAGCAAGTGGCCGACGGAGATCTCGTCGTCGATGTCGACCTTGGGCACGCCGGCGGGCTCGGCCTTCAGGCGCGCGGCCTGGGCGGCGCGGGTGCGCTGCATGACGTCCTCGATCATCTCGGTCAGGCCCATCTTCATCCCGTCGTTGGGGTGGTAGATGCGCTCGACGCCGTAGGCCTGCAGCTCGCGGATTTCTTCCGGGGTGATGGTGCCGCCGCCGCCGCCGAACACGCGGATGTGGCTGGCGCCGCGCTCGCGCAGCATGTCCACCATGTACTTGAAGTACTCGACGTGGCCGCCCTGGTAGGAGGACAGCGCGATGGCGTCGGCGTCTTCCTGCAGCGCGGCGCGCACGACGTCCTCGACCGAGCGGTTGTGGCCCAGGTGGATCACCTCGGCACCCTGGCTCTGGATGATGCGGCGCATGATGTTGATCGCCGCGTCGTGCCCGTCGAACAGGCTGGCGGCGGTGACGAAACGCAGCGGGGTGGTTTCGGCCTGCGCGGCGGTGGCGGGGACGTGGCTGGCGGGGGAACTCATGGCGACTCCGACATCTCTTTGCTCTGAACCCTTCGATTCTAGTGGGTTCAGGGTTAAGCGTGCGGAGCGGGGGCTTTGCTGTGGAAGCGTGGCGGTGTGCGGCTTTGGGGCACGGCGGTCGCGCGCAGGGTGCTCCGGTGAGGGGGCGCGGGGTGTTGCGGTCAGGTGGCTGTTTTCGGCGTTTGCGTTCTGGAACCGGGTTGGCGCGGTGCGCCGGCGGCGCCGCGAGGGGCGATTCGGCCCGGTGTTTCGAAAACGGGTTCAACCAGACATGAGCGTACTGGTAGGAGCGCAGGTGTACGCGGCCAGAGGCATGGCGGTCGCGCACAAGTGCGCTCCTACAGGGGGGCGGCGGGTGCGTGGATGGGCGGTGCCGAGAGAGACCTGGCACCGGTTCCGGAACGGGTTCAACCAGATATGGGCTTCCTGGTAGGAGCACAGCTTTGCGCGATCAGGGGCATGGCGGTCGCGCACAAGTGCGCTCCTACAGGGGGGCGGCGGGTGCGTGGATGGGCGGTGCCGAGAGAGACCTGGGCACCGGTTCCGGAACGGGTTCAACCAGATATGGGCTTCCTGGTAGGAGCACAGCTTTGCGCGATCAGGGGCATGGCGGTCGCGCACAAGTGCGCTCCTACAGGGGGGCGTTGATGCGTGGGTGTGCCGGTGCCGAGAGAGACTTGGGCACCGGTTCTGGAACGGGCTCAACCAGACATGGGCTTCCTGGTAGGAGCGCAGCTGTGCGCGGCCAGGGGCATGGCGGTCGCGCACAAGTGCGCTCCTACAGGGGGGCGTTGATGCGTGGGTGTGCCGGTGCCGAGAGAGACTTGGGCACCGGTTCTGGAACGGGTTCAACCAGACATGGGCTTCCTGGTAGGAGCGCAGCTGTGCGCGGCCAGGGGCATGGCGGTCGCGCACAAGTGCGCTCCTACAGGGGGGCGGTGGTGCGTGGGTGTGCCTGCTGAAGGGCGGAGATTCAGCCGCCCGAACGATGTCGAGGCGCGGGCGTAGCGTCGCTGCCGCCGGCATGACCGCCGCTGTTGAGCGCGGACTGGGCCGTGGCGAACTCCCGCGGATCGAGCGCGCCGTCCTGGTTGCTGTCGTAGGTGGACAGGCGGGAGCGCAGCAATGACATGCCCGACGGGATCTCGGAGCGGGAGAGGCGCCCGTCCTGGTTCTTGTCCAGGTTCTGGAACATGGCGTTGGTGTCGTTGCCTGCCTCGGCCTGTTGCGCCCAGGCGCTGCTCGCCGAGGCGATGGCCAGGACGCAGAACGCGACCGCGCCGCCTCCGAAGTTCAGCCATTGTCGGGTTTTCATGGGTCTCCTCCTTCGGCCATCGACCGGTACGCGCCCGCTTACGTGCGGGCTGCCTGAATCTGCGCCGGACGAGGTGAAGTGCGACTAAAAACCCGCGCGGGCGTTCAGCGTCCGGACCGCTCAGGCGATGCCGTAAGGCAGGTTGGCCGAGGCAACGACCCGTTCCCCCACGGCCTCGCCGCGCGCGAAGGCGAGCACGGCCTCGACGACTTCGGGCGCGTCCAGCACGCGGTGGTGGCCCAGGCCCTGCGTGGTGAGCAGGCGGGCGCCGGGCCAGTGGCGGGCGTAGCGCTCGCCCTCTTCCCACGGCACGTCGGCGTCGTCCAGGTCGTGCACGATCAGGCCGGGTTGGCCGAGCGCGGTGACGTGGCGGTGCATCTGCAGCTCGTCCACGGTGATGCCGGTGCGGTTGACCAGCCAGGCATAGAACGGGCGGCGCAGGTGTTCGCCCAGTCGGACGAAGCGGAAGTAACGGGTGGCGGCGGCGTGCATGTCGGCCGCCGGCGCGATCAACACCAGCTTGCGCGCGCGCCAGTGTTCGCCTTGGGCCAGGGCAACGGCGGCGCCGCCGAGCGAGTGGGCTATCGCCAGATCCGCGTGACCGTAGTGGCGGCCCACCGCGCGCACGGTGTCGGCGAACTCCGGCAGCGTGCAGTAGTCGCCGGTACTCAGGCCATGGCCGGGCTGGTCGAAGGTCACCACGGCGTAGCCGAGCGCGCGCAGGCGCTCGATCCACGGCAGGAAGCGCAGCCCGAAGCTCGACCATCCGTGCACCAGCAGCACATACGGTTGCGTGGCCGGATCGCCCCAGACGTAGGTGGCGATGGACTGGCCGTTGATCGGCAGGGTCTCCCGCCGCATCGCCGCGTCGGGCGTGGCGGCTCGGGCGCGCACGCGGCTGCTGGCGAAGGGCTTGGCGAACAGCCGTGCGGCGCGGTCGGCCGTGCGCCGCGGCGCCAGCGCGCCGCCGAGGGCGAAGCTGGTGCGGACGGTGGCGAGCTTGAAGCGGGCGACCAGGCCGGGACGGCGCATCACGGTGGACATGGGTCGATCCTCAAGGTTGCCAGCTGCGCCACAGGCGCTCGAAGGCGGCGTGGACGCGATGGATGGCCTGCTCGAAGCCGAACAGTCCGGCGTCGTGGTGGAGGCCGAGCATCAGTGCGTAGATCTCGAAGGCGAGCTGCGGCGCATCGGTGTCGGCGCGCAGGTGGCCGGCGGCCACGGCCTGGGCGATGCCTTTTTCCAGCTCGCCACGCCAGCCGGCCTGCTGCGCGACGACCGCGTCGTGCAGCGGGCCTTCGCGCCCGTCGTATTCGCCTGCGGCGGTGAGCAGTACGCAGCCGCTGGTGTGCATGCGGCCCCACTCGCACCACTGGGCGACGATCGCGCGCAGGCGCGGCAGACCGCGCGGGGCGGACAGCGCCGGCATCAGCACATGGGCCATGAAGCGGCGGGCGGCCGCATCCAGCACGGCCAGTTGCAAGTCTTCGCGCGAGCCGAAATGGGCGAACACGCCGCTCTTGGACATGCCCACGTCGGTGGCGAGGGTGCCGATCGAGAGGCCTTCCAGCCCGCCGACGCGGGCCAGTTCGTAGGCGTGTTCCAGGATGAGTTCGCGGGTGGCGAGACCTTTGGCGGGGGCAGTAGCGGTGGTCATGCCGCGCAAAATAGCACGACCGTTCGTTCTATTAAAGAAGCGGCTTTCTGTAGGAGCGCACCGGTGCGCGACCGGATGCATGACGGTCGCGCACAGGTGCGCGCCTACAGGCGATCGCGCGTTCATCGGATCTAGGCGGGCGCTGCGGCTAAGCTTGGCTGCTGCCCTCGCAAAGGAGACGCCTCATGAAGCCCCGCCTGCTGATCGCCGCAGCCCTCGCCTCGCTGCTTGCCGGCTGCGCCACCTCGCCTACCGGACGCTCGCAGCTGATGGTGGTGTCCGACGCGCAGATGAGCCAGATGGGCCTGGCGTCGTTCAACCAGATGCGCCAGGAGGGCAAGTTCGCCAACGCGCCGAAGGAGCGGGCCTACGCCACCTGCGTCGCACAGGCGCTGATCTCGGTGTTGCCGCCGCCGTGGAACACCCAGCAGTGGGAAGTGCAGATCATCGAGGACAACACCGCCAACGCCTTCGCCCTGCCCGGCGGCCGCATCGGCGTGAACCAGGGCATGTTCAAGGTGGCGAGCAACCAGGACCAGTTGGCGGTGGTGCTCGGGCATGAGCTTTCGCACGTGGTGGCGCGCCACGGTGCCGAGCGTGTGTCGGACAACATGGCTGCGCAGGCAGCGGTGGCCGCCGGCACCATCTACGCGGGCACGCGCGGCGGTGATGCCGGCAACGTCGCGGCGCTGCTGGGTGCCGGCGCGACCGTGGGCATCCTGCTGCCCTTCTCGCGCACGCAGGAAGCCGAGGCCGACACGCTGGGGCAGCGCTACATGGCCAGGGCCGGGTTCGACCCGCGTGCCGCGGTGACGCTGTGGGAGAAGATGGAGAAGCAGGGCAGCGGCGGCACGCCGGCGTTCCTGTCCACGCATCCGGCGCCGGACAAGCGTGCGCAGGTGCTGGGCCAGCAGGCGCAGCAGCTGATGCCGGTGTACCAGCAGGCGCGGTCGAGCGGGCATTCGCCCAGCTGCAGGATGTAAAGCGTTTCCCGTTCGCGTGGGGCTGCGGCAATAGCGCCCCCATCCGCCTGTCGGTACCTTCCCCCGCGTTCGCGGGGGAAGGCTCGCTAGGTGGTTTCCACGCGCCGATCCTTCCCCCGCCACGCGGGGGAAGGTGCCCGAAGGGCGGATGGGCGAAGCCTTGCCGGAAGCCAACAGCAGCCTGCTGCCCGCTGAACGCACGTGAGCACTACGTCAACACGGGACCGCCCGCCCCGTTCTCCGGACTGCACGCCGCCACGCGCGGCGCCCACGGAGAACACGATGCATTCCATCACCCGTCCCCTCGCTTTGCTCGCCGGTCTCGGCCTGGCTTTCGGCGCAGCCGCCTATGCGCCGACCGCGCAGGCCAGTCCCCATGTGACGGTCGGCGTACGCATCGGCGTGCCGCCCCCGCCTCCGCCTGTCCGCGTGGTGCACGTGCGACCGCGGCCGGGCTATGCGTGGGCGCCGGGCTACTGGCGCTGGAGTCCGCGCATCCACCGGCATGTGTGGCGCGAGGGCTACTGGGTGCGTGCGCGCCCCGGCCGCCACTACCGCCCGGCGCGCTGGGAGCGGCATGGCCGCGACTGGCGTTTCCACCGCGGTCACTGGGACCGCTGAGGCCCGCTGCCGGGCGCACCTCGCGCCCGGCTTGCTGCGCCGCAGAAACGGGCGGCGGCCCGACGTACTAAACTAGCGGACTGAATCGACCGCCCCGGCCCTTGCCGGGGCTTTGACTTTCAAGCGTTTTCTGCCGCCTGAGGCGGTCCGCACTGGATCGGCCCGCCACACTTTCTGCGGGATGCCCTCCCCAAGGCATCCGCCAAACTCGTGGAGTCATCGTTCCAATGATCTTTGAAACCATCGCCAAGACGGGTCACGAAGAAGTCGTCTTCTGCCACAACCAGGACGCCGGCCTGAAGGCCATCATCGCGATCCACAACACGGTGCTGGGCCCGGCGCTCGGCGGTCTTCGCATGTGGCCGTACAAGACCGAGCAGGACGCGGTCAACGACGTGCTGCGCCTGTCGCGTGGCATGACCTACAAGAACGCCGTGGCCGGCCTGAACCTGGGCGGCGGCAAGGCGGTGATCATCGGCGATCCGTCCAAGGACAAGTCCGAGGCGCTGTTCCGCGCGTTCGGCCGCTTCGTCAACTCGCTGGGCGGCCGTTACATCACCGCCGAGGACGTCGGCATCGACGTCAACGACATGGAATACGTGTTCCGCGAGACCGAGTACGTGACCGGCGTGCACCAGGTGCACGGCGGCTCGGGCGATCCGTCGCCGTTCACCGCCTACGGCACGCTGCAGGGCCTGATGGCCGCGCTTAACTTCAAGCACGGCAACGAGGACGTGGGCAAGTACAGCTACGCCGTGCAGGGCGCCGGCCACGTCGGTTCGGAGTTCATCAAGCTGCTGCGCGAGCAGGGCGCCAAGGTGTTCGTCACCGACATCAACAAGGATGCGGTGCAGCGCTGCGTCGACGAGCTCGGTTGCGAAGCGGTGGGCCTGGACGAGATCTACGACGTCGACGCCGACGTGTACTCGCCGTGCGCGCTGGGCGGCACGGTCAACGAGCAGACGATCGACCGCATCAAGGCCAAGATCATCTGCGGCGCGGCCAACAACCAGCTGGCCACCGACGCGATTGGCGACGAGCTGAACAAGCGTGGCGTGCTGTACGCGCCGGACTACGCGGTCAACGCCGGTGGCGTGATGAACGTGTCGCTGGAGATCGACGGCTACAACCGCGAGCGTGCGATGCGCATGATGCGCACGATCTACTACAACCTGGGCCGGATCTTCGAGATCTCCAAGACGCAGAGCGTGCCGACCTACAAGGCCGCCGATCGCCTGGCCGAGGAGCGCATCGAGTCCATCGGCAAGATCAAGCTGCCGCACATGGGCAATGGCGGTACGCGCTTCCAGGGGCGCATGCGCGGGCAGTGATGCTTTCGCGTTGACGAAAGGGCCGCCGGTTGGCGGCCTTTTTGTTTGTGCTGGTTCCAGGCGAGGCTCCCCCCATCCGCCTGTCGGCACCTTCCCCCGTAAACGGGGGAAGGCTCACCAGGTTGGTGCGCCGCAATTTGGTCCTTACCTCGTTTACCGGGGAAGGCTCACCAGGCTGGCGCACCGCAGTTTGATCCTTCCCCCGTTTACGGGGGAAGGTGCCCGAAGGGCGGATGGGGGTGGACTTGCCGCAAGCCACACGACCTACCGCGCTAAAATTCCCGACCAGACCTTAAGGAGTACACGGATGCGCCCGTTCCCGCTCGGAGAAGACATCGACCTGTTGCGCGAAAGCGTCCACGCCTTTGCGGAAAAGGAGATCGCCCCGCGCGCCGACCGCATCGACCGCGAGAACGCCTTCCCCGAAGACCTGTGGCGCAAGTTCGGCGAGATGGGCCTGCTCGGCATGACCATTCCGACCGAATACGGCGGCACCGGCATGGGCTTCCTGGCGCATATGGTGGCGATGGAGGAGATCTCCCGCGCCTCCGGCTCGGTCGGCCTGTCCTACGGCGCGCACTCGAACCTGTGCGTGCAGAACATCTTCCACAACGGCAGCGAGGAACAGCGCCGCAAATACATCCCCAAGCTGTGCTCGGGCGAGTACGTGGGCGCTCTGGCGATGAGCGAGCCGGGCGCCGGCTCCGACGTGGTCGGTTCGATGAGCTGCAAGGCCGAGCTTCAAGGGGACGTCTGGGTCGCCAACGGCTCGAAGATGTGGATCACCAATGGCCCGGACGCCGACGTGCTGCTGGTCTACATGCGCACCGCCCCGCGCGCGGCGGGCAGCCGATGCATGACCGCCTTCATCGTCGAGAAGGGCATGAAGGGTTTCTCCACCGCGCAGAAGCTCGACAAGCTCGGCATGCGCGGCTCCAACACCTGCGAGCTGGTGTTCGACAACTGCGAGATTCCCGCCGAGAACATCGTCGGCGAGGTCAACGAGGGCGTGCGCGTGCTGATGAGCGGCCTGGACACCGAGCGCCTGGTGCTCTCCGGTGGCCCGCTCGGCCTGATGCAGGCGGCACTGGACCTCACCCTGCCCTACGTGCGCGAGCGCAAGCAGTTCAACGCGCCGATCGGCACGTTCGGCATGATGCAGGCGAAAGTGGCCGACATGTACACGGCGCTGCAGTCCTCGCGTGGCTTCGCTTACCTCGTCGCGCAGCAGTTCGACGCGGGCATCAAGTCGCGCATCGATCCGGCGGCGTGCCTGCTCAATGCCTCGACCAACGCGGTCAAGGTGGCGCTGGAGGCGATCCAGGCGCTGGGCGGCAACGGCTACATCAACGAGTTCCCGGCCGGGCGGCTGCTGCGCGATGCCAAGCTCTACGAGATCGGCGCCGGCACCAACGAGATCCGGCGCATGCTGATCGGGCGCGAGCTCTTCCACGGCAAGGCGTAAAAAAAGGGCCCGCACATGGGCCCTTGTTCGTAGCGTGGGCTTCAACCCACCGCCAGCATCCGGATGGTGGGCGCAAGCCCACCTACGGTGGCTAGAACGACAACCGGTACGCCAGCGTTGCCATGCTTCCCTGCTCGCGCTGGGCGAACCGGTGGTCGAGGCCGAAGGTGAGCCCCGCCCGCGGCGACATCGCCCAATCCAGCGTCATGCCCGCCACGCCGCCATAGCGCGACAGCCCGATGCCGCCCAGCGGCGCCCACTGGTCGATGCCGGTGAAGCTCGCGTCGAATCCGTCGCCGCGCGTGGCAAGCGCGCGTTGCCAGGCCAGGTGGGCCTGCAGGTCCAGGCTGCCGCCGTTGGCAAAGGTCCATGCCCGCGCTGCACGCAAACCCAACCCGGCCTGCCAACGCTCGATCGCATGCGCGTCGGCCTTGAGGCCGAAACCCCAGGCGCCCTGCTCGTTGAAGCCGCTGCTGTCGATCCGCGCGTATTGCAGGCTGGCGTACGGCGTGAGCGTCAGCCGGCCCCATGTGGTGCGGTAGCCGCTCTCGCCATAGGCAACGTCGTAGCGACCGTGGCTGTCGCTGGCGACACCAGCCAATGCCGGGCCCAGCAACACATGGCGACGCATGGATTCGCGATAGTTGCCCATGCCCACGCGGCCCATCAGGTAGGCGTTGCCCCGCACGAGGCCGCCGTAGAGCATGCCTTCGACCGCGTGGCTGCGGCCCTGGTCGGCGGTTTCGACCAGCCGGCCCAGGCCTTGCGACTGGCTCAGGGCGAAGCCGGCCACGCCGTTGCTGCCGATGCGCATGTCCTGTCCGACCAGCATGCCGGAAAGATCCACACCCACGTTCGCGTAGCCGCTGCGCGCCAGGTCACCGTGGTAGCCCAGGTTCTGCGTCCAGCTTCCGGTGCCGTTGCTGTCGAGCAGACGGTCGAACCGGTCGGACAGGGCGCGCGTGCCCGCATCGATCGCCTCGAAGGTCATCGCCGCGCTCGCGGCATGGAGCTGACCGGAGAGGCTCTCCAGCGACTGGCTGGCGCTGGAAAGCGTGGCTGCCTGCTGCAGGTGCGCCGCGCCGGCGACGAAACCGCCGCCCCCCGAAGCCGAACCGGTGCCGCCGGAGGCCACCTGACCGTCGAGCTGTTCGAACGCCCCTTCCACGCGCTGCGCCGCGTTGTAGCTGGAAGCGCTGTAGCTCATGCCCTGGATCGCGGTGACGTCCGCGCGGGTCACGTCCAGCCAGGCCGTGGTCGCGTCATAGCCGGCCGTGGCGGTGAGCATCACGTTGGAGGCGGCGTTGATCGCACTGAAGGTGCCGGTCAATCCAGCGTTCGCGACGAGCACGTCGGTGTGCGCGTGGACCACGTAGTCCGAGCGCTTGCCGATCACGTAAAGATCGCCGCCGGAAAGATTGGCGGCGCCCGCGACCTTGAGCACCGAACCCAGCTCCAGCGCCAGCCGCCCGCTGTCGTACTGGTAGTAGTTGCCACCGACAGCAAGGTCGCTGCCGCTGACCGTGACCACGCCGGCGTTGTCGATGTCGCCGCCGATGCTGTTTGCGGCGCCCAGGGTGCCGCCGATGTCCACCTGCAGCGCACCGGCCAGCGACTGGGCGTTGAGCGTGCCGCCCTCGATATGCGTCAGACCGGTATAGGTCGACGCCTGGGTCAGGTTGAGCGTGCCGCTGCCCTGCTTGACCAGCCCGCCCGCGCCGGAGATGGCGTTGTTCCAGCTCGACTCGCCGGTGAAGTCGACGGTGGCATCGCCCCAGTCGAATTTCGCCGGGCCGTTGACGGCCTTGCCGACGTTGAGCATGCCGTATCCGAAGATCGCGTCCGGACCGGCCGCACCCAGGTCGTCAGCCGTGCCCAGCAGCGTCTGGCGCACCATGTCGTTGGTGAAATACGGATACGCCTCCCACACCAGCGCCGCGGCGCCGGATACCTGCGGTGCGGCGAACGAGGTGCCGCTGACGATCCAGTAATCCTTGCTCGAATCACCCGTGGGGTAATCCTTGTCGCTGACGATCACGTCGCCTGGGGCGGTCAGGCAGTAATCCATGGCCTTGCCGCAGGCATTGGAATAGTCGGCCAGTTCGGTATTTCCCGCCGCTGTGCTATTGCTGTCGGCCGCCACCGCGACCAGCCAGCCGCGCTCCAGCTCGGGCGCCAGCGAAGGCAACGCGGCGATGTCGCTGGGATCGGTGCGGCTCTCGTTGCCGGCCGCGAACACCACCAGGCCGTCGTGGCTGATCACGAAATCGTCGTAAGCCTGGGCGAAGGCCTGGTTGATGCTCGGGTCGGTGGTATCCCAGTAGATGCCGCCCCAGGAATTGTTCTGGACGCGCACGCCGTCGGCGATCAACGCAGGATTGAGGTATTGGCCGAAGAAGTCGGCATCCGAGGCGCCCACGGCATTGCCCTGGCCGGATCCATCGTCGGTCGGCTCCTCGTCCGCGATGATGCGCGCCGACACCAGGCTGGCGCCCGGCGCAATGCCGCCCGGGAACTCGCCGGCCGCGGCGCCCGCAGCGATCTCCGAAACCCAGGTGCCGTGTCCGACGACGTCGTCGACGCTGGTGTCGTTGACCTGCGGATCGACGTAGATCAGTTCGTCGATCACCCGCCCGGTAAGGCTGGGATGGGTGCGCATCACGCCGCTGTCGACGATGCCGATGGTGACGCCCGCGCCGGTATAGCCCTGGTTATGGGCGGCATAGGTGTTGGTCAGGGCCAGCTGCGCATCCAGCGGCGGCTCGTCCGTAGGCGTGGTGGGGGGCGGGGCCGGGGGCGGCGTTGGGCGGACATTGCTGCCACCACCGCCACCACACGCGCTCAGGCTCAACGCGACGAGGATTCCGAGCGCCACGTCCCGGCGGCGCAATACCTGCGTATTCATGCTTGCTCTCCCCACATCCCTATTCCGTGCCGGTCCCCGCTGGCGGGGTCGGCGCCCGCAAACCGGCGCCAGTTTCCCACAAGCCATGCCCCGGAAGCGTGCACGGAAGCGCGGCCGGCGCGGTTTGCCGCACTGCGGCATACGCTGCGATAATGGGCAATCGTCCACGGCGCGCAGGGCGCGCCCAAGCCTCGCGGAGAATTCCCATGTCCGACGTCGTCATTGCCGGCGCCAAGCGCACCGCCATCGGCTCCTTTCTCGGCCAGTTCACCGGCGTGCCCACCCCCACCCTCGGCGCGACCGCGATCCGGGCCGCGCTGGAACAATCCGGCGTGGCACCGTCCGAGGTCACCGAGGTGATCATGGGCTGCGTGCTGACCGCCAACCTCGGCCAGGCGCCGGCCCGCCAGGCCTCGCTCGGCGCCGGCCTGCCGCCGGCCGTCGGCTGCACCACCATCAACAAGGTATGCGGCTCGGGCATGAAGTCGATCATGTTGGGGCACGACCTGATCAAGGCCGGCTCGGCCGCGGTGGTGGTGGCCGGCGGCATGGAATCGATGACCAACGCCCCGCACATGGTCAACGCCCGCACCGGCATCCGCTACGGCGACGGTCAACTGGTCGACCACATGGCCTACGACGGCCTGACCAACCCGTACGACAACAAGGCGATGGGTATCTTCGGCGAGCAGTGCGCCGACAAGTACCACTTCAGCCGCGAGGACCAGGACGCCTTCGCGATCGAATCGGTCAAGCGCTCGCAGGCAGCGCAGGCCTCCGGTGCCTTTGCCGACGAGATCGTTCCGGTGACGGTCAAAGGTCGCAAGGGTGACGTGGTGGCGGACACCGACGAGCAGCCCGGCCGCTCGGACATCAACAAGATCCCGACCCTCAAGCCCGCCTTCCGCAAGGAAAATGGCACCATCACCGCGGCCAGCTCGTCGAGCATTTCCGACGGCGCCGCCGCCGTGGTGCTGCTCTCGGCGGACGACGCCAAGGCGCGCGGCATCAAGCCGCTGGCGCGCATCGTGGCGCATGCCACCAACTCGCAGGAACCGGAGTGGTTCACCACCGCGCCGGTGGGCGCGATCCAGAAGGTGCTGGACAAGGCTGGCTGGAAGGTCGAGGACGTGGACCTGTTCGAGGTCAACGAAGCCTTCGCGGTGGTCGCCATGGCGCCGATGCGCGAGCTGGGCGTGCCGCACGAAAAGCTCAACGTCAACGGCGGTGCCTGCGCGCTGGGCCACCCGATCGGCGCCAGCGGCGCGCGCCTGGTGGTCACCCTGCTCAACGCCCTGAAGACCCGCGGTGGCAAGCGCGGCGTAGCGTCCCTTTGCATCGGCGGCGGCGAAGCCACGGCGATCGCGGTGGAGCGACTGGATTAAGGCCTTTCCGTCACCTTCTGTCGACGGAACGAATGAAAGCCTGTTAACCGGCTTTTTAATATGTACTGAAGGGCAGTTGGTAAAACATATGGCGCGTGTACGGCGAAAGCGCTATTAATACGCGGCCAAAACGGCATTCCACGGCAAAGGAGATCCACCATGAAGTTGACGCGTACCCTACTCGCCTCCGCGCTCGTCGCGCTGCTGGCGGCTTGCAGCAACGGCGCGCAGGATTCCGCGCAGGACGCCCAGCAGTCCGCCGACCAGGCTCAGCAGTCCGCTGACCAGGCCCAGCAGGCTGCGGCGCAGACCGGTTCGCCGGCCGCCGACCAGGCTGCCCAGCAGGCCACCACGGCCGCCAACGCCGCCGGCCAGGCTGCTGATCAGGCCCAGCAGGCTGCTACTGCCGCCTCGGCTGCCGCCCCGGCCAACAACGACATGTCGAAGGACGCCATGTCGCAGGCCAAGGACGCCGCCGACAACGCTTCGGACCAGGCTGACAAGGCTGCCGACGCTGCCAAGGACGCCGCCGACAACGCCAAGGATGCTGCCGACGACCAGAACAAGGGTCACTGATCCTTCGGTTGTCAGATCGGAAAAAACCGGCCGCTTGCGGCCGGTTTTTTTATGCGCGCCTTTCGCGCGACACGCGTGTTGACCGCACGCGCGGCGGTCGCCGGTTATCATCGGGAGTTTGGCCGGTGCGCTTCGCTCCAATTCGCTATCGCGCCCATGGATGACACCCCGCCGCGTGCGGTTACGAACGAATGAGCCAGAGTCCAGTCCGATGACCAGCATTGCTTCGCAGATCGATACCCGTTCGCCCGATTTCCAGGCTTCCAGTGCGGCTCTGCGCGCGCTGGTCGATGACCTGAAGGCGCAACTTGCGCGCAACGCCGAAGGCGGCGGTGCCAAGGCACGCGAGAAGCACATCGCGCGCGGCAAGTTGCTGCCGCGCGAGCGCATCCGCGCACTGCTCGATCCGGGTTCGCCTTTCCTGGAGCTCTCGCCGCTGGCCGCGCATGGCATGTACGACGACGCGGCGCCGGCCGCCGGCATCATCACCGGCATCGGGCGCGTGAACGGCATCGAGGTGGTGGTGGTCGCCAACGACGCCACGGTCAAGGGCGGCACCTATTTCCCGATGACGGTGAAGAAGCACCTGCGTGCACAGGAGGTGGCGCTGGAAAACCGGTTGCCGTGCATCTACCTGGTCGACTCCGGCGGCGCGTTCCTGCCGCTGCAGGACGAGGTGTTTCCGGACAAGGAACATTTCGGCCGCATCTTCTACAACCAGGCGCGCATGTCCGCGCTCAACATCCCGCAGATCGCCGTGGTGATGGGCAGTTGCACCGCCGGTGGCGCCTACGTGCCGGCGATGAGCGACGAGACCATCATCGTGCGCGAGCAGGGCACCATCTTCCTGGGCGGTCCGCCGCTGGTGAAGGCGGCCACCGGTGAGGTGGTCGACGCCGAAACGCTCGGTGGCGCGGACGTCCATACGTCCGTCTCGGGCGTCGCCGACCATTACGCGGAAAACGACGCGCATGCGCTTTCCATCGCGCGCGACGTGGTGGCCAGCCTCAATCGCCGCAAGGACATGCCGCTGGCGCTCAAGCCCCCGGTCGAGCCGAAGTACGCGGCGGAGGAGCTCTACGGCGTCATTCCGCAGGACACGCGCCGTCCGTTCGACATCCGCGAGATCATCGCGCGCATCGTCGACGGCTCGGAATTCCACGAGTTCAAGGCCCGCTACGGCAAGACGCTGGTCACCGGCTTCGCGCACATCCACGGCTACCCGGTGGGCATCGTCGCCAACAACGGCATCCTGTTCGCCGAGAGCGCGCTCAAGGGCGCGCATTTCATCGAGCTGTGCAACCAGCGCAACGTGCCGCTGGTGTTTCTGCAGAACATCACCGGTTTCATGGTCGGCAAGAAGTACGAGCAGGCCGGCATCGCCAAGGACGGCGCCAAGATGGTGACCGCCGTGGCTTGCTCGCACGTACCCAAGTTCACCGTGGTGATCGGCGGCAGCTTCGGTGCCGGCAACTACGCCATGTGCGGCCGTGCCTACGGTGCGCGCTTCCTGTGGATGTGGCCCAACGCGCGCATCAGCGTGATGGGCGGCGAGCAGGCCGCCAGCGTGCTGGCGACCGTCAAGCGGGACGGCCTGGAGGCTGCCGGCAAGCAATGGAGCGCGGACGAGGAGGATGCCTTCAAGGCGCCGATCCGCGAGCAGTACGAACGCCAGGGCCATCCCTATTACGCCAGCGCACGGTTGTGGGACGACGGCATCATCGATCCGGCCGATACCCGCCGTGTGCTCGGCCTGGCGCTTTCGGCGTCCATGAACGCGCCGATCGAGCCGCAGCGCTTCGGCGTATTTCGTATGTAGCTCCTGCAGGAGCGGGACCGTGCGCGACCGCCGTGCCCGCACGGTCGCGCACAGGTGCGCTCCTTCAGAGATTCCGGTCGTTCGCGCTTTTTCTCTCTATCGCGCCGTCCAGTGCGCAACGGATGCCGCGGTGGCGTCTGGTGCATGACCCTCGACTGGTGGCGGCCTGCGCGGGTCGCTCAGCGTCAGCGACCGCGCGGACGAAAATGCAGCGGCACCGATTGCTGCGCCACAGGCGTCGGTGCGCAGCCGCCGCAACTGGAGCAGCCCTCGCCGCTCCCGCAACCGCCGCTCTTCGCGTCGACCGGCTGCAGCCAGCTACCTGCGCGCCGCAGGGCCGCCGCGCGGCCGGGGCGGTCCAGCGCGGCCGAAAGACGCGCCTGCATGCGTTTGGCCGTCTGCGGCAGCAGCTTGCGAAACGCGGCCAGCAGACTGGCCAGCAGCACCAGCGTGAGCACCACCGCCTGCACGATCGCGAACGTGCTCACGAGAGCGCCCGCGCGATCTGGTAGGTCAGCAGCGAGGCCAGGTAAGCCAGGCCGAACAGGTAGCCGGCAGTGATTGCCACGTTGCGCCAGGAGTTGGTCTCGCGACGGATCACGGCAAGCGTCGACATGCACTGCGGCGCGAACACGTACCAGGCGAGCAGGCTGAGCGCGGTGGCCAGCGACCACTGATTCGCGATCAGCGGCCCGAGTTGGTTGGCAATGGTGTCGTCGCTGCCGGACATCGCGTACACCGTGCCCAGCGCGGAGACCGCCACTTCGCGCGCGGCCAGCCCCGGCACGAGCGCGATGCAGATCTGCCAATTGAAGCCGATCGGCGCGAAGACATAGTGCAATGCGTGGCCCAGACGGCCGGCCAGGCTGTAGTCGATCGCCGGCCCGCTGGCGCCCGGCGGCGGCCCCGGGAAGCTGGAGAGGAACCACAGCAAAACGGTGAGCGCCAGAATGATGCCACCCACGCGCTTGAGGAAGATCTTGGCGCGCTCCCACAGCCCCAGCGCCACGTCGCGCACGTTCGGCAGGCGGTAGGACGGCAGCTCCATCAGCAGCGCGTGCTCGCTCTTGTCCTTGCGGAAGCGCTTGATCACGAACGCCACCGCGAGCGCGCTGACGATGCCCGCCACGTACAGCGTGAACAGCACCACGCCCTGCAGGTTGAACACGCCCCCCACCGTGCGGTGCGGGATGAACGCGGCGATCAGCAGCGTGTAGACCGGCAGGCGCGCCGAGCAGGTCATCAGCGGCGCGACCAGGATGGTGGTGAGCCGGTCGCGCGGATCGGTGATGCTGCGCGTGGCCATGATGCCGGGGATCGCGCAGGCGAAGCTCGACAACAGCGGAATGAAGGCACGCCCGGTCAGGCCGGCCTTGAACATCAGCTTGTCGAGCAGGAACGCCGCGCGCGGCAGGTAGCCGGATTCCTCCAGCACCAGGATGAACAGGAACAGGATCAGGATCTGCGGCAGGAACACCAGCACCGCGCCCAGGCCGGCGAAGATGCCGTCGTTGAGCAGACTGTGCAGCGCGCTTTCCGGCGGCAGCGCCGAGGTCACCCAGGTGCCGAGCGTGCCCACGCCCGCCTCGATGGCATCCATCAGCGGCTGCGCCCAGGAGAACACCGCCTGGAAGATCAGGAACATCAGCACGGCCAGGATGCCCAGGCCGAACACCGGATGCAGCGCCCAGCGGTCGATCGCGTCATCCACGGCGTCGGTGGCGCGCGGCATGATCACCGTCGCGGCCATCAGTGCGCGCACCTGCGCGTGCAGGTCGTTGCGGCTGGCCGGGTCGTCCGGCTGCACCGGCGCGGCCACCGGCACTTCGCCATCGACACGCTCGATCAGGGCCTTCGCACCGCCACGCCTGACCGCGATGGTTTCCACGACCGGCACCCCGAGCAGGCGCTGCAGTCCGAGCACATCGATCACGATGCCGCGGCGGCGCGCGGTGTCCATCATGTTGAGCGCCAGCACCACCGGTCGGCCCAGGCGCTTGACCTCCAGCACGAAACGCAGGTGCAGGCGCAGGTTGGTGGCATCGGCCACGCAGACGATCAGGTCCGGCGCCGGCTCGCCCGGGTAGCGGCCCTCGCAGACGTCGCGGGTGATCTGCTCGTCAGGGCTCGCCGCATCGAAGCTGTAGGTGCCCGGCAGATCGAGCAGTTGCAGCACGCGGCCGGACGGCGCCACGAAACGGCCTTCCTTGCGCTCGACGGTGACGCCGGCGTAGTTGGCGACCTTCTGCCGCCCGCCGGTGAGCTGGTTGAACAGCGCCGTCTTGCCGCAGTTGGGGTTGCCCACCAGCGCGATACGCAGGCCCTGCGCGCTCATGCCGCCTCCGCCTTCACATAGATGCGCGCCGCCTCGCTGCGGCGCAGGGCAAAGCGGGTGGAGCCGATCTGGATCAGCAGGGGATCGGCGCCGAGCGGACCGCAGGCGACCACGCGTACCGGCTCGCCGTCGACGAAGCCCAGGTCGCGCAGGCGCTGCGCGATGGGGTCGCCGGCGTGGGCATCGTCCACGCGGTCGACCACGGCGGGCGAACCTTTGGGCAAGTCGGAGAGGCGCACGGTGGGGTATTGAAGATAAGAATGGTTCGCATTATAGGCCAAAGGGGCTCGGTGCGCAGGGCGGCTTTGTCGCAAGGCTTCCCCCATCCGCCCTTCGGGCACCTTCCCCCGTGGGACGGGGGAAGGATCGGGACGTGGCATCCAGGCGACTGGGAAACATCAAAGCGCGCGGCAGCCAGTGATCCTTCCCCCGTGGGACGGGGGAAGATCGGGACGTAGCATCCAGGCGACCGGGAAACATCGAAGCGCGCGGCAGCCAGTGATCCTTCCCCCGTAGGACGGGGGAAGGATCGGGACGTAGCATCCAGGCGACCGGGAAACATCGAAGCGCGCGGCAGCCAGTGCACCTTCCCCCGTTCACGGGGGAAGGTGCCGACAGGCGGATGGGGGAAGCCTTGCCTCACACCCCGCTACACTCCCCGCTTTCCGCAGGAAGCCCCGCGCATGTCCGCCATCCTCGTTACCGACCGCGCCGCCGTCCGCCAGATCGCCCTCAATCGCCCGGAGGTGCACAACGCCTTTGACGACGGCCTGATTGCCGAGCTGACCTCCGCGCTGGTGGAGGCCGGCCGTGACGATGCCGTGCGGGCCGTGGTGCTGACCGGCACGGGCGCGAGCTTCTCCGCGGGCGCCGACCTCAATTGGATGCGCGGCATGGCGGGGGCGAGCGAACAGGAGAACCGCGAGGACTCGCTGCGCCTGGCCGCGCTGGTGCGCACGCTGCAATTCCTGCCCAAGCCGACCATTGCGCGCGTCAACGGCGCGGCCTACGGCGGCGGCGTGGGGCTGATCGCCGCGTGCGACATCGCCATCGGCGCGGACGGCGCGAAGTTCGGTCTTACCGAAGTGAAGCTCGGGCTGGTGCCCGCGGTGATCTCGCCCTACGTAGTCGCCGCCATCGGCGTGCGGCAGGCGCGCCGGTTGTTCCTCACCGGCGAGATCTTCGACGCGGCCGAGGCCTGCCGCATCGGCCTGCTGCACCGCGTGGTGCCGGCCGAGGGGCTCGACGAGGCGATCGATTTCACGCTGAAGTTGCTCGCCAAGGCCGGTCCGCAGGCGCAGCGCGAGGCCAAGCAGCTGGCGCTGCGCATGGCCGGGATCGACGAAACGGGCGCCGGTGCCATCGACGCGGACAATGCCGAACTGATCGCGCGACTGCGGGTTTCGGCCGAAGGCCAGGAAGGCCTGGGCGCCTTCCTCGACAAGCGTGCGCCCAACTGGATCCCGTAGGGTGGGCTTCAGCCCACCACCACCCCTGCGCGCAAACGAGCCGGTGGGCTGAAGCCCACCCTACGCTAGGGATCGGTCCGGTCGCGTTTCCAACGCTTGCCGGAACGACGCACAAAGCTCTCTCATCTGTTCGTATTCGGGCGTATTCGTGAAAACCGTGTCCCGTATCGCCTCCAGAAGAAACGCCACGGCCTCGGCGAGCGCATTACGGAGAGTTGCCAGATTGGCGAACGTCGTCCGGAGGTCGGCGAGAACTTGCTGGTGCTTCCCGGCCCGGAGCTCTGCACCGTACGTCTCGGTGAAGTGGTGCACGATGTTGTTGCGCTTGTTCACCAGCCCAGCAAGCTGCTCCCGTATGCCGTCGCTGATTGAAAGGGACCGGTCCATGAACTGCTCCGTCAGAGGCCCGAACGGGTGCCTCTTGAGCTTTCCGAGCCGATCCAGCGCTTCGGCGAGGCTGGGGAGCGTCGAGTCCATGAAAGGCAGCAGCGCCTTCAGGTAACGCTCGGCCTCTTGGCAGACAAGCACGGTGGCGCCGACCTGCATTTGCAGCTCGCGTTGGAAATCCGCCTCGGCCACGCCTTACAGCCAGCCCTTCTGCCGCGCCAGCCTGAACGCCTCGATACGGTTTCCCGCACCCAGTTTGCCGATCGCCTCGGACAGGTAATTGCGTACGGTGCCGTGCGAAAGATTGAGCCGTGTGGCGATGTCGCCGGCCGAGAGCCCCTCGCCCGCCAGGCGCAGGACCTGCCGTTCGCGGTCGTTGAGCGGATCGGCTTCGGTCCAGGCTTCCAGCGCCAGTTGCGGATCGATCGCGCGGCCGCCGCGGTGCACCGTGCGCAGCGCCTCGGCCAGGTTCTCGGCAGGGGCGTCCTTGAGCAGATAACCGGATACGCCTGCATCCAGCGCACGGCGCAGGAAGCCGGGGCGGGCGAAGGTGGTCACGATGATCACCTTCATCGGCAGCTCCTGCCGCTGGATGCGCTGGGCCAGTTCCAGGCCGGTCAGGCCGGGCATTTCGATGTCGGTGACCAGCACGTCGGGCTTGAGTCGCTGCAGCTCGCGCCAGGCGCTCTCGCCATCGGCGGCGGAACCGAGCACCTCGATATCGCTTTCCAGGTTGAGCAGCGCCGACAGCGCGCCGCGCACCATCGCCTGGTCCTCGGCCAGCAGCACGCGGATCATGCGGCACTCCCGGCAGCCGGAACCAGGGATGATTCCTTGGCGCTGCTTTCCGCGGGCACGCTTGCCTGCGCCGTCACCGGCACGCGGATGGACAGCCGCGTGCCGTGCCGCGGCGGCGAGTCGATCGCCAGCGTGCCGCCCAAGGCGCGCACGCGTTCGCGCATGCCGCTCACGCCGTTGCCATGCGCGGCCAGCCCGCCGCGCCCGTTGTCGCTGATGTGCATCTGGAGCATCTCGTCTTCGAAGGAAACGCTCGCGCTGGCCTGGGTGGCGCGCGCGTGGCGGTGGATATTGGTGATCGCCTCGCGCAGCACCAGCGCGACCGAAGCCTCGACGCTGTCGGGCAGAGCGAGGCCATCAGGCAAGCTGCCCTCGAACGCCACACCGGAAGCTTCCAGCATGAGCCGGGCAGAGGTGAGTTCGGCGCCCAGATCGCTGCGGCGCATGCCGGTCACCGCCGCGCGCACCTCGGCGAGGGCGTGGCGCGCGACACGTTCGACCTCGGCCATCTCGCGCTGCGCGCGGGCTGGCTCGGCCAGGGCCAGGCGCTTGGCCAGTTCCGACTTGAGCGCCACCAGCGACAGCGTGTGCCCAAGCAGGTCGTGCAGGTCGCGACCGATGCGCTCGCGCTCGGCCAGCGTCGCCAGGCGCCGCACCTCGGTCTGGGACAGGCGAAGTTCCGCGTCCTTGCGCGCGCTGTGCATGTAGGCGATGTTGCTGAAGCCGCCGAACAGACCCGACATCACCACCCACAGCGCAATGCTCAGCGGATCGCCGAAGGCCCACGCCTTGGCCAGGGTCAACGCGCCCATCACCGCCACGCTGGCCAGCCAGCGCCGCCACGATGGCGAGAACGCAGCGACCACACTGGCGAGGATCAACAGGATGAAACCAAAGGGGTTGCAGGCCCACAACGCCAACCCCGTGGCGACCATGCCGGCGACATACCAGTCCACGCGCCGGCGTGGCCCCACGTAGACGCGCGAGTACAGGTACACGAACACCGGGACCGCCAACAGCGTGGGCGCCAGCCACGTTCCCAGCTCGCGGTGCAGCGACGCCGGTCCCTGGAACAGGGCCACCAGCGCGAACAGCGAGAGGCCGGCCTGCCAGCGCATGTACAGCGGCGAGCGCAGTTGCCCCAGCAGCGAGTCCGGCCGCGGCGCGAACCACCGCATCACGGGCGCGCTTCCGCTGTCATCGGCAGGCTGTCGACCGGCGCGGGCGCCGCCGCGATCTGCATCGCCGACGCGGGCAACGGCACCACCACCCGCAGGCGCGTGCCATGCCCCTGCTGCGAATGGATCTGCAGGCGACCGCCGAGCGCACGCACGCGCTCGCGCATGCCGGTCAGGCCGTTGCCCTCTTCCAGCACGCCACCACGACCATTGTCCGCGATGGTCAGACACAGGCCGCCGTCGATGCATTCGAAAGCCACGTTGGCGCAGGTGGCCGCCGCGTGGCGCGCGATGTTGGTCGCCGCCTCGCGCAGCACCAGCGACAGGCCGCGCTCGGTCTCGGCAGGCAGGCACGGTGGCTGGCCATAGTCCAGGTGGACGCCGGAAGATTCCAGCAGCAGCCGCGCGGAGGCCAGTTCGGCCGCCAGGTCGGTCGCACGGATGCCGGTGACCGCCGCGCGTACCTGCGCCAGTGCATGGCGCGCGACGTTCTCGGCCTCGATCACCTCGCGCCGCGCCGCCTCGGTGTCGCGATCGAACAGCTTGCGCGACAGTTCCAGCTTGAGCGTGATCAAGGACAGCGTGTGGCCCAGCAGGTCATGCAGGTCGCGCCCGATGCGCTCGCGCTCGGCGGTGGCCGCGAGCCGGCGTACTTCGTCGTGGGAAAGCTTGAGCGCCGCGTCCTTCTCGTGCCCGATGCGCTCCACGTGCGTCACCATGGCGATGATGATGGTCATCATGGGGAAGGCGACCAGCGCCTGCCACGGATAGCCCACTTTCCAGGCCACCAGCAGGTAGACCGCGTTCAACAGCAGCAGGCGCAAGAAGAACGGCGCCAGGCGGCGGCTGCTCACGCTGCAGGACACACAGCCGTAGATGAAGTAGTTCACGCTGCCCGAATAAAACGGGATCAGCACGATGCCAAACAGCGCCAGCCCCATGCCGTAGCGCGCCGCGATGTTCCGGGGAACCAGCATGGACTTGGCGAACAGCGCCACGAACACCGGGTAGGTCAGCGCGGTCAGGATGGCCCAGCGCCAGGTGTAGCCGCGGTCGAACAGCGGCGTGACGAACAGCCAGGCCGACCACAGCAAATGGACCGATTCCATCCGCGGCGACTTGCCCTGCTGGATGATCTCGCTGACGCGCGATCCGGGCTCGGGCGCAAACCAGGTGGCGAGGCGATTCATGGGCCGGTCCTGCGAGGCGATCGCGCTGATGCTACTTCAACCGTACCGGCGCAGCCGACGTGCGGCCAGCAGCAGGAAGGCGGCGGTGAATCCGAGCAGCACCAGCACGTGCCCGGCCAGCCCATCCTGCGGCATGCCCACCGCGGCGAGCGCCAGGCGGTCAAGGTGGTAGCTCGGCCACACCGGCGCGATCTGCTGCAGCACCTTGGGCAGCATCGGCAGCGGGAACCACAGGCCGGACAGGAACGACATCGGCAGGTAGATGAGGTTGAGCACGCCCGGGCCGCCCTGCCCCTTGACCAGCGTGCCGATGAACATGCCCAGCGCGCAGAACGGCAACACGCCGAGCACGCCGGTGGTCAGCAGCGCCGCGGCCTGGGTAAGCGACAGCGACACGTGCGCGGTCTGCGACAGTCCCAGCAGGAGCAGTACCACGAACGCGGCCGCCCCCATCGCCATCAGCATCTTGCCGAGCAGGTAGGCGCCCGGTGGCATGGGGAGTGCGCGCTTGAGCGTGAGCAGGCCGCCATCGCGCTCCAGCGCCAGCGACACGCCGAAGCCGAACAAGCCCGGGCTCATCACGCCGAAGGTGGCGTAGCTGGCCAGCAGGTAGCGCGCCGCGTCGGTGCCCTCGCCCTTGGCCATCAGCACGCCGAACACGAGGTAGAACATGCCGGGAAACAGGGTAATCGGCAGCATGAAGCTCGGCGCACGCAGGTAGCGCAGGCATTCGCTGCGTGCCTCGGCGAGGTAGGCGCCGAGCACGCGGCCAGCGGGCATCGTGTCGTTGTCGGCGGCCGGGTTCAGGGAAAGCGTATCCATGTCAGGCGGCCTCTCGCTGGTCATTGGGCGATGCGTCGGCATCGCGGGTCAGTTCGGTGAAGGCTTCGGCAAGGCCCGCACGCTGCACTTCCAGCTCGCGCAGCCAGGCGTCGTTCTGCAGCAGGCGCAGCACCACCACTTCGGCCTCGGCGGTGGTCAGCTGCAGGCGACCGCCTTCCACGCGCACCTCCACCACCTCGGGCCAGGCAGCCACCGTTTCGGGCAGCAGCGTGCTGATGCAGCGGATGCGTTTGACGCCTACGCGGGCGCGCAGCTCGTCGACCGTGCCTTCGTGGATGGCGCGACCGCGGGTCATCACGCAGACGCGGTCGGCCAACGCCTCGGCCTCTTCCAGGTAGTGCGTGGTCAGCAGCACCGAGCAGCCTTCGCCGACCAGCCGGCGGATGGCTGCCCACAGCGCCTGGCGCGCCTCGATGTCCATGCCGACGGTCGGTTCGTCCAGGAACAGCAGTTGCGGACGCCCGCACAGCGCCAACGCAAACTGCACGCGCCGCTGCTGGCCGCCGGAGAGCTTGCCGTAGGGGCGGTCGAGCAGGTCCTCGACCGCCGCCAATTCAGCCGATTCCTGCAGCACGCGCGGATTGGCGTAGTAGCTGGCGGTCAGGCGCAGCAACTCGCGCACACGCAGCGTCAGCGGCAATGTGGCGCTCTGCAGCATCACGCCGATCCGCCGGCGCGCCTCGATCCGCTGCGGATCCTGCCCGAACAGCTCCACTTCGCCCGCATCGGGCCGGTGCAGACCCAGCAGCAGGCTGATGGCGGAAGACTTGCCCGCGCCATTGGGACCGAGCAGCGCGAGCAGCTCGCCGCGATGCAGGGCGAGGTCCAGGCCGTCGACGGCGGTGAGCGCGCCGTAGCGCTTGACCGCACCGCGCAGGCGCGCGACCGGGATGGCTGACATGTCCATGGGACCTCCTTGGTATGGACGCAAACATTAGGCACGGCAAGGCCTTGCGGACACTGGTCGACGTCAGCCGGCGCTGGTGACAGCCGTCATGCGGGGTTACGGCGGAGCCGGGCGCACGGTATCCTTGGGATTATCCCCGGCCCGTCAGGCGCGCTTTCCACGGTCGAAAAGACGGGTCCGCACAACCGCATGCGCCGAAAGCCGCGCGTGCCCGCAATCACCGCCAGCGGCGCCATCGAGGCGCCGGCCGGCCACGAGGAGGACTGCCATGGGTGTGATCGATCAGCTGCGCGAGATGCGCGAATTCGGCGGCAAGCCGCGTACCGTTGGCCTGGACGACGCCAACATCGAGCGCATGGCGGCCAGCGCCCCCGAACTGGTGCAGGCTGTCGACGAGGCCCTGGCCCGCCATCGCGAACTGCGCGCGGAACTTGGCGATTTCCTCAAGCTGGACGAATCCGAGCAGTTGGCCAAGGCCCAGGCCGGCTACGTCAACTTCTATCCGGACGACGCGATCAACCCGTACCTGCCGGCCGCCGCGCGCGGTCCGTGGATCGTGACGCTCAAGGGCGCCGTGCTGCACGACAACGGCGGCTACGGCATGCTCGGCTTCGGCCACAACCAGCCGGCGATCATGGAAGCGCTGTCGCAGCCGCAGGTGATGGCCAACGTGATGTCGCCCAGCGTCTCGCAGCTGCGCTTCACCCGCGCGATGGACAAGGAGCTGGGCCGCAGCCGTGGCGCCAATCCGTACAAGCAGTACCTATGCCTGAACTCCGGTTCCGAAGCCGTGGGCCTGGCCTGCCGCATCGCCGACGTCAACGCCAAGCTGATGACCGACACGGGCGGCCGCCATGCCAACCGCACGATCAAGCGCCTGTCCGTGCGCGGCGCCTTCCACGGCCGTACCGACAAGCCGGCGCTGTATTCCGATTCCAGCCGCAAGACCTACCAGCAGCACCTTGCCAGCTACCGCCACGAGGACACGCTGATCACGGTCGCGCCCTACGACGTGGAGCAGCTCAAAGCCGCGTTCGCAGACGCCGACAAGCACGGTTGGTTCATCGAGGCGATGTTCCTGGAGCCGGTGATGGGCGAAGGCGACCCGGGCCGCGCGGTGACGCCGGAGTTCTACAAGGCCGCGCGCGAACTGACCGAGGTGCACGGCACGCTGCTGCTGGTCGATTCGATCCAGGCCGGCCTGCGTGCGCATGGCGTGCTGTCGATCATCGACTACCCCGGCTTCGAGAAGCTGCCGGCGCCGGACATGGAGACCTTCTCCAAGGCGCTCAACGCCGGCCAGTACCCGCTGTCGGTGCTGGCTGTCAGCGACCGCACCGCCGGCCTGTACCGCAAGGGCATCTACGGCAACACCATGACCACCAACCCGCGCGCGCTGGACGTGGCGCTGGCCACGATGGACCTGCTCACCGACGCGGTGCGCGCCAACATCAAGGCCCGTGGCGAGGAATTCGTGGCCAAGCTGGAAAAGCTCAAGGATGAACTGGGCGGCCTGATCACCAAGGTGCAAGGCACCGGCCTGCTGTTCTCCTGCGAGCTGGCGCCGCAGTTCAAGTGCTACGGCTCCAACTCGACCGAGGAATACATGCGCGAGCACGGCGTGGGCGTGATCCACGGCGGTGCCAATTCGTTGCGCTTCACGCCGCACTTCAATGTCACCAGCGCCGAAGTCGACCTGGTCGTGGACCACGTGCGCCAGGCACTGCTGAAAGGTCCGCGCAAGCAGACCGCCGAGGCGGCCTGAGCGAAGTGAAACGAAGGGCGCGTCGGCAACGGCGCGCCCTTTTTCGTGCCTGACAAATTCAGGCTCTTGCAGGAGCACCTTGGGCGCGACCGGGATGCATTGCGGTCGCGCCCGGCTCCTGCGGCGCGCAACTGGAGGAATTGCCATGCCCGTCACCGAAGTCCGCCACCCGCTCATTCGCCACAAACTCGGGTTGATGCGCCGTGCCGGCATCAGCACGAAGGAGTTCCGCGAGCTCGCCTCCGAAGTGGCCGCCCTGCTGACCTACGAGGCGACCAAGGACCTGGACACACTCGAGGACACCATCGAAGGCTGGGCCGGCCCGGTGACGGTCGAACGTATCAAGGGCAAGAAGGTCACGATCGTGCCGATCCTGCGTGCCGGCCTTGGCATGCTGCCGGGCGTACTGGACCTGATTCCCTCGGCCAAGGTCAGCGTGGTCGGCGTGCAGCGGGATGAAGCCACGCTTGCTCCGGTCGCCTACTACGAAAAGCTCAGCGGCAGCATGCACGAGCGCACCGCCCTGATCGTCGATCCCATGCTGGCGACCGCCGGCACGCTCGTGGCGGCGGTCGACATGCTCAAGGCGGCCGGTTGCCGGCGCATCAAGGGGTTGTTCCTGGTCGCCGCGCCGGAAGGCCTCAAGCGCATCGGCGACGCCCATCCGGACGTGGAGATCTTCACCGCTTCGATCGACCAGCGGCTCAACGAGAAGGGCTACATCCTTCCCGGGCTGGGCGATGCGGGGGACAAGATCTTCGGAACGAAGCAGCTGCCAGGTTGAGAAGGCTTTAGGGTGGGCTTCAGCCCACCACCAAGGTTGCCGGCGAGGTTGCCGGTGGGCTGAAGCCCACCCTACGGCGCTTCGTGGGTATCCACGCGAGCCCCGACCCCTCACCCTGCCCTCTCCACGGCGGGGAAAGGGCATGAGGTGCGCCTACGGCGCTATTTCTTGAAGCGGTCGGTCGCCTCGATCAGCTCGTGCGTGATGCCCGGCTCGAACGCCGAGTGCCCTGCGTCCTGAACGATGCGCAGGTCGGCCTCCGGCCAGGCGCGGTGGAGGTCCCACGCGCTGCGGATCGGGCACACCACGTCGTAACGCCCCTGCACGATCACAGTGGGGATGCGTCGGATGCGGTCCACGTTGCGCAGGAGCTGGTCGTCGTGCTCGAAGAAGCCGCCGTGCACGAAGTAGTGGCATTCGATCCGGGCGAACGCGAGTGCGAACTCATCCTCGCCGCTGCTGGCGATGTAACCCGGGTCCTGGAACAGGAAGCTGGTGCCAGCCTCCCAGGTCGACCAGGCGCGCGCGGCAGCCAGCCGGGTGGCCGCATCCGGGCTGGTGAGGCGGCGATGGTAGGCGCTCATCAGATCGCCACGCTCGGCCTCCGGAATCGCCGCGAGGTAGGACTCCCACGCATCCGGATAGAGCGCGTCGCAACCCTTCTGGTAGAACCATTCCAGCTCCCAGCGACGCAGCATGAAGATGCCGCGTAGCACCAGCTCGGTCACCTTGTCCGGGTGGCTCTGCGCATAGGCCAGTGCCAGCGTGGATCCCCAGGAGCCACCGAATACCTGCCAGCGCGAGATCTTCAGGTGCTCGCGCAGTCGCTCGATATCGGCGACCAGGTCCCAGGTGGTGTTGTCGGTCAGCTCCGCGTGCGGCGTCGAACGCCCGCAGCCGCGCTGATCGAACAGGATGATCCGGTAGACGGCCGGATCGAAGAAGCGTCGGCAACGCGGACTCGCGCCGGCACCCGGGCCGCCGTGCAGGAAAACCACCGGCTTGCCGTCAGGATTGCCGCTCTGCTCGTAGTAGATCGTGTGCAGCCCGGACACCGGCAGCATGCCGCTGTCGTAGGCCTCGATCTCCGGATACAGCGCGCGGCGTTCCTGGGTCATGCCTGGTTCTCCGTAGGAATGGGAAGCGATCAAGGCTAGCACCCGCGCCTCCTTTGTAGGAGCCCGCTTGCGGGCGACGCGCTTTCTGGCATCGCCCGCAAGCGGGCTCCTTGCAAGGGTGCGGTGCGTTTATTCGAACAGCTTGCCGGGGTTGAGGATGCCGCTGGGATCGAAGACCTGGCGCACCCCGCGCATCAGCGCGATCTCCGCCGCACTGCGGGTACTTCCCAGATAGTCCCGCTTGACCAGGCCGATGCCGTGCTCGGCGGAAATGCTGCCGCCGTGGCGCTGCAGCGTATCGGCCAGCAGTCGCGTCACCCGTTCGCAGTGCGCGATGAACTCGGCCTGCTGCATGTCTTCAGGCGGCAGGATATTGATGTGCAGGTTGCCGTCACCGATATGACCGAACCAGACCACCTCCATCCGCGGGTATTCGCGCGCCAGCAGCGCCTGCATCTCGCGCAGGAAGGCGGGCATCGCGCCGATGCGCAGCGCGATGTCGTTCTTGTACGGCTTGCGCGGCGCCAGGCTTTCGGTGATGCCTTCGCGCAACCGCCACAGCGTCGCCGCCTGCGACTGGCTTTGCGCGATCACGCCATCGGCGATCCAACCCTCGCGCACGCCGTCCTCGAACGCCAGCAATGCCGCCTGCTCGTCGGCATCGTCCAGCGCGTCGTATTCGGCCACCACGTAGTACGGCAGGTCGGCGTCGATGGCGCGCTGGGCACCGTTCGCCAGCACATGCTTGAGTGCCACGTCAGTGAAGAACTCGAACGCCTGCAGCTTCAGCTGTGCACGGAACAGTGCGAACACCTCCATCAGCGCGCCCATGTGCGGTAACGCCAGCAGCATGGTCTGCGCCGGCGGCGCCGGATCGGTGAGTTTGAGCTGCGCCCCGACCACCACGCCCAGGGTGCCCTCCGAACCGATCATCAACTGGCGCAGGTCATAGCCGCTGGAGTTCTTCAGCAGCCCGCGGTTGAGCTCCAGCAGCTGGCCGTTGCCGGCAACCACCGTGAGGCCGCCGATCCACTCGCGCGTCGTGCCGTAGCGGACTACGCGGATGCCGCCTGCATTGGTGGCGACGTTGCCGCCGATGGTGCAGGAGCCGCGCGCGGCGAAATCCACCGGATAGAGCAGGCCGTGCGCCCGCGCCTCATCGTGAACGGCTTGCAGGGTGACGCCGGCCTCGACCGAGAGCAGGCGGTCGGTGGCGTCGAAGCCGAGCACCCGATTCATCCGCTCCAGGCTCAGCACCAGCTCACCACGCGCCGCCACGGCACCACCGGACAGGCCGGTGCGGCCACCGGAGGGCACCAGCGCGACCTGCCGTTCGCTGGCCCACCGCACGATGGCCTGGACCTCATCGATCGAGCCCGGCAAGGCCACGGCCAGGGGCGAGGGGCCCCAGCGGCGCGTCCAGTCGCGTCCGTAGTGGATCAGGTCGGCCAGTTCGGTGAGCAGGCGCAGCGAGGGGACACGGGCGGTCAGTTCGGCGAGGCGGGGGTCGGTCATGGTGGCTCCGGGGGGAGCCGCCAGCCTGCCAGAGCGGGCCCGGCGCGGTCCAGTGCTGCAGTGCCGCAAAAACACGGGAGCTCTGGCATAGTAGCCGCTCGCCCCGGCATGGACTTGCGCAGATGAAGACCTCGTTCCCCAGGCAGGACATCCACGTGCTGCTGCTTGAAGGCGTCAGCCGCAGCGCGGAGGAAGCGTTCCGTCATGCCGGTTACACGCAGGTCGAAGTCCATCCCAAGGCTTTGCCGGAAGCCGAGCTCAAGGCCCGCCTGGCCGAGGCGCATATCGTGGGCATCCGCTCGCGCACCCAGCTCACGCCCGAGGTGCTGGAACATGCAAGGCGCCTGATTGCGGTGGGCTGCTTCTGCATCGGCACCAACCAGGTCGACCTGGGCGCCGCGCGAAAGCTGGGCGTGCCGGTGTTCAACGCGCCCTACTCCAATACCCGCAGCGTGGCCGAACTGGTCGTCGCCGAGGCGGTCATGCTGCTGCGGGGCATTCCGCAGAAAAACATGCAATGCCATCGGGGCGGCTGGTCGAAGTCCGCCAGCGGCAGTTACGAGGCGCGCGGCAAGGTACTGGGTATCGTCGGTTACGGCCACATCGGCACGCAGGTCGGCGTGCTGGCCGAGAGCATGGGCATGCGCGTGCTGTTCCACGATATCGAGGCCAAGCTCGCGCTGGGCAATGCGCGCGCTGCGGCGAGCCTGGACGACCTGCTGGAAGCGGCCGACGTGGTCACGCTGCACGTGCCCGATACGCCGGCGACACGGATGATGATCGGCGCCGAACAACTCGCGCGCATGCGCGAGGGATCGTTGCTGGTCAACGCCTCGCGCGGCAGCGTGGTGGACATCGACGCGCTCGCCGCGGCGCTGTTCAAGGGTCACCTGGCCGGCGCGGCAGTGGACGTCTTTCCGTCCGAACCCAAGGGTAACGACGACGCCTTCGTGTCACCGCTGGTGGGCATGGACAACGTGATCCTCACCCCGCACATCGGCGGCAGCACGCTCGAGGCGCAGGACAACATCGGCATCGAGGTGGCGAGCAAGCTGGTGCGCTACAGCGACAACGGCTCGACACTTTCGGCTGTGAACTTCCCTGAGGTTTCGCTGCCCGAGCATCCACGCAGCCGCCGCCTGTTGCACATCCATCGCAACGTGCCGGGCACGCTGTCGCGCATCAATGAATTGTTCTCTGCCGGCAACATCAATATCGATGCGCAGTTCCTGCAGACGGACGCCGAGGTGGGCTACGTCGTGATCGATGTGGCGGCCGACATAGCGCAGACGCAGGCGCTGAAGGAGCGGATGGCGGCGATTCCGGGGACGTTGAAGACTCGCGTGCTGTATTGAGGCTGCCTGGGCCTCGCTTGCTGCTGGAAGCGGTGGTCGAACCCGCTTTGCCCATCGGTCAGCGAGCTCGGGTCTGGCGTTGAGGTCGGCACTTCGACTTCGGCCGCGACCACGCTCTGTGGTCGTTTTCGCATGTGAGTGAACCGGTACCGCCGGAAACCTGCACAAGGCACTTCGGCTTTGGCGCAGGGCGCCTGCGCCTGGCGTGAACGGTGGCTCGGAAAGGTGGAAACGAAAACGGCGCCAGAGGCGCCGTTTCGAACTACCGAATTGGTCGGGGCGGCCGGATTCGAACCGACGACCCTCTGCCCCCCAGGCAGATGCGCTACCAGGCTGCGCTACGCCCCGACGTGACTCGTGTGTCCGCCGCGTTCGCGGTGAACAGACGGCGAACTATAACAGATGAGCGAGTGTTTCAGCGACGCAGCAGGGTCAGGATTTCTTCCAGTTCCATGCGCACCTGGCGCACGATCTGGTGGGAAATGCTCGACTCCATGCGCGCCTGCGGGCCTTCCAGGCGAGCGCGGGCGCCGGTGATGGTGAAGCCCTCGTCGTACAGCAGGCCGCGGATCTGGCGGATCATCAGCACGTCATGGCGCTGGTAGTAGCGCCGGTTGCCGCGGCGCTTGACCGGATTGAGCGCGGGGAATTCCTGCTCCCAGTACCGCAGCACATGCGGCTTCACCCCGCAAAGCTCGCTCACCTCACCGATGGTGAAGTAGCGCTTCGCCGGGATGGCGGGCAGTTCGGTGTTATTCCCTTGGTCCAGCATAGCTCTCGACTCGCACCTTGAGTTTCTGCCCCGGACGGAACGTCACCACGCGGCGGGCGGAAATCGGAATCTCCTCGCCCGTCTTGGGGTTGCGACCCGGTCGCTGGTTCTTCTGACGCAGGTCGAAGTTGCCGAAGCCGGACAGCTTCACCTGCTCGCCCCTTTCCAACGCTTCGCGGACGACCTCGAAATAGGCGTCCACGAATTCCTTCGCCTCACGCTTGTTGAGGCCCACCTCGAGGAACAGGCGCTCGGCCATTTCCGCCTTGGTCAGCGCCATCTCAACCTCGCAACTTTGCCTTGCATGTCGTTTCCAACGCAGCCACCGCATCGCGCACGCAGCGGTCCGCGTCGTCGTCGGTAAGCGTGCGTGAAGCGTCCTGCAAAATCAAGCCCATAGCGAGACTCTTTCGGCCTATATCGACGCCCTTGCCGCTGTAACGGTCGAACAGCTTGAGCTCCTTGAGGAGGTTGCCCAGCGTGCCGCGGACGGCCTGCTCGATCTGTGACCAGCGCACCTCTTCGGGCAGCTCGACCGCGATATCCCGGCGTACCGAGGGGAAGCGGGGAACCGACCGGGCCCGCGGCAGGTGGCGGTCCAGCAGCGGCGGCAGGGCCACCTCCAGGACGTGCACGTCCGGCCCTAGATCCAGCGCCTTGGCCAGTTGCGGATGCAGGGCGCCTAGATAGCCCACCGTCTCACCGTCGCGCGCGACACGCGCGCCGCGGCCCGGGTGCAGCCAGGCCGGCAGACCGTCGGCATGCAGCGACCAGCGCTCATGCTGACCGCCCCAGGCCAACAGGGCGTCCAGCTCTCCCTTGAGATCGAAGAAGTCGTACGGGCGCGCCGGCTCGGCCCACTGCTCGGCACGCGCGCTGCCGCAGGCAGCGATCGCCAGGCTCGGCGTTTCCATCGGCGGATCGCCGGCAGCGAAGACGCGGGCCACTTCGAACAACCGCACCCGCTCTTGCTGGCGCGCACGGTTGTGGCGCAGCGCCTCGACCAGGCCAGGCAGCAGCGAGGGCCGCATGACGGCCAGATCCGCCGACAGCGGATTGGCCAGCGGTACCAGGTTTTCGGTGTGACCCCAGCGAGCAAGCAATTCAGCGCTGACGAAGGAAAGGTTGACCGCCTCGTAGTAGTCGCGCGCGGCGAGCTGTTCGCGCAGGGGCAGCTCACCGATGCGCGCCTCGGGCTCGGGGGCGAGCGTGAGCGCGCCGGCAGGCGTGTGCGTGGGGATGCGGTCGTAGCCGAATACGCGCGCGACCTCTTCGATCAGGTCCTCCTCGCGCTCGATGTCGAAGCGGCGGGTCGGCGCGATCACCTGCCAGCCGTCGGCGGTCGGGTGCACCGCCATGCCCAGCGCGGTGAAGATCCGCGTGACTTCCTCATCCGGCACGGTCAGGCCCAGCACGCGCGCCAGGCGGGCGCGGCGCAGCACGACCGTGGCGGGCTGCGGCAGGTCAGCCGGGTTCTCGGCGGCCAGCACCGGGCCGGCCTTGCCGCCTGCGATGGAAAGCAACAGCTCGGTGGCCCGTTCCAGCGCGCGGCGCGGCAGTTCCGGATCGACGCCTCGCTCGAACCGGTGGGAGGCGTCGGTGTGCAGGCCGAGCTTGCGCGCGCGGCCCATGATGGCCGCAGGCGCGAAATGCGCGGATTCCAGGAAGATGGTGCCGGTGGCATCGTTGACGCGGGAATCGTGGCCGCCCATGACGCCGGCCACGGCCAGCGCCTTGCGGTCGTCGGCGATCACCACGAAGCCCTCGTCGAGCTTCGCGTCGCTGCCATCGAGCAGCTTCAGCGTTTCGCCTGGGCGCGCGTGGCGCACCACGATGTCGCCCTCGAGCGTGTTGTCGTCGAAGGCGTGCAGCGGCTGACCCAGCTCCAGCATCACGTAGTTGGTGACGTCGACCACTGCACTGATCGGACGCAGGCCGGCGCGGCGCAACCGCTCGGCCAGCCACAGCGGCGAGCGCGCGGCCGCGTCGATGCCTTCGATGATGCGACCGAGATAGCGCGGCGCATCCTTGCCCGCTTCCAGTCGAACACCGCGGCGCGCGTCGGAGGTGACCGGCGCGGGATCCTGCACCGGCACCAACACGCGGCTACCGAACAGCGCGGCCACGTCGTGCGCCAGGCCGACGAGCCCCAGGCAATCGGGGCGGTTCGGGGTGAGCTTGAGCTCGATGCTGGCATCGGGCAGCCCCAGGAATTGCGCCAGCGGCTGGCCCATCGGCGCATCGGCCGGCAATTCCAACAGACCGGAAGCATCGGCGTCGATACCCAGTTCCCTGGCCGAGCACAGCATGCCCGCCGATTCCACCCCGCGCAGCTTGGCCGCCTTGATCGTGATGCCGCCCGGCAGCACGGCACCGATCATCGCCAGCGGGGCCTTAAGGCCGACGCGCGCATTGGGTGCGCCACAGACGATCTGCAGTGGCTCGCCCTGCCCGGCGGCAACCTTGCAGACCTGCAGGCGATCGGCTTCGGGATGTTTTTCGGCGGCGACGATCTCGCCCACCACCACGCCGGCGAGACCCTCGCCCAGCACGGTCAGTTCTTCCACTTCAAGCCCGGCCATGGTCAGCGCATGGGCCAGCTCGGCGCGGTCGGCCTGGATCTCGACCAGCTCGCGCAGCCAGTTCTCGGAGAATTTCATCGGTTTTCCTTACGCGAACTGCTTGAGGAAGCGCAGGTCGTTCTCGAAGAACGCGCGCAGGTCGGAGACGCCGTAGCGCAGCATGGCAAAGCGCTCGACGCCGAGGCCGAAGGCGAAGCCGGTGTAGCGCTCCGGATCGATGCCGCAGTTCTTCAACACGTTCGGGTGGACCATGCCGCAGCCGAGCACCTCCAGCCAGCGGCTCTGGCCGTCTTCCGTTTCCCAGCGGATATCCACCTCGGCCGAGGGTTCGGTGAAGGGGAAATAGCTGGGGCGGAAGCGCATCTCGAAGTCGCGCTCGAAGAACGCGCGCACGAACTCGGCCAGCGTGCCCTTCAGGTCGGCGAAGCTGGAGGTCTCGTCGACCAGCAGGCCCTCGATCTGGTGGAACATCGGCGAGTGCGTCTGGTCCGAATCGCTGCGATAGACCTTGCCCGGCGCGATGATGCGGATCGGCGGCTGGCGGCCGGCCATCGAGCGGATCTGCACCGGCGAGGTATGCGTGCGCAGCAGCCGCCCGTCGCCGAAGTAGAAGGTGTCGTGCATGGCGCGCGCCGGATGATGCGGCGGGAAATTCAGCGCCTCGAAGTTGTGCCAGTCGTCCTCGATCTCCGGGCCTTCGGCGCGCTGGTAGCCGAGGCGGGCGAAGATCGCGGCGATGCGCTCGAGCGCGCGGGTGATCGGGTGGATGCCGCCACGCTCACCGTCGCGGCCCGGCAGGGTGATGTCGAGCTTTTCGGAGGCCAGGCGGCGGTCGAGTTCGGCCTGCTCCAACGACTGCTTGCGGGAGGCGAGCGCGTCGGCGAGGCGTTCCTTGAGGCGGTTGACCTCGGCGCCACGGGCCTTGCGCTCATCAGGGGCGAGGGCGCCCAGCGATTTGAGCGCGGCAGTGACGATGCCGCTCTTGCCGAGCAGGCCCACGCGCAAGGCTTCCAGCGCGTCGAGCGAGGCGGCAGCTTCGATATCGGCCAGGGCCTGGGTTGCGCGACTATCCAGATCGTCCATCGGTGCGGTTTCCGCTGTTCGCTCTTAGCTCCCTCTCCCCTCCGGGGAGAGGGTTGGGGTGAGGGGCGCTCTTGCGTTGTTGCCGCATCGGAGCGGCTTCGATGATGTCCAAGGCAAGCCTTGGCCCCTCACCTCAATCCTCTCCCCCGTCCTCGATCAGAGATGGGGGAGAGGAAGCGAACGCAAAAGAGCAGGTTATTAAATTAAAACGGGCACGTTATTCAAATAAAAACGGGGAGAAGGCGTCAGCCTTCTCCCCGCTTGATTTACAGCATACCGTCGGTGACGACGATCAAGCGGCCAGGCTGGCCTTCGCCTTTTCCGCGATGGCGCCAAACGCCTTGATGTCGTGCACGGCGATGTCCGCCAGCACTTTGCGGTCGATCGTGATGCCGGCTTTGGACAGGCCATTGATCAGGCGGCTGTAGGACAGGCCGAACTGACGGGCCGCGGCGTTGATACGCACGATCCACAGCGCGCGGAACTGGCGCTTGCGCTGCTTGCGACCGATGTAGGCGTACTGGCCGGCCTTGATGACGGCCTGGTTTGCTACGCGGAAGACCTTGCGACGGGCGTTGTAGTAGCCCTTCGCGCGGCCAATGATCTTCTTGTGACGACGACGGGCGGTAACGCCACGCTTTACACGAGCCATGGTGTTCTCCCCTTAGACGTACGGCAACATGCGAGCCACACCCTTGGTGTCGCACGCCTTGACGTGGTTGGTCGCGCGCAGGTTGCGCTTACGCTTGGTCGACTTCTTGGTCAGGATGTGCGACTTGAAGGCGTGACCGGCCTTGAACTTGCCCGAGGCGGTCTTGCGAAAACGCTTCGCGGCCGCCCGGTTGGTCTTGATCTTGGGCATGGGAATGCTCCATGAGTGGGCTTGGTTGCCCGGTTTCTGACTGATTCGGCGGTGGCCCTCGGGACCACGCTTTCCGTCCTGCCGACATCGGTTCACGACCCGTCCATGTGGGTCGAACCGGCGATTATACGGAGGAGTCCGGAGCAAAGCCAGCCTGCCGGGCGGCCTGCCCTTGCCGGGGGGCCGACCGGCTAAAGTGGGCGCTTCCCCGCACCTGGAGCCGCCATGACTGCCCCAGCCGATACCGTCCGCATCGTCGAAGTCGGCGCCCGAGATGGCCTGCAGAACGAAAAGACCCTGCTGCCGGCCGAGGTGAAGATCGCGCTGATCGACCGGCTGTCCTCCACCGGCCTGGCTACGATCGAGGCGACCAGCTTCGTCAGTCCCAAATGGGTGCCGCAGCTGGCCGACGCGGCGGAGGTGTTCACCGGCATCCGCAAGGTGCCCGGCGTGCGCTATCCGGTGCTGGTGCCCAACCTGCAGGGCTACGAGCGGGCGCGCGCCGTCGGCGTGCAGGAGATTGCCGTGTTCACCGCGGCCAGCGAGGCGTTCAACCGCAAGAACGTCAACGCCTCGATCGACGAGTCGATCGAACGCTTCATCCCGGTGATCGAGCGCGCCAGGGCGGATGGCGTGGCGGTGCGCGGCTACGTGTCCACCGTGCTCGGCTGCCCCTACCAGGGCGAGGTGCCGGTCGCCGAGGTGGTACGTGTGGCCGAAAGGCTGCATGCATTGGGCTGCTACGAGGTTTCGCTGGGCGACACCATTGGCGTGGGCACGCCGGCCAGGGCGCGCGCGATGTTGCACGCGGTGGCGCAGGCCGTGCCGATGCAGGCGCTGGCGGTGCATTTCCACGACACCTACGGCCAGGCGCTGGCCAACATCCTGGCCTGCCTGGAGGAAGGCGTGCGCGTGGTCGACAGCGCGGTCTCCGGCACCGGCGGCTGTCCCTACGCCAAGGGCGCGACCGGCAACGTGGCGAGCGAGGACGTGGTCTACATGCTCGAGGGCATGGGCCTGGATACCGGCGTCGACCTGGATCTGCTGATCGCCACCGGGGCCTGGCTCTCGGCCCAGTTAAACAAGGACACCGCCAGTCGCGTCACCCGCGCACGCACGGCCGCCTGAAACCACAGCAAAAAGCCCTGACCGATGACCGCCAACTTTCTCATCCGCCCGATCGAGCCCCGCGACGATGCCGCCGTGGCCGCGATCATCCGCACGGTGATGCCTGAATTCGGCGCCGACGGCCCCGGCTTCGCCATCCACGATCCGGAAGTCACCCACATGGCCGAAGCCTATGCGCGCGCCGGCTGCGCCTATTTCGTGGTCGAGCGCGAGGGCGTGGTCATCGGCGGCGCCGGCGTGGCGCCGCTTGAGGGCGGCGAGCCGGACGTGTGCGAGCTGCGCAAGATGTATTTCCTGCCGCAAGCGCGCGGCATCGGCGCCGGCGCCGCGATGATGCAGCGCTGCCTGGATACGGCGCGCGCGCTGGGCTATCGCCGCTGCTACCTGGAAACCCTCACCGGCATGGACGCCGCCCAGGCGCTCTACCGGCGCAGCGGTTTCGCGCCGATCTGCGCGGCGATGGGCGGCACCGGCCACCACGGTTGCGACCGCTATTACCTGCGCGAGCTCTAAAGCCGTGATCCGCATCGCCCGCCCCGACGACGCCGAGGCCATCCACGCCATCTACGCGCCGTCGGTCAGCGACGGCGTGGCCACCTTTGAAACCGCCCTGCCCGGCGTCCCGGCGATGCGCGAGCGCATCCTGGCGCGGCTGGCGCACTACCCGTGGCTTGTCTGGGAAAGCGAAGGCGAGGTGCTCGCCTATGCCTATGCCAGCCGCTTCCGCGAGCGCGCCGCCTACGACTGGATCGGCGAAACCTCGATCTACGTGCGCGAGGATGCCCGGCGCCAGGGCGTCGCCCGCCACCTGTATGGCGTGCTGCTCGAGGCGATGCGCCTGCAGGGCATCAACCAGGCGGTCGGCGTGATCACCCTGCCCGGCGACGCCAGCGTGCGGATGCACGAGGCGATGGGTTTCACACCGGCGGGCGTGTGGCGGCAGAGCGGCTACAAACTCGGCCGCTGGTGGGACGTGGGCGTGTGGCAGAAGACCCTGCAGGTGCCGGCCGAGCCGCCGACGCCGGTGGTGCCGTTTGCGGTACTGCGTGACTCGGCCAGGCTGCAGTGCCTGCTGGCGGACACCCATCCCTTGTAGGAGCCCGCGTGCGGGCGAGCTCTTTGGCTGGGCCGAACAAAGAGCATCGCCCGCACGCGGGCTCCTACGAAAGGTGTGGCGGGGTTAGACGGCTACCGGCGCCTTGATGGCCGGGTGGGGCGCGTAGCCTTCCAGCACGATGTCCTCGAAACGGAAGTCTTCCAGCGCCCGCACTTGCGGATCCAGCACCACACGCGGCAACGTCTTCGGCTCGCGACCGAGCTGCAGCCGCGCCTGCTCGACGTGGTTGCTGTACAGGTGCGCATCGCCCAGCGTGTGCACGAAGTCGCCCACGTCCAGCCCGCACACGTGCGCCACCATGTGGGTGAGCAATGCGTAGCTGGCGATGTTGAAGGGCACGCCCAGGAAGATGTCGCCCGAACGCTGGTAGAGCTGGCAGGAAAGTTTCCCGTCGGCCACGTAGAACTGGAACAGCGTGTGGCAGGGCATCAAGGCCATCTTCGGCAGCTCGCCGACGTTCCATGCGCTGACGATCAACCGCCGCGAATCGGGGTTGCGGCGGATTTCGTCCACCACCCAGCGGATCTGGTCCACGGCGTGGCCGTCGGCGGTCGGCCAGGCGCGCCACTGCCTGCCATAGACTGGGCCGAGGTTGCCTTCCTCGTCGGCCCATTCGTCCCAGATGCTGACGCCATGTTCCTTGAGGTAGGCGATGTTGGTGTCGCCGCGCAGGAACCAGATCAGCTCGTGCACCACGGATTTCCAGTGCACCTTCTTGGTGGTGACCAGCGGAAAGCCTTGCTTCAGATCGAACCGCATCTGCCAGCCGAACACGCTTTTCGTGCCCGTGCCGGTGCGATCGGTCTTGTCCGTGCCGTGGTGGAGGACGTGGTCGAGGAGGTCGAGGTAGGCGCGCATGGGGAAAGGATAGCGTGCCCAACCCATCACCATGACAACGGTCACTCCCCCGGCGCCTGCCCGCCGGCCTAGACTCGTGTCCTTCCACCAAGGGACGGCCAACATGACGCAGTGGTACTTCAGCTACGGCAACAACGAACGCATCGGTCCGCTGGACGACGAGGCCGCCCGCGCGCAGGCGCGCAACCGTCCCGACGGCTACTGCTGGAAGGAAGGCTTCGGCGAGTGGAGGCCGATTCACAGCGTGTTCCAGCCCGCCACCGACATGGCGGTCGCCCCGCCGCCGGTGCCGGCCGGCCGCTACGGCACCTCCGACGAGGTCGATTACCGCATCGTCGGCAGCGACATGCAGTTCGTGGAGGTCGAGCTCGATCCGGGCGAGAGCGCGATCGCCGAGGCCGGTTCGCTGATGTACAAGGAATCGGCGGTGCAGATGGACACCGTGTTCGGCGATGGTTCCAGCTCTGCCCAAGGCGGCGGCCTGATGGGCAAGCTGATGTCGGCCGGCAAGCGCGTGATCACCGGCGAGAGCCTGTTCACCACCGTCTTCACCCACACCGGCAGCGGCAAGGCCAAGGTCGCCTTCGCCGCGCCCTACCCCGGCACCGTCATGGCGATGAAGCTTTCCGAACACGGCGGCCGGCTGATCTGCCAGAAGGATTCGTTCCTGGCCGGCGCGCGCGGCGTGCAGCTGGGCATCTACTTCCAGCGCAAGATCCTCACCGGCCTGTTCGGCGGCGAGGGCTTCATCATGCAGAAGCTCGAAGGCGACGGCTGGGTGTTCGTGCACGCCGGCGGCACCGTGGTCGAGCGCGAGTTGAAGCCCGGCGAGCGGCTGGACGTCGACACCGGCTGCGTGGTCGCTTTCCACGACACGGTCAGCATGGACGTGCGTCCGGTCGGCGGCATCAAGAGCATGTTGTTCGGTGGCGAGGGCGTGTTCCTGGCCACGCTCACCGGTCCGGGCAAGGTGTGGCTGCAGTCGCTGCCGTTCTCGCGCATGGCCGGCCGCATGCTGGCGGCCGCGCCGCAGGGCGGCGGCCAGCGCCGTGGTGAAGGCTCGATCCTCGGTGGTCTGGGCGACCTGATCGGCGGCGACAACAACTTCTAGCGCCCCTGTAGGAGCGCACCTGTGCGCGACCGCGGACCTCCCGGTCGCGCACAGGTGCGCTCCTACAACGGTTCCGGCCGAACGCTTCAGTGCACCGCCGGCACCAGCGTCGGCGCCCGGCGCGACATCGCCACCAGCACCAGCCCGATCGCGATCAGCGGCAGCGACTGCACCTGCCCCATCGTGAGCCAGCCCCAGGCCAGGTAACCCAGCTGCGGATCGGGCACGCGCACGAATTCCACCGCGAACCGGAAGCAGCCGTACATCAGCGCGAACAAGCCGGACACCAGGTAACGCGGGCGCGGCTTCATCGACACCAGCCACAGCACCGCGAACATCACCACGCCTTCCAGCGCCATCTCGTACAGCTGCGAGGGATGCCGCGGGATGCCACCGAACTGCGCCAACTGCTGCGCCAGCGCCGGTTGGTCGTGCGCCAGTTGTACGTCTTCCAGCTTCGCGTTTGGGAAGATCATCGCCCACGACGCGTCGCTGGGCTTGCCCCACAGCTCACCGTTGATGAAGTTGCCCAGCCGCCCCAGCCCCAGGCCCAGCGGTACCAGCGGCGCGACGAAATCCATGGTGTCGAAGAAATGCAGCCGATGCCGCCGCGACCACCACCAGGCGGCCACCAGCACGCCGATCAGGCCGCCGTGGAAACTCATGCCGCCGTCCCACACCTTGAACAGCGCCAGCGGATCGGTCCAGATCCAGCGCAGGCCGCCGGCGTAATAGAACAGCATGTACCACACGCGCCCGCCAACGATGATGCCCAGCATCGCGTAGAACGCCAGGTCACTCAGCGCATCGCGACTCACCGGCAACCGGCCCTGTTTGCGCCGGCGCTCGCCCAGCAGGCCCGCCCCCAGGAAACCGAGCAGGTACATCAGGCCGTACCAGTGCACCTGCACGGGCCCGATGTGGAAAGCGACCGGATCGAAGTGGACGGTGAAGGGCTGGGTCATGGCGGAAGGTTGGCGAACTAAAGATCCAGTGTAGCCGGGCCCGAGCGACCGGCGCAGGCCCTTCCCGCCCTCGATCCACTCTCACTAGAATCGCGACGGACACACGCGGCGCCCGGGGCGCCGCCAGGCCGGCCACCGTGCTCCCGATGGCCGCGTCTGCCAAAAGGAGCTTAAGGGGGAAGGGATGATGAACCGATTCACGCGGGCCGCGCTGTGTGCGGTCCTGTTGGGGGCGTCCGCGATCGTCGCGGCAGCCGACCTGCTTCCGGTGGAGGATTTCGCACGCCACCCGTCGCTGTCGATGCCGCGGCTGTCGCCCGATGGCAAATACCTGGCCGTGCGCTGGGATGACGGCAGCTCGCACGCGCTGATCGTCTACCGCGTCGACGACATGACCCGCCCGGCCAGCATGTTGCGTATGCCCAAGTACGAGCTGCCGGCCGGCATCACCTGGGTCAGCCCGACGCGACTGGTAGTGGAAAAGGGCAAGGAGTACGGGTCGATCGACAAGCCCTCCATGACGGGCGAGATCATCGCCACCGACGTGGACGGCAAGCATCAGGACTACCTGTACGGCTACGAGGTCAAGTACAGCTCGCGCGCCGCCACGCGCGGCACCGACCGCGGCTGGGGCACCGTCGACGGCCTGCCCGAGCACGCCAACGGGCACTTCTACATGGCTGCCATGCCGTGGGAAAGCCCGGACCACAGCTATCTCTATGACGTCGACGCCAGCGCCAATACCCGCCACCTGATCGGCGACATCGGCGAGGGCGACATGAACTTCATGGTGGGCGCCGATGGGCAGGCGCATTACGCCTACGGCCGCAACGAGAAGTTCGAATACGTCGTCTACCATCGCCAGGATGGCCGCTGGCAGTCGCTGACCGCGCAACAGATCGGCGGCACCTTCGCGCCGATCTATTTCACCCCCGACCACCAGCGCGTGTACGCCATGTACGACGCCGGCGGCGGCCCGGCCTCGCTGGTCGAGCAGGACGAGAACGGCGGCAACCGCAAGGTACTGGCGGCGGCGGGTTTCGGCGAGGTCGGCGGCATCGAGTGGACGCCGCTGCCCCGCCAGCCGTTCGCGACCATCCCCGATACCGGCTTGCCGCAGTTGAGCTACATCGATCCCAACCTGCCTGCCGCCAAGCTGCACCGTGCGCTGGCGATGAAATTCCCGGGCCAGTACGTGCATTTCGTCGACTACAGCGAGGATGGCGGGCAACTGCTGTTCAGCGTGGCCAGCGATCGCGCCCCCGGCTCCTACTTCCTGATCGACACGCACACCTACAAGGTGCGCAAGCTGTTCGACGCGGCGCCGTGGATCGACCCGACCAAAATGGCCGAACGCCGCCCGCTGCGCTTCAAGGCCAGTGACGGCACCGAGCTGGAAGCGATCCTCACGCTGCCGCCGGGTCGGCCCGGGACCAACCTGCCGATGGTGCTGCTGCCGCACGGTGGCCCGATCGGCGTGCGCGACGACTGGTTCTACGACGGCGACGCGCAGTTCCTGGCCAGTCGCGGCTACCTGGTGCTGCAGGTCAACTACCGCGGCTCGGGCGGGCGCGGCGAGGACTTCCAGGAAGCCGGCTACCTCAAGTGGGGCACACGCATCCAGCAGGACCTGATCGACGGCGTCAAATGGGCGGTCGCCGAACACTATGCCGACCCGGCGCGCGTATGCGTGTACGGCGGCAGCTTCGGCGGCTACTCGGCGATGATGACGGTCATCCGCGCGCCGGGCATGTTCAAGTGCGCCGTGGGCTACGCGGGCGTCTACGACCTGAAGATGATGTACAAGAAGGGCGACATCCAGCAGAGCGAGAGCGGCCGCAGCTACCTCACCACCGTGATCGGCCGCAACGACGCCGAGCTCGACGGCAACTCGCCCGACAAGCTCGCCGACAAGATCAGCGTTCCCGTCCTGCTCGTCCACGGCGAGGACGACAAGCGCGCCCCGTTCGCCCAGGCCAAGGCCATGCGCGCGGCGCTCGATGCGGCCCACAAGCCCTACGAATGGATGAGCAAGCCCGGCGAAGGCCATGGCTTCTACGACGAGCAGAACCGCATCGACTTCTACAACGCGCTGCAGGCGTTCCTGGAGAAGCACATCGGCAAGGGGGCCTGAGCCTCCGGATTCCCGTAGGGTGGGCCTCAGCCCGCCGCCTCGTGCGCGGGTGGTGGGCTTAAGCCCACCCTACGGCTTCCGCGAGCTGCTACAGCAGCACCGGCCGGTCGGGCAGTTCGTCCGGGTTGTCGCGATCGTCCGCGGGGAAGTGCTCGCGCAGCAGCGCGTTGATGGCGGCCAGGCCTTCCAGGCTGCCCTCGCGCCAGCGGCCGGCGGCGAAATGCTCACGCATGAGCGCACACACACCGTCCCATTGATCCTGCGCCACGCGGCGCGCGATGCCGCGGTCGGCCACGATTTCGATCCGCTGTTCCGACAGCAGCAGGTAGATCAGCACGCCGCAGTTTTCTTCGGTGTCCCACACGCGCAGCTGGGCAAAGACGTCCCGTGCGCGCGTTCGCGCGTCCATGCCAGCGAGCACCGCGCGCACGGTCAGCCGCGATTCCACCGCGAAACGCACCTCGCCCAGGTGGCCACGCTCGCCGACGGTGACCGCGGCGGCCAGGTCGTCCAGCAACATGGCGGGGAAGCGCTGGCGTAGCTGGAACCAGCCGCCGAACAGGTTGGCGAGCAATCGTTGCACGGGTGTCATCACCAGCTCCCCGAAGAACCGCCGCCGCCGAAGCTGCCGCCGCCACCACTGAAGCCGCCGCCTCCGCCGAAACCGCCGCCGCCGAAGCCGCCCCCTCCGAAACCACCGCCGCCAAAACCGCCCCAGCCACCCCAGCCACCGCGTCCGATCGAGCGGCCGCCGCCGCCGGGCAGCAGCATGAACACGCCGCCGATGATCGCGCCCAGCGCCGCGGCGCCAAGGCTGGCGGCGACCAGCCACAGGATGCCGCCGGTGATGCCCGCGCCCAGCGGCGTGCGCACGAACAGATTGGCGCGGCCGAACAGGTTGCGCAGGAAGAAGGCGATGAAGATGCCGATGAACAGCGCCTGCTGGAATCCGATGCCGCGATGTTCGCGCGGCGCGCCCTGCACGGGCGGCGGCAGCGGCTCGCCCTCGATCAGTTGGGTAAGCGCGCCTACCGCGTCGTGAATGCCGCCGTAGTAGTCGCCCTCGCGGAATTTCGGCGCGATGTACTCGCGGATGATGCGCGCGGTCGCGGCATCGGGAATCGCGCCCTCGAGCCCATAGCCGACCTCGATCCGCACCCGCCGGTCGTCCTTGGCCACCAGCAGCAACACGCCGTCGTCGGTGCCCTTGCGCCCGACCTTGTTCTGCTCGGCCACCGCCAGCGAGTAGCTTTCGATGTCCTGCTCGCCGGTGCTGCCGACCATCAGCACCACCAGCTGCGCGCCCTTGCCTTTCTCCAGCGCCACCAGCTGGCCATCGAGCTGGTCGACCTGCTGCGCGCTCAGCGTCCCGGTCAGGTCGGTGACGTGGCGCTTGAGCGTCGGAACCTCGGCAGCCTGCGCTACCGAGCCGACCACGAGGAGCAGCAGGCCGAGCAGCAGCCACGCCAGCCGCGGCGCGCGAGGGGCCATGTCAGTGCGCGGCCGAGCCGGCCGGCGCGGGCGCCTGCGTACCGAAGTCGACCGTCGGTGCGGTGGAGATCGCCTTTTCGTTCTCGACGGTGAAATTCGGCTTCACCTGGTAGCCGAACATCTTGGCGGTGAGGTTGTTCGGGAAGGTGCGGATCATCGAGTTGTATTCCTGCACCGACTGCACGTAGCGGTTGCGCGCCACGGTGATGCGGTTCTCGGTGCCCTCTAGCTGCGCCTGCAGGTTCTGGAACAGCCCGTTGGCCTTCAGGTCCGGGTAGCGCTCGCTGACCACCATCAGCCGCGACAGCGCGCTGGACAGCTCGCCCTGGGCCTGCTGGAACTGCTTGAGCTTCTGCGCGTCATTGATGGTCTCCGGGGTGACCTGCACGCTGCCCACGCGGGCGCGGGCATTGGTGACCTCGGTAAGCACGCGCTCCTCGTGCTGGGCATAGCCCTTGACCGTGTTGACCAGGTTCGGCACCAGGTCGGCACGGCGCTGGTACTGGTTGAGCACTTCCGACCAGGCGGCCTTGACCGCCTCGTCCTGGCGCTGGATGGCGTTGTAGCCGCAACCGCTGAGCAGCACGGCGAGCAGCGACAGCACGATCACGCGAAGGGTCTTCATGGCGGCGCTCCGGATGAGTGGGTGCGCCAGCGTAGGGTCAGGCTCCGGCCAGCGTCAACGAGCCCGGTAGGGGCGGGCTTGGGCCTGCCGTGACGTTCGGGCGAAAAGTTGTCGGGTAAGCAGGCCTGCCGCGCTACATCGCCAGGATCGCGGGCAGCCGGGGACCGACGATCAGCGCCCAGCTCAGGCCCATGAAGACCAGCAGCACGAACACGGCCGCCGAGCCCATGTCCTTGGCGCGACCGGCCAGCTCATGGAATTCGGGACTGACCTTGTCGACCACCGCCTCGATCGCCGAGTTGAGAAGCTCCGCCGAGAGCACCAGGAACATCGGCAGCACCAGCGCCAGCTTCTCCAGCGGGCCATGGCCCAGATACAGCCCTAGCGGAATCACCACGATCGCGAGGCAGACCTCGAAGCGGAACGAGGCTTCGTGCCGCCAGCCGGCGCGCAGGCCCTTCATCGACCAGCGCAATGCGTTCCACAATTGCCGCGGCCCGCGGAATCCTTCGGCGGCCATGCGCTCAGGCGTCCTTCCGCGCGGAGGCGGAGCCGGAGGGCGGCGGAAACGGGGCTGTCGACATGGGCGGCTACTCGCGATCGGCCGGCGGCAAGCGCGCCATGATGCCACAGCGCCCGTCACGCAACCGCATGTCGCAGTGCAGCGTCACTGGGTTTGGCGGATGGGTTACCCTCGGGTGATTGCAGCCCGGTTCAGGGTTGCAGAGCAGGCCGCGCCGCGGCTGTCTGTGTTCATCCGCTCGGAAACTCCATGGCAACCCAGAATCCACCCGTATCGCAAACGCGATCCTTCAGCACCGTCTTCCTGATCGAAATGTGGGAGCGCTTCGGCTTCTACGGCATGCAGGTGCTGATGGTCACCTACATGATGAAGAAGCTCGGCTTCATCGATACCCACGCGAACCTCGTCTGGGGTGCGGCTGCAGCGTTGATCTACGCCACGCCCGCGATCGGTGGCTGGGTCGGCGACAAGCTGATCGGTACACGCCGCACGATGCTGACCGGTGCGGTGGTGCTGGGCCTGGGCTACGCGATGCTGTGGATTCCCACCGACAACCCGTACCTGCTGTACGTCGCACTCGGTGTGATCATCGTCGGCAACGGCTTCTTCAAGCCCAACGCCGGCAACCTCGTGCGCAAGATCTACGAGGGCGACGACACCAAGATCGATAGCGCGTTCACCATCTACTACATGGCGGTCAACGTCGGCTCGATGATCTCCATGACGCTGACACCCTGGGTGCGTGATTACGTGGGCGAGCGCTACGGCGACGCCTGGGGCTGGCACACCGCCTTCGGCATCTGCGCCATCGGCCTGCTGCTGGGCCTGGTCAACTACACGCTGATGAGCCGCACGCTGCGCCACATCGGCTCGGCGCCGGACCAGAAGCCGTTCAATCTCGCCCGCTTCGGCGCGGTGATGCTCGCGGCCGTCGGCATGGTGTTCGTCTCGGCCTTCATCCTGCAGAGCCAGACGGTGGCGCGCATCTGCGTGTATGCCGCGGGCGTCGTGATCCTGGGCATCTTCATCCACCTGATCCGCTCCAGCGAGCGCAGCGAGCGGGCCGGCCTGGTCGCCGCACTGGTGCTGACCGTCCAGACGATCTTCTTCTTCATTTTCTACCAGCAGATGTCCACCTCGCTGAACCTGTTCGCGCAGAAGAACGTGAACCTGGACTTCAGCGTGTTCGGCATGCACCTGTTCACCTGGATTCCCGAGCAGTACCAGAACTTGAACGCGATCTGGATCGTGCTGCTCAGCCCGGTGCTGGTGTTCATCTACAACTCGCTCGGCCGCGTCGGCAAGGATCCGTCCGTCGCCGCCAAGTTCGCCCTGGGCTTCGCCGCGGTCGCGGCCGGCTTCTTCGTTTACGGCGTCGGCGCGCACTGGGCTGTCGCGGGCCAGGTTTCCTCGTGGACCATGGTCTGGGGCTACGGCCTGTATTCGCTGGGCGAACTGCTGGTGTCGGGCCTGGGCCTGGCCATGATCGCCCGCTACGTGCCGGCGCGCATGGGCGGCTTCATGATGGGCGCCTACTACGTGGCCTCGGGTATCTCGCAGTACCTGGGCAGCGTGGTGGCCAACTTCGCGCACATCCCCGAGGGTCTCAACGACCCGCTGCAGTCGCTTGAGATCTACACCAGCCTGTTTACCAAGCTCGGCTGGGTCGGCCTGGGCTGCACGGCAATCGCCGTGGCGGTGCTGCCGCTGATGAAGAAGCTCTCCAACAGCCACGCCGAACACGCCGCCGCAGCCGATCCGCTGCCGCCCGTGCGCAGCGAGGAAGGCTGGGAACTCCCGGGCTGATCCCACGGCGCCGCGGACCTCCGCGGCGCCTTTTTTTCGCGCCATGCCCCACCGGCACGCCAACCGCCGCATCGGTCCTTTCGCGCTCACGCGCATGCTCGCCTGGTTGCGCCTTTGCGCGATCGCCGGGCAGAGCGTGGCGGTGCTGGTCTGCGCGCTGTGGATGCACCTGCCGATTCCGCTGCTGCCGCTGCTGACCGGCATCGGCGCGCTGGCCGTCTTCGCCGTCTTCGCCGCCTGGCGGCTCGGCCAGCCCTGGCCGGTGCGCGAGTGGGAAACCATCCTGCACGTGGCGGTCGACACGCTGGTGCTGGGCTACCTGCTCTACTTCACCGGCGGCGCCAGCAACCCGTTCGTGACCTTGCTGCTGGTGCCGATCGCGCTGACCGCCGCCGCGCTGTCGGTGCCGGCGGTACTGGCGGTGGCGGCCCTCGCCGGCGTGGCCTACCTGCTGCTGCTCTATCGCTACGAACCGCTGCCGCTGCCCATGCACGGCGGCGGCTTTCCGCTGCACATTCTCGGCATGGGCGTGAACTTCGTGATCACCGCGCTGCTGCTGGGCTTCTTCATCAACCGGCTGGCGCGCGCGTTGCGCATGCAGCAGCTCGAAGTGCAGCGCGTGCGTGAGCGTGCGCTGCGCGACGAGGGCATCCTGGCCATTGCCACCCAGGCCGCAGGTGCCGCACACGAGCTCAACACGCCGCTGGCGACCATGCGCACGCTGCTGCCCGAACTGCGCCGCGAGCACGCCCAGGACACCCTGCTGGAAGAAGACCTCGCGCTGCTGCAGGAGCAGGTCGACCGCTGCCGCACGATCCTGCGCGAGATGGTCGCCTTCGGCCAGGCGCAGCTGTCGCAGGAGGCCGAGCGGATGTCGCTGCAGGCGTTCGTGCACGGTTGCCTGGAGCGCTTCCAGTTGCTGCGCCCGGAAGCGGAGCTCGCGCTCGACCTGCCCGACGCCACCGCCCGGCTGGTGCTGCGCGTGCCGGCGGGCCTGCGCCACGCGCTGATCAACCTGCTCAACAATGCGGCCGACGCCTCGGAGTCGCGCGGGTCGGACGCGGTCGAGCTGCAGATCCGCTGCGAGCACGGCTGGCTGGAGCTGACCGTGCGCGACCACGGCCCCGGCTTCGACAGCCAGGCCGAACTGGGCGAACTTGGCCGCAGCGGCAAACAGGGCGGCCTCGGGCTGGGCCTCGCGCTGGCCGAAGCCACCGCCGAGCGCCTCAACGGCGAACTGACGGCGGGCAACACGGGGCAAGGTGCGCAGGTGCGCCTGCGCCTTCCGCTGGCCGCGATCGCCGCCGGCTGAACCGCCGAACGTGCAACTGCGACGCGCTCGGGCAAGAATGTCTTTCCCGATACCGCTCCCACAGCCCTCATGACCGACGCCAACGCTCCCCGCCAGTTGCTGATCGTCGACGACGACGCCACCTTCGTCCGCGTGCTCTCCCGCGCGCTGGGCTCGCGTGGCTTCGAAGCGATCGGCGCCACCCGCGCCGACGAGGCGCGGCAGCTGGCCCGCAGGCACCAGCCTCGCTACTGCGTGCTGGACCTCAAGCTGGGCGAGGAGAACGGGCTGAAGCTGATCTCCGAACTGCACGCGCTGGTGCCGGAGATGCGCATCCTGCTGCTGACCGGCTACGCCTCGATCGCCACCGCCGTGGAAGCGATCAAGCGGGGCGCCCACGACTACCTGGCCAAGCCGGTCGATGCCGACGCGGTGGTGCGTGCGCTGCTCGAGGGCGAAGGCCCGGCACCCGCCGACGACGAGCCGCCGGAGGCGCCCGAAGCGCCCCTCGCGCTGCGCCGGCTGGAGTGGGAGCACATCCAGCGCGTGCTGACCGAATGCGACGGCAACATCTCCGAGACCGCGCGGCGCCTGGGCATGCATCGCCGCACGCTGCAGCGCAAACTGAGCAAGCATCCGGTGCGCGAGCGTCCCGACACGGGCGAGTGATCGTGCCCCCGTAGGAGTCCGCTCGCGGGGGATGCCCTTGCCGGGCCCGATGCAAAAGCATCGCCCGCAAGCGGGCTCCTACAGGGGCGACACCGCGCCATCGCGCGCTTTCCACACTCCTGTGCGACAACGCGTCATCTGGCCGTGCACATTGGCGCCGCTATGCTGCGAAGCCTCGACCCACGTCCAGAGTTGACCGTGAAGCCCCGATCGCCCGGCATCTGCGTGCTCGCCCTCCTGGCCGCCCCTGCCCTGCTGCACGCCGCCGACACGCCACCGCAGGCCACCACGCTCGCCCCGGTGATGGTGCACGCCAGCGACACCCACGTCACCGAGACGCCGGCGGTCAGCGTGCGCATCGACCGCGCCCAGCTCGCACGGCAGAACGTCACCACCAGTGCCGACGCGCTGCGCTTTGCGCCCAACCTGCAGGTGCGCTCGCGTTACATCGGAGACCCCAACGCGATCATCAGCGGGCGCAACGCGGGCACCCTGCAAAGCGCGCGCAGCCTGGTCTATTCCAACGGCCTGCTGCTCTCCAACCTGATGACCAACGGCTGGGACGGCGCGCCGCGCTGGGGCATGGTCGCGCCCGAGGAAATCGGCGCGGTCGACGTGTTGTACGGCCCCTATTCCGCGCTCTATCCGGGCAACTCGATCGGCACCACGGTACTGATCCACACGCGCCTGCCCGAGCGGCTCACCGCCAGCGCCAGCGTGCAGGTCATGAACCAGGATTTCCGCGACGCCTATGGCGCTGGCGGCCACTACAACGGCCGCCACGCCGCCGCTTCGCTCGGCAACCGGCAGGGCCGCTGGAGCTGGCTGCTCACCCTCGACCGGCTGGACAACCACGGCCAGCCGATGCAGTACGCCACCGCCAAGGCCGGCGGCGATCCGTCGGCTGCCGTCGCAGTGGATGGCGCCACGCTCGACCGCAATCCCAACGGCAGTCCTCGCCTGGTCTATGGCGCCAACAGCATCGAGCACACCGTGCAGACCCAGGCCAAGCTCAAGCTCGGGGTGGACCTGACCGACCGGGTGGCGGCGCTGTTCACGCTCGGCTGGTGGCACAACCACGCCGAGGACCGTACGCGCAGCTTCCTGCGCGATGCCGGCGGGCAACCGGTCACCGCGGGCACGGTGAGCGCCTACGGCGGGACCTGGACCTTGCCGGCCAGCGGCCTGGCGCCGACCGGCAGCGAGGATACGCACCTCCTGTACGGCGCCGAGCTCAATGGCCACTGGTCCAACGACTGGCGCTGGACCGCCGTCGCCAGCCACTATGACTTCGTCCGCGCGCTCGCACGCAGCGCGTCGTTGCCGCCGCCGGTCGGCCCGCTGGGCGGTCCCGGTACCGTGGCGGACAACGCAGGCTCCGGCTGGGACACGCTCGACCTGCGCAGCTCCGGCCCGCTGGGCGACACGCACATGCTCTACGCCGGCCTGCACGGCGACCGCTACGTGCTCGATTCGCGCGTGTTCGCCGCCAGCGACTGGCGCGGCGCCGCCGACGGTGCGCTGGCGAGCGCCTTCGCCGGCCGCACGCAGACGCGCGCCGCCTACCTGCAGGACGTCTGGAGCTTTGCCGATGCCTGGGCACTGACGCTGGGTGCTCGCTGGGAGCAATGGCGCGCCTACGGCGGACGCCGTGCGGACAGCGCCGCGACCGTCCGTTACGCCGACCGCCAGCGCAGCGACCTGTCGCCCAAGGCCGCGCTCGAGTGGGACTTCGCGCCCGACTGGCAGCTCCGCCTGGCCTGGGGCAAGGCCGTGCGCTACCCGACCGTGGCTGAGCTGTTCCAGGGTGCGATCGCCGCCAACGCGATCGTCGGCAACGACCCCAGCCTCAAGCCTGAGCGGGACAACTCGATGGACCTCACGCTCAAGCGGCAGCTCACCGACGGCCACTGGCGCGTCTCGCTGTTCCAGGACCGCATCGCCGATGCGCTCTACACGCAGACCGACATCACCGTCACGCCCACTGTCACCAACGTGCAGAACATCGACCTGACCCGCATCCGCGGCATCGAGGGCGAGCTTGCGCTGACCGACCTGTGGACGTCCGGGCTGGACCTCACCGCCAGCGTGGCCGTGAACGACGCCAAGACCCTGCGCGACCGCCGCTACCCGCTGGCCGAAGGCAAATGGTTCCCGCGCATCCCGCGCCTGCGCGCCAGCCTGTTCGCCGACTACCGCTTTGCCGACGGCTGGGAAGCCTCGTTGGGCATCCGCCGCTCCGGCCGCCAGTACGGCTCGCTGGACAACAGCGATTTCGTCGACACCTACGGCGCCGTCAGTGCCTTCACGGTCGCCGATGCGAAACTGCGCTGGCATTTCGCCCCGCACTGGACCGCCTCGCTGGGCGTGGACAACCTCACCAACGCGCGCTACTGGGTCTACCACCCGTATGCCGGCCGCACCTGGGTCGGCGGCGTGCGCTGGGAGCTGTAGCCGAAGGAATCCCATGCGTCGTCTGCTGATCCTGCTGCTTTGCCTTGCCCTCGCGCCGGTGGCCGCGCACGAGCACATGGCCATGCCGAAAGAGCCGCCGCTCGGCGCGAGCGCGGCGTTCGACGCGCAAGGCCGGCTTTGGGTCGCCGATGCCGCCGACGGCCACGTGCGCCTGCGCCACTCCGACGACATGGGCAAGACCTTCAGCGCGCCGGTGACGGTCAATACCGCGCCCGAGCCGATCTACGCCGAAGGCGAGAACCGGCCCAAGCTGGCGTTCGGCCCGAAGGGCGAGATCTACGTGAGCTGGTCGCAACCGCGCGCCAAGCCGTGGACCGGCTTCGTACGCTTCGCCCGTTCGCTGGATGGCGGCGCCCATTTCTCCGCCCCGCTCACCGTGCACCACGATCGCGCGGAGATCACCCACCGCTTCGATGCGCTTGCCGTCGACGGCCAGGGACGCGTGGTGCTGGCCTGGATCGACAAGCGCGACCAGGCCGCGGCCGAGGCAGCGGGCAAGCCCTACCTGGGCGCAGCCGTGTACTACGCGTGGTCCGACGATCGCGGCGCGAGCTTCGTCCCCGAGCGCAAGCTTGCAGAGCACAGTTGCGAGTGCTGCCGCATCGCGCTCTCGCACACGCCGCAGGGCGATATCGCCGCGTTCTTCCGCGCGGTCTACGGCGACAACATCCGTGACCACTCCTTCGCCGTGCTGCGCACCGACGGCGGGGCCAGCCATGCCGAGCGCGCCACCTTCAGCGGCTGGCACATCGCCGGCTGCCCGCACCACGGCCCGGGCCTTGCGATTGCGCCGGACGGCACCCGCCACGCGGTCTGGTACGAGGCCAACGGCAAACCGACCATCTGGTACGGCCAGCTCCAGCCTGGCCAGCACGCCGCACACGCGCAGGCGATCGCTGGCGCCGGTGCCAGCCACGCGGATATCGCGGTGGATGGCAACACGGTGTGGGTGGCGTGGAACCAGGTCGACGCGAAAGGCGAGGCGCTGATGCTGCGCCGCTCGGACGACGGCGGGCTGCATTTCGGCACGCCGCGCACGATGGCAAGCAGCGCCGCGGCGGTGGGCTCGCCGCAGCTGCTGCTGCGCGATGGCCGGGCTTACGTCGCCTGGAACACGGCGACCGGCTTCCGCCTGCTCTCCGCCAGGGCGACGCCATGAAGCGTTGGCTCGTCGCCCTGTTGCTGCTGCCGGGCCTCGCCATGGCCGGCTCCCCGAAGCCGTTGAGCGCAGCCGATGTCCCTGCCCTGCTCACACCACCGGCCCACGGCGAGCGCCTGATCGCCCTGTGGGCGCTGGACTGCGCGTATTGCGAACCGAACCTGCAAGCCCTGGCGCGATTGCAGCAGGCGCATCCGAAGAGCATCGAACTGGTCACCGTGGCCACCGACGACATGGCGCATGCCCCGGCCATCGAAAAGCGCCTCGCCGCCGCCGGCATGACCGCCTGGCCGGCCCGCGCCTACGCCGATGCCACGCCCGAGCGGCTCAACTATCTGCTCGATCCCGAATGGGGTGGCGAAACACCTCGCGTGCTGGCGATCCGCGCCGATGGCTCACGCCAGGGATACAGCGGCGAACTGACGGAAAAGCAGCTGCAGGCCCTCACCCCGAAACCGTAGGGTGGGCTTCAGCCGACCCTGCCGTTGCGTAGCACGAGGACGGTGGGCTGAGGCCCTACGAGTTCTACTTCCAGATACGCAAAACGCCCCGAGAGGGGCGTTTTGCATGTCTGGCGGAGAGAGAGGGATTCGAACCCTCGATAAGGCTTTTGACCCTATACTCCCTTAGCAGGGGAGCCCCTTCGGCCTCTCGGGCATCTCTCCGGGTATGTTCCGCGCTTTCGCGGAGCCGGCAAGGATACCGGCCGACGCCGCCGAGGTAAAGCGTTCGTGATCAGTGTTCGCCAGTTTCGCCGGACGTGCTGCTGCCGGACTCGTGCTCGCCCTTGATCCGCTGATAGATCTCTTCGCGATGCACCGCCACGTTCTTCGGGGCATTGATGCCGATACGCACCTGGTTGCCCTTCACGCCGAGAACGGTAACGGTCACCTCGTCACCGATCATCAGGGTTTCACCGACCCTGCGGGTCAGAATCAACATGTTGTGTTACTCCATTAATGCTGTTGGTCACAGGCCTGCCGCACGATGGAGCTTCACCCCTGAGCCCATCGCCAGTCAGTTCGACGAAAGTCCGTCGAAGGCCCTACCGCCTTCCCCGGCTCACAGCCAAGGCATTCACCATGAATGCCCTTGCCTTGCGGCAGCATCGTGGGTCATGCCGCCGACAGTCGTCCGATACTAGCCGAGCGCGAGCGCCGCGCGCAACGCATTTCGCGGGTGATAAATCCCCGATTCACAATGGTCTAGCGGGTCTACATCCTTTGGCCGATCCACTCCGGCAAAGCGGCGAGCAGAGCGGGTAGCTGGGCCGTATCCAGGCCGCCGCCCTGGGCCATGTCCGGGCGTCCGCCGCCCTTGCCCTCGATCTGCTGCGCGACGTGCGACACCACGTCGCCGGCCTTGATGCGACCAAGCGCCGCACCGTGCACGCCGGCCACCAGCGAGACGCGACCGTCGACCGCGCCGGCCAGCAGGACCACGCAATCGCCTAATTGCTGCTTGAGCTGGTCGACGCTGTCGCGCAGGGACTTGGCATCGAAACCTTCCAGGCGCGCGGCCACCACCTTGATGCCAGCCACCTCGGGAGCATTCCCGGCGAGATCGGCCGTGGCACTGCCGGCGGCCTTGCTGCGCAGCGATTCGAGCTCGCGCTCGAGCTTCTTCTGGCGATCGAACAGCTGGCGCAGCTTTTCGATCACGTCATCACCGCTCCCAGAGAGCAGGTGCGAGAGTTCGCCCAGGCGCCGTTCCTCGTCGGCGACGAAGGCCAGCGCGCCCTCGCCGGTCACGGCTTCGATGCGGCGCACGCCGGAAGCCACGCCCGCTTCGCTGACGATCTTGAACAGGCCGATATCGCCGGTGCGGGTGACATGCGTGCCACCGCAAAGCTCGGTCGAGAAATCACCCATCTTCAGCACGCGCACTTCATCGCCGTACTTCTCGCCGAACAGCGCCATCGCGCCGAACGCGATCGCCTCGTCGTAGGCCATCTGGTGCACCTCGGCGGGCGCGTTGCGGCGCACCTCGGCGTTGACCAGCGCCTCGACCGCGGCAAGCTCGTCGCGGCTGAGTGGCTTGAAGTGCGAGAAGTCGAAACGCAGGCGCTCGGGCGCGACCAGCGAACCCTTCTGCGCGACGTGGTCGCCAAGTACCTGGCGCAACGCCGCGTGCAGCAGGTGCGTCGCCGAATGATTGAGTACGGTGGACTGGCGGCGCGCGGTGTCGACCTGTGCGTCGAGCGTGTCGCCGGTGCGCAGCGCCACGCCGTGCCAGCGGCCCGCGTGGCCGAAGAACACGCCTCCCATCTTGAGCGTGTCGCCGACGTCGAAACGGCCGTCGGCGTGGCTCAGCACGCCGGTGTCGCCCACCTGACCGCCGGACTCGGCGTAGAACGGCGTGCGGTCAAGGATCACCAGGGCTTCCTCGCCATCGTCCAGCGCATCGACCTGCCTGCCGTCGCGCACGATGCCGAGCACCTTGCAGCCGGTCGCCGCGAGTGCGTCGTAGCCCAGGAACACCGTCGGCGCCAGGCGGCTGGCCAGCTCCGCCGGCATCTGGCCCTTGGCCTCGAAACGGCCCGCCGCGCGGGCGCGCTCGCGCTGCTCGTTCATGGCCTGCTCGAAGCCGGCCATGTCGACGGTGAGGCCGCGCTCGCGCGCGATGTCACCGGTCAGGTCGACCGGGAAGCCGTAGGTGTCGTAGAGGCGGAAGGCATCGGCACCGGGGATGGTGTTGCCAGCCTTCTTCGCCACCTCGTCGAACACACGCATGCCATGCTCGAGCGTCTCGCCGAAGCGCTGTTCCTCGGTACGCAATGCATCCTCGACGAAGGCCTCCTTGGCGGCCAACTCCGGATAGGCCGCGCCCATCTCCTCGACCAGCGGCGCGACCATCTTCCAGAAGAAGTCACCGCGCACGCCCAGCATCCAGCCATGGCGCAGCGCGCGGCGGATGATCCGGCGCAGCACGTAGCCGCGGCCTTCGTTGGACGGCAGCACACCATCGACGATCAGGAAGGAACAGGCGCGAATGTGGTCGGCGATCACGCGCAGCGACTTGTTGGCCAGGTCCTTGGTGCCGGTTAGCTCGCCGGCGACGCGGATGAGGTGTTCGAACAGGTCGATCTCGTAGTTGGAGTGCACGTGCTGCAACACGGCGGCGAGGCGCTCCAGGCCCATGCCGGTGTCCACGCAGGGGGCCGGCAGCGGCGAGAGCGTGCCATCCGGTGCGCGGTCGAACTGCATGAACACCAGGTTCCAGATCTCGATGTAGCGGTCGCCGTCCTCGTCCGGCGAACCGGGCGGGCCACCCGCCACGCCCGGGCCGTGGTCATAGAAGATCTCGGTGCACGGACCGCAGGGACCGGTGTCGGCCATCTGCCAGAAGTTGTCCGAGGCGAACGGCGCGCCCTTGTTGTCGCCGATGCGCACGATGCGCTCGGCCGGTACCCCGACCTGCTTGTTCCAGATGTCGTACGCCTCGTCGTCGGTCTGGTAGACCGTCACCCAAAGGCGCTCGGCCGGCAGCTTGAACACGCCCGTGAGCAGCTCCCAGGCATAGGCGATGGCGTCGCGCTTGAAATAGTCGCCAAACGACCAGTTGCCCAGCATCTCGAAGAAGGTGTGGTGGCGCGCGGTGTAGCCGACCTGGTCCAGGTCGTTGTGCTTGCCGCCGGCACGCAGGCAGCGCTGCACGTCGGCGGCGCGCGCGTAGGGCAGCTTCTCGCTGCCCAGGAACACGTTCTTGAACTGCACCATGCCCGAGTTGGTGAACAGCAGCGTGGGATCGCTTGCCGGCACCAGCGAGCTGGACGGCACGATGGCGTGGTCCTTGGCGCGGAAGAATTCGAGGAAGGTCGAACGGATGTCGGCGGTTTTCATGGGCAGCGCAGGCTTGAGACAAAAAAGGCCACGCCGGCGGCCACCGCCGATGAAATCAGTCGATTTCGTCGGCAGCGTCGTCCACTTCGGCGTGGGTAGCACGTCGTACTGTGGCGGCGGCAAAGCCGCGACGCAAGAGGAATTGCGCGCGTCGGGCGCGCTCGGCGTGGTCCGCCGGGGCCTTCCCGCCATAGCGCCTGCGCAACTGATCGAGCGCGGACGCTTCCCAGTCGACTTCAGCCGTGTCCAGCAATTCGCGGATGCGCTCGTCCGGCACGGCGTGTGTCTTGAGCTCGGCGCGGATCCGCTGGGGGCCGTAGCCCTGGGATGTGCGACTGCGCACCAGGACTTCGGCGAAGCGGTCGTCGTCCTGGTAGTGCTGCTCACCCAGGCGGTCGATGGCCGAGGCAGCCTCATCGCCCTCGTATCCGCTCTGGCGCAGCTTGGTCTTGAGCTCACGGCGCGAGTGCTCGCGGCGGGCGAGCAGGACGAGCGCCTTGTCGTAGGCGCTGCGTTTGATGCGTCCCTTGTCTTTGCCAGGCTTGTCAGCCACGCCCGAGAGACTCTTCTTGCCAGGGGAACGCAATTTGAAAGGCGCCCGCCCCCCGCCCGGATCTTTCGTCATTGCAGACGGGCAGCGTGCCTGCCTGTCGCTCGTATTCATGCAGGGCAGCCCGCTCGGCCGCCTTGACCAGGCGCTTGGCCGAATCGAAGTCCTCGGCGACCAAGCTGGCCCACGAAAAATGCCAGCTATCGAAGCCCTTGAAGCACTCGCATCGATATCTGGCCCAGTTCCTGGTGTCCCGCGGCTCGCCACCAAGGAGGGTGAACGGACCACCGCAGTGACCCGCCGCCTTGCAGCAGTGCTTCCACAGGCGGTCATGCAGCGTGGACGGGCTCTTGGTGCCCACCGAACGCCCGAGGTAGATCGCGCTCGCCGGCTCGGACAATTCGCCCAACCTGGCGTCGGCAATCACATAGAGCCCGGCCCAGGGCGTGCCCAGATCCCCGGCAAGGGGCCTGAACATGCTGTTTCGCCGCAGCTCGGGATCGTAGTGATACGCCCGGTCAAAGGGCAGCCAGTTATTGAAGCTGACGAGCACACGCCCTCCGCGCGGAAATCCGGAGCCAGTCCCTGTGCCAGGAGAGCGAGGGCACATCCCCTCCCCTGGCGTACCTAGAGGAGAGGAAGGTGGGCTTCGGCCAGGACAGAAAAATCAGGCTTCTTCGAGCGCCTCTTCAGAGGTGGCGGCTGCCTTGCCGCCGCCCACCAGCAAGCGCGCACGCAGCTGCTGGTCGATCTCGTCGGCGATGGCGGGGTTGTCGCGCAGGAACTGGCGCACGTTCTCCTTGCCCTGGCCGATGCGGTCGCCGTTGTAGCTGTACCAGGCGCCGGACTTGTCGATCAGGTTTTCCTTCACGCCCAGCTCGATGATCTCGCCCTCGCGCGAGGTGCCCTCGCCGTAGAGGATCTCGAACTCGGCCTGGCGGAACGGCGGCGCGACCTTGTTCTTCACCACCTTGACGCGGGTCTCCGAGCCGATCACCTCGTCACCCTTCTTGACCGCGCCGATGCGGCGGATGTCCAGGCGCACCGAGGCGTAGAACTTCAGCGCGTTGCCGCCGGTGGTGGTTTCCGGGCTGCCGAACATCACGCCGATCTTCATGCGGATCTGGTTGATGAAGATCACCAGGCAGTTGGACTTCTTGATGTTGGCCGTGAGTTTGCGCAGCGCCTGGCTCATCAGGCGCGCGTGCAGGCCGACGTGGGAATCGCCCATCTCGCCCTCGATTTCGGCCTTCGGCGTGAGCGCCGCCACCGAGTCGACCACCACCATGTCCACTGCGCCGGAGCGCACCAGCATGTCGGCGATCTCCAGCGCCTGCTCGCCGGTGTCCGGCTGGCTGATCAGCAGGTCGGCCACGTTGACGCCGAGCTTCTCGGCATAGGTCGGGTCGAGTGCGTGCTCGGCGTCGACGAACGCGGCGGTGCCGCCGTTCTTCTGGCAGTTGGCGATGGCCTGCAGGGTCAGCGTCGTCTTGCCGGAGGATTCCGGGCCATAGATCTCGATCACGCGGCCGCGCGGCAAGCCACCGATGCCCAGCGCGATGTCCAGCCCGAGCGAACCGGTGGAGACCGTGTCGATGGCCTCGTTGGTGCGGTCGCCCAGGCGCATCACGGCCCCCTTGCCGAACTGCTTTTCGATCTGGCCAAGTGCGGAGGCCAGCGCTTTGCGCTTGTTGTCGTCCATCGTGGGAATCCCGGTGGTGTGGCGAGGAATGGAAGCGATCTTGCCCGGTTCGAATCTCACAGGCTGCGATCTGCTAAGGCCTTGATTATCCCACAGCCGTCAAGCCCCGCCGCCGGCGCAGGGCGCCTCATTCCGTCAGCGCTTTCCGCACGCCGTTGAGCGCGGCGGCCACGCTTTGCCGGCGGATCGCCTCACGGTCGCCATCGAAATGGAACAGCTGCGCGTGGGCGTAGCCGCCGCGTCGTTTCCAGCCGATCCAGACCGTGCCGACGGGCTTTTCCGGCGTGCCGCCCGACGGCCCGGCAATGCCGGTGACCGCCACGGCGACGCCAGCGCCGTAACGCGCCATCGCGCCGGAAACCATCTCCAGCACGGTCTCCTCGCTGACCGCGCCGGTGTGTTCGAGCGTGCGCGGATTGACGCCCAGCAACGCCTCCTTGGCCTCGTAGCTGTACACCACGACGCCTGCGTCGAACCAGGCGGAGCTGCCCGGCTGGTCGGTGAGCGTCTTGGCGATCCAGCCGCCGGTGCAGGATTCAGCGGTGACGAGCATCAGCCTGCGCTGCTGAAGATCGATGGCGACTTCGGCGGCCAGTGCGGAGAGTTCCGCGTCGGTAGGGGCGGGCAGGGGCACAGCGGGCGATCCGTCGGGGACAAGGGGCCGTTCTACCCGCTTGTGGGACGCCACGGCAAGACAAGTCGCTGCCGTGGCCTGCTGTAGGAGCGCACCCTGTGCGCGACCGCCATGCATCCAGGTCGCGCACAGGTGCGCTCTTACAGGAATGCGGGCCATTGCCTCCCATCGACGGGGCCGGGCGACGGCTCACGCCGTGTACACTCCGGTGCCTCCCGCGTGATTACCGCCGCCGGCGACCGCCCGCCTGATTTCCTGCATGAACCTCAACGATTCCGCCTCGCACACTCCCTTCATGCGCCAGTACCTGGCCCACAAGGCCGAGCACCCGGACGTGCTGCTGTTCTTCCGCATGGGCGACTTCTACGAGCTGTTCTACGACGACGCCCGCAAAGCGGCGCGGCTGCTCGACATCACGCTGACCCAGCGCGGGCAGTCGGCGGGCGCGCCGATTCCGATGGCCGGCGTGCCCTACCACGCGGCGGAGAATTACCTTGCGCGGCTGGTGAAGCTCGGCGAGTCGGTGGCGATCTGCGAGCAGATCGGCGACCCGGCCACCTCCAAGGGCCCGGTCGAACGCAAGGTGGTACGCATCGTCACGCCCGGTACGGTGACCGACGCGGCGCTGCTGGAAGAGCGTCGCGACAACTTGCTGCTGTCGATCCACGCCGGCGCGCAGGGCGCCTTCGGGCTGGCCTGGGTGGACCTGAGCTCCGGCCGCTTCCTGCTCAGCGAAGTGCCCCACGCCGAGGCGCTTGCCGCCGAGCTCGCGCGCCTGCAGCCGGCCGAGACGCTGGTCGGCGAGGATGGCGGCTGGCCGAAGCTGGTCACCGCCCTGCCCGGCCTGCGCAAGCGCCCGCCGTGGCATTTCGACCTCGATGCCGCGCGACGCGAACTCAACCGCTTCTTCGGCACGCGCGACCTGTCCGGCTTCGGCGTCGACGGCCTGCCGCTGGCCATCGCCGCCGCCGGCTGCCTGCTGGGTTACGTCGAGGAGACCCAGAAGAACGCACTGCCGCACCTCACCGGCATGGCGGTGGAGAACGCCGGCGAGACCATCGCGCTGGATGCAGCCACGCGACGCAATCTGGAACTGGACACGCACCCGAGCGGCCGCATCGAACACACCCTGCTCGGCGTGCTGGACGAGACGGTGACGCCGATGGGCGCACGCCTGCTGCGCCGATGGCTCAACCGCCCGCTGCGCTCGCGCGACACGTTGCGCCTGCGCCACCAGGCGATCGCCACGCTGATCGAGGCGCGCGCCTACGAGCCGCTGCGCGAGAAGCTGCGCGGCATCGGCGACCTGGAGCGCATCCTGGCCCGCGTGGCGCTGTGCTCGGCGCGCCCGCGCGACCTTTCGACGCTGCGCGATGGCCTCGCGGCCGCGCCGGTGTTGCGCGAGCAACTTGCCGCACTGGACAGCCCGCTGCTGCACACACTGGTCGCGCGTATCGGCGACCACGCCGAGACGGCCGCGCTCCTGCAGCGCGCGGTCGTCGCGCAACCGCCGGTGTTGCAGCGCGACGGCGGCGTCATTGCCGAAGGCTACGACGCGGAACTGGACGAACTGCGCCGCCTGTCCACCAACGCCGACCAGTTCCTGGTCGAGCTGGAGGAACGCGAGAAGGCCGCCAGCGGCATCAGCACGCTCAAGGTCGGCTACAACCGCGTGCACGGCTACTACATCGAGATCACCCGCGCGCAGGCCGACAGGGCGCCGACGCACTACACCCGCCGGCAGACCACCAAGAACGCCGAGCGCTACATCACCGAAGAGCTCAAGGCCTTCGAGGACAAGGTGCTCTCGGCGCGCGAGCGCTCGCTGATGCGCGAGCGCGCGCTGTACGAGAACCTGCTCGCCACGCTGATCGAGCGTCTCGCGCCGCTCAAGGACGCCGCGTCCGCCATCGCCGAGCTGGACGTGCTGGCCTGCCTGGCCGAGCGCGCCGAAACGCTGGACTGGCGCCAACCGGACCTCACCGACGCGCCGGGCATCTGCATCGAGCGCGGCCGTCATCCGGTGGTGGAGAAGGTGCGCGAGGAACCCTTCGAACCCAACGACCTGGACCTCACCGACACCCGCCGCATGCTGGTGATCACCGGCCCGAACATGGGCGGCAAGAGCACCTACATGCGCCAGAACGCGCTGATCGTGCTGCTCGCGCACATCGGCAGTTACGTACCCGCATCGCGCGCGTGCATCGGCCCGGTCGACCGCATCTTCACCCGCATCGGCGCAGGCGACGATCTCTCGCGCGGGCAGTCCACCTTCATGGTGGAGATGAGCGAGACGGCCAACATCCTGCACAACGCCACCGAGCACAGTCTGGTGCTGATGGACGAAGTCGGTCGTGGCACCAGCACCTACGACGGCCTGGCCCTCGCTCGTGCCGCCGCGGTGCACCTGGCCACTGCCAGTCGCGCATTCACGTTGTTCGCCACGCACTACTTCGAGCTGACCGAGCTGGCCGGCGAATACGAGGGCATCGCCAACGTCCACCTGGACGCGGTCGAACATCACCACAAGGAGCGGGGCGAGCAACTGATCTTCATGCACGCCGTCAAGGAAGGCCCCGCCAACCGCAGTTTCGGCTTGCAGGTGGCGGCGCTGGCCGGCCTGCCCAAAGCGGTGATCGCCGATGCGCGCCGCACGCTGGCTGAACTGGAGCGCGGCATGCACGGGCACGCACCGGCCGGCCCGGCGCCCGCACCTTCGCCGCAGTTGGGGTTGTTCGCCGCGCAATCTTCGGCGGTGGAGGAAGCGCTACAAGTCATGGACCCCGATGCGATGACGCCCCGCGAAGCGCTGGAGGCGCTCTACCGGCTCAAGGCGATCGGATAACACGCGCTACGGTCGCACCCATAGCGAACCTGATCGCATCAGCGCCTCAGGCCGCCTCCGACTCGCGCACCGCATCGAGCGCCTGGGCCAGATCCGCCCAAAGATCGTCCGCGTGCTCGATGCCCACGGACAACCGCAGCAGGCCCGGGGTGATGCCGCAATCGGCCTGGGTGGCGGCATCGACGACGCGGTGGGTGAGCCCGGCCGGATGCTGGATCAAGGTGTCGACCGAGCCCAGGCTCACTGCCGGCGTGGCAAGGCGCACCGACGCCATGACCGCGGCCGCCGCGGCATGCCCGCCATGCAGCTCGAAGGCCAGCAGGCTGCCGGGGCCGCGCATCTGGGTGCGGGCCAGATGCGCGTTGGCCACCGTGCCCAGCCCCGGGTAGCACACCCGCGCCACCGAGGGATGCGCGGCCAGCCTGTCGGCGATCACCTGGGCGTTGGCCTGTGCCTTGTGCACGCGCAGGCTCAGCGTCGGCAGGCCGCGGTGCAACAGGTAAGCGCCCAGCGGATGCAACAGCCCGCCGGTCGCCGCCCGCACCTGGCGCAGCGCGGCCGCCCAGTCGGCATCGCAGGCCACCACGCCGGCGATCACGTCGCCGTGGCCGCCGAGGAACTTGGTGGCGCTGTGCAGCACCAGTGTCGCGCCGAGCGAGGCCGGTTGCTGCAACACCGGGGTGGCGAAGGTGGAGTCGACCAGCACCGGTACGCTGCCCGCCGCGCGCACCACGGCGGCGATGTCGACCAGGTCCAGCGTGGGGTTGGCCGGCGTCTCGATGATCACCAGCGCCGTGTCGGGGTTGATCGCCGCTCCCACGTCTTGCGGTCGCACCCAGCGGGTGGCGATGCCCAGCAGCCCGGAGGCCAGCAGATGGTCGGAGGTGCCATACAACGGGCGCACCGCCAGCACGTGCTTGCCGCGCTGGCCGGCCGCCAGCAGGCAGGCCGACATCGCTGCCATGCCCGAGGCAAAGGCGACCGCGTCGGTGGTGCCTTCCAGTCGCGCCAATGCCTGCTCGAAGCGCGCGACCGTCGGGTTGTGCAGGCGCGCGTAGATCGGGTTGGCCGCCTGCGCCGCGCCGCCGACCAGCGCATCGAAGCTGGCGGTGCCTTCGGCCAGGTCGCGCACCGGATAGGTCGTGGAAAGATCGAGCGGGGGCGCGTGCACGCCCAGGTCGGCGAAGTCCTCGCGACCGGCGTGGACGCCGAGCGTTTCGATGTGCTGCTTGTCGGCCATGGCGATGCTCCCGTTCGGTGAATGGGACCAAGGCTAGAATGGGCAAGGTGCTCGCAACCAGCTCACCGAATTCTGTTCAGCCTGAGGGGGCTTTCGTGCAACTTGACCGAATCGACTTCGCCATCCTGCGCGAACTGCGGAAGAACGCCCGGCTGCCCAACAAGTTGCTCGCCGAGCGGGTGGGCGTGGCGCCCTCCACCGCGCTGGAACGCGTCCGCCGGTTGCGCGAGCAGGGCGCGATCTGCGGTTACCACGCCGAAGTCGCACCGGCGGCGCTGGGCATCGGCCTGCAGGCGATGATCAGCGTGCGACTGGCCCGCCACGCCCGCGCCGACCTGGACGCCTTCGGCGGCTACCTGTCGACGCTGCGCGAGGTGCTGGCCTTCTATCACGTGGCCGGCGCCAACGATTACCTGCTGCACGTGGCGGTGCGCGACAGCGATCATCTGCGCGACTTCGCGCTGGATGCGTTCACCACGCGCACCGAAGTGGCACACATCGAGACAAGCCTGATCTTCAGCTTCAAGCGCAACGTGGACCTGCCGGTCTACCGCGCGGCCGTGGAGTGATCCTTCAGCCCTGGTGATCCTTGAACTGCTGGATTTGCCGTCGCGAGCGCTTGTCCGGCCGCGTCGGCGGCCGCAGCAGACCGGCCGCCCCCAGCTTGCGCTGTGCCCGTGCCGCCTCGCGCGCGGCCAGGCTCTCCTCGGTTTCCCGGTAGAGCGCCTGCGCCACCGGAGCCGGTCCGCGCTGTTCGGACAGCGCCAGCACCACGACCTCCAGGCGCTCCTCGCCGCGTCCGATCTGCAAGCGGTCGCCCACATGCACCGCCTTCGACGGCTTGCAGCCACCTCCGTTGAGATCGACCTTGCCGCCATCGATCGCCTGCTTGGCGAGGCTGCGCGTCTTGAAGAAGCGCGCAGCCCACAGCCACACGTCGGCACGTACGGCAGCCAGGTTGTCCTGCGTCTCGCTCATCGGTCGATTATCCCGCAGCCGTCCATCCGGTGGGCCCACTCAGCCGAGCAACGCGCTGCCGAGCGGCACGGTGAGCAGCGACAGCACGATGCCCGCGCCGAGGATGGTGTTGGCCAGCGGCGGGTCCAGCCCGTACTCGTCGGCCAGGATGGTCGCCGACACCATGGGCGCCATGGCCGCTTGCAGCACGCCGACGCTCAACACCAGCCCGCCGACGCCGCTGGCGATGCCGAGCACCCAGCACGCCAGCGGTGCCAGCAACAGTTTCCAGCCCAGGCCGAACCCCGCCGCCACCAGCTGGCGCTCACCCGGGTGAAAGCGGAACTGCAGCCCCACCGAGAACAGCGCCAGTGGCGTCAGCGTGGCACCAAGCGGCGCGAACACGCCCTCGACGACCGGTGGCCAGCCGCCGAGCACACCCGCGGCGATCCCCACCAGCAGCGCCACGAAGGCCGGAAACGTGGCGATGCGCCGCGCGATCATCACCGGCTCCGGCGCGCGCCCGGCGTACAGGCAGGCCACCACGATGCCAGCCGAGGCGAGCACGGGAAACGCGCCGAGCTGGTCGGCCACCACTGCCAGCGTCAGGCCGGGCTGGCCATACAGCGCCTGCATGAGCGGATAGCCCATGAACGAGGTGTTGCCCAGGCCACAGACCAGAATCAGTGCGCCGATGCGCCCGCGCGACCAGCCCAGCCGAGGCCCCAGCAGCCCGAACAGCAGCCACGCGCCGCCGAAGGTGAGCCACATCGCAACGATCGGAAACCACAGTTGCGGATCGAAGCGCAACTTCGGGATCAGCTCCAGCACCAGCGCCGGCAGCGCGACGTTGATCACCCACCAGTTGAGCCCCGCCGCAAGCCCCGCCGGCGGACGCGCCAGACGCGCCACCAGCGCACCCAGCACCAGGCAGGTGAACAGCAACAGCAAGGCGCTCATCAAGCCGTCCGAAACGAAAGGGCGCATAGCATGCCGGAAGCGACGTGATGCCGTGGCTGCAAACTCCGTAGCTGTCTCCATGCCGGCGCGGGCGCGGTGCGTCAATCCATGCACTGCGACGCGATAATGGCCGCATGAACGACACCGACCATCGCGTCCACGGCCTGGCCGAGGACGACGTCCATCCCGACTGGCCACCGCTCGCCCGCGCGGAAGTGACGACGCTGCTGGCCCGCTATCCGGCGATCGCCTCGATCGGCGCCATCGGATGGCACAGCCCGCGCCCGCTGTCGGCCGCCGCGCTGGTCGACACCGCCGTCGGGACCGTGTTCGTCAAGCGCCATCACCGCAGCCTGCGCACGCCCGACACGCTCGCCGAGGAGCACGCCTTCATGGCCTGGCTGCGCGTGGCCGGCATACCGGTGCCGCCGGTGCTGGCCGATGCGACGGGCCAAACGGCCATCGCGCAGGGCGCGTGGACGTACGAGGTGCATGCGCTCGCCGCCGGCACCGACCTGTACCGCGAGACGGCCTCCTGGACGCCGTTGCCCGATCTCGCCCACGCGCATGCAGCCGGCGCCATGCTTGCCCGCCTGCATGACGCTGCGGAAGGCTATGCGGCCAGACAGCGCAACACGCACCTGCTGGTCGCGCGCAGCGAGGTCGTGGAAGCTGCCGACCCGCTCGCTGCCATCGAAGCGCAACTGCCGGACCGGCCAGGGCTCGCGGCCTACCTGTGCCAACGCGACTGGCGCGCCGAAATTGGCCAGACGCTGGCGCCGTTCCACGGGGGCGTGCAGGCCCGGCTCGCCGCGCAACCATCACTGTGGACGCACGGCGACTGGCACGTCTCCAACCTGTGCTGGAGCGCCAACGGCGAAGAAGCCTCCATCACCGCCGTGCTCGACTTCGGGCTGGCCGCCCGGACCTTTGCGTTGTTCGACCTGGCCACCGCGATCGAGCGCAACGCGATCGCCTGGCTGGAGATCGATCGCGGCGATGGAGGGCACCCGGACACCGCGCGCGCGTTGATTGCCGGCTACCGCGAGCAACGCCCGTTGTCCGCCGCGGACGTCCATCTGCTGGCCGACCTGCTGCCGCTGGTGCACGTGGATTTCGCGCTGTCGGAGGTGGAGTACTTCACCGCGGTCACCCGCTCGCCGGCAAACGCCGACGTGGCCTACCACACGTTCCTGCGCGGGCACGCGGCGTGGTTCACGACGGCGCCGGGACGCGCACTGCTCGACGCCATCCACGCGCTTGCCTGACCCCGGACCGTTCGCGCTGAGCAGCGCTCGTGCAGCGAGCGGCGTCAAGGCGCTGCGCAAGCGTGCGCCCCCTCGACTGCGGCCTGCGCTCAGGCGAGCAGTTTGGATTGGACGTCCATTCCATGCTTCAATACCCGTCTTGAAGCGGGGGTGCCCGGCAAAACGCCGGGCTGAGAGAGTCCCTTGGAACCTGATCCGGCTTGTACCGGCGTAGGGAGCTTGATAAGCAGTCGTGCGTCCGTCCGGGCGTGCGCCTGACCGTCGCTTCGTTCGTGTCCCTTATCCGACGAGCCGACGATGACCCTGCCCCGCACTCCCCTGCTGCTTGCCCTCCTCGCCGCACTGGCCCCGGCTGCGCATGCCGCCGACCTGCCCGACGCCACCCAGGCGAAGGAACTGGCGCCCGTGCGCGTGGAGGGCCAAACCCACGATGACCGCCACGGCACCGCCATCGACGCCTACGGCAACGCCTCGCTGCACGACACCCCGGCGGCGGTCACACTGGTCACGCGCAAGCAGATCGACGACCGCCAGATCCGCACGCTGAGCGAACTGGCGCGCGAGGACGCCGCGCTGGGCGACAACTACGCGCCCGTCGGCTACTACCAGGACATCGCCATCCGCGGCTATCCGCTGGACCTGGCCACCGGGCTGCGCATCAACAACCTCACCATCGCCGGCGAGCAGCCGGTCGCGCTGGAGGACAAGCAGCGGGTCGAAGTGCTCAAGGGCCTGGCCGGGTTGCAGGCCGGCGTGATGGAGCCGGGCGGCGTGGTCAACTTCGTCAGCAAGCGCCCCGCCGACGTGCGCGAGGTGACGCTGGGCACCGATTCGCACGGCTCCCGCTACGGCGCACTGGATATCGGCGGCTGGCTCTCGCCGACTTTCGGCCTGCGCGCCAATCTGGCCTGGGAAGACACCCATGCCTACGTGCACCACGCCGACGGGCGCCGCAATTTCTACGCCGTGGCCGCCGACTGGCGCATCACCCCCGACGCCACGCTGGAGCTGGACAGCGACTACCAGGCCAGCGCGCAGCGCTCGGTTTCCGGCTACCAGTTGCTCGGCGGCGACACGCTGCCCGAGCATGCCGACCCCACCCGTCTGCTCGGCTTCGAACCGTGGCAGCAGCCGGTGAGCATCCACGCGGCCAACACCAGCGCGCGCTTCAACTACGCGTTCAACGCCGACTGGCGCCTGCGCCTGGCCGCCGGGCACAGCCGCAGCGTGATCGACGACAACGTGGCGTTCGCCTACGGCTGCTTCTACTCGCCCGCCTGCGCCACCGGCGCGCCGGGCAACTACTTCGCGCCCAACGGCGACTACGACGTCTACGACTACCGCAGCCCCGACGACACGCGCATCGACGACGAAGCGCGCGCGTCGCTGGAAGGGCACCTGGACACCGGCGCCGTCAGCCACCAGCTCACGCTGGGCGCAAGCGCGTTCCGCCGCCTCAACGACCAGCGCACCGACGTCTACGACTACGTCGCCACCGCCAACATCGCCGATGTGGACCCGCCCTACTTCGCGCCCTCGCCCAACCAGCCCGGGCCATCGGTGCGCCGGCTCACCAGCTGGCAGCGCTCGCTGTTCGCGCTGGACCGGCTGCACCTGGGCGAGCAGTGGCAAGTGATCGCCGGCGGCCGCTTCGTGCGCCTGCACGAACGCGCCTACGACGGCGACGGTGCGCCCGAACGCGACACACGCCTCAGCAAGGCGCTGCCGCAGGCGGCCGTGCTGTGGCAACCGGACGAGGCGCTCACCAGCTACCTCAGCTACAGCGAAGGCCTGTCGCTGGGCAAGGAAGCACCGTACTGGACCAGCAACGATAGCCAGATGCTCGCGCCGCGGTTGTCGCGCCAGCTCGAAGCCGGCATGAAATACGCCGTCGGCAGCGCACTCGATCTCAGCGCCGCCCTGTACCGCATCCGCCAGCCCTACCAGTTCGCGCAGCCGGACGATTCAGACTACGGCTTCACCTTCGTGCAGCGGGGCGAACAGGTGCACACCGGGCTGGAACTGGGTGCGCACGGCCACGTCAGCGAGAACCTCGATCTCACCGCCAGTGCGAGCTTCATCCACGCCCGTGCGCAGGACACCGGCACGCCCGCGTACGAAGGCCACCAGGTCGTCAACGTGCCGCGCCTGCGTGCGGCCGTGTACGCCGACTACCGCCTGCCGTTCGCTCCGCAGCTGAGCCTGCTCGGCGGCTGGCGCTACGCCTCGCCAAACGCCGCCACGCCGGATGGCCGCGTGCGCGTTCCCGCCTACAACGTGTTCGACGCTGGCGTGCGCTACGCCACCACGCTGGGCGGCCATGCGCTCACCGCACGGTTGTCGATCGACAACCTGTTCAACCGCTTCTACTGGCGCGACACCGGCAGCGCCTTCGGCGACAGCTACCTGTTCCCGGGCGCACCGCGGCTGGCCCGGCTGTCCGTAAGCTACGCGTTCTGATGGATGCCATCGAACTCTTCGGTGCGGTGCTTAGCGCGTGGGCCGTCTGGCTCACCGCGCGGCGGCGCCCGTGGTGCTGGCCGGTGGGCCTGGCGTCGGTGGGGGTCTACAGCGGGATCTTCATCGACGCCAAGCTCTATTCCGACGCCTTGCTGCAGGCGGCGTTCGCCGGGATGATCGTGTACGGCTGGCTGCGCTGGCTGAAGCACCTGGGAAGCGACGGCCGCGTGCAGGTGGCGACGCTCCCGCCACGCCAGTGCGTTGGCCACCTGGTCCTGGGCCTCGCCGGCGCGCTCGCGCTCGGTTACGCCATGCATCGCTGGACCGACGCTGCGCTGCCCTGGCTGGACGCGGCACTCACTGCCTTCAGCCTGGTCGCGATGTGGTGGGAGGCGCGCCGCTACATCGCCGCCTGGTGGCTGTGGATCGTGGTCGACGTGATTTACGTGGGCGAGTACGTCTACAAGGACCTGCTGATCACCGCGGTGCTCTACGCCGGCTTCGTCGTGCTTGCGGCCATCGGCCTGCGCGACTGGCGCCGGGCCTCGCAAACCGTGCCGGAGGCATAGCCCGCGCCAGGGTGAGCCTTCCGCGCAGGCTCCGCACACCCCACCCGGGAACCACCATGACCAAGCTGCTGGCAATCTCCGCACTGGCGTTCGGCCTGCTCCCCATCCACGCATGGGCGGCCTGCGGCACGACCGACCCCACCAGCACCGCCACACAGGTCGTGCAGGCCCAGGTGGACGCCTACAACGCGCACGACACCAAGGCCTTGGCCGCGTGCTACGCGGCCGATGCCCGCCTGGTCGGCCTCTCCGGCACGCGACCGCCGGTCGAAGGTCGCGCCGCGATCGCGAACGCCTACGCCAGCCTGTTCGCGAGCCAACCGAAGGCGTTCGGCGTGGAGATCCTCAAGCGCACCGCCAGCGGCGCCATCGTGGTGGACCTGGAACGGGTGCACGGGATGGCCGGCGACAAGCCGTGGCCCGACGCCTTTGCCGTATACGAAGTGCGCGACGGCCTGATCGTCAACGCGTGGTTCCCGCCGACCCGGTAAGGCGCCGTTTCAGCCCGCGCCGGCCTCGCCGTCGGGCGCGTTCCAGCACGACGCTTGCGGACGCCGCTCCATCGCGTCCAGGAAGGCCTCCGGCAACGCGAACCGCCCGAACCAGCCGTGCCGCGTGCCCGACAACACGCGAAGCATCTGCCCGCGTGCGCCAGGCATGCGCGAGAGTGGATGGAAGACGCGGTCGCGCAAACGCGCCCAACCGTCGCGTTCGGACTGGAACAGCGGCGTCAGCCAGCGGCTCCAACGGTGGTAGATCGCCACGTGCGCGCGCCGCCGGGCCGCGTACCGCGCCAGCGCTTCAGACACGTCGTCTGCCGCACGCAGCGCATCGCGCAGGGCATGCGCGTCGAGCAGCGCCATGTTCACGCCCTGGCCCAGCTGCGGGCTCATCGCGTGCGCCGCATCGCCGAGCAGCACGGCGCGTCCGCGATACCAGTGGGTGTGCATCGCGTCCCGGTAGCGCGCCTGGGCCAGTCCCGCCGGCACCGGCGTACCGGCGAGCCGCTCGTGCGCCCGTGGCCAGACCGCCGCCACGCTTGCACGCCACGCCGCCTCGTCCTGCCCGGCGGTGCCCAGCTCCGCCACCGGCAGGCTCCAGAAGAAGCTCAGGCGCGGTACCGGATCGCCCGGTCGCGTGCCGACCGGCAACATGCCAGCCATGCGGCGCGCGCCGACATAACGTTGTTGCAGCACATCGCGCCCGGCCCAGTCGCCCGCAGGTACCAGGCACCACTGCGCACCCCAGGGATAGGGCCGATCCACGCGCGCCGTGCTTACCTGCGAACGCAGGATCGAGGCCGCGCCATCAGCCACCACGACCAGGTCGAACCCCTCATGGCGTCGGCCCTGCGTGTCGACCAGCGCGCCCTGCTCCGCGTCCACCTGCACGACGCGGACGCCATGGTGGAGATGGCGGCCGTGCGTCCATGCCGCATCCAGCAGGGAGAACAATGCGGCGCGCTGCATGCCCAGGCCACACAGGCGCGGATCGAGCTCGGCATAGCGCATGTCCATCACCGGCCGACCGGCGACGGTCTCGCCGTACAGCCGCGACACCGGCGCGGCGTAACGCATCACCTCATCGAGCAGTCCCAGCTCCCACAGGACCCACTGCCCGACCGGCTGCAACAGGAATCCGGCGCCGACCGGGCCCAGCCGCGGCGCCTGCTCGAAGACTTCCACATGGTGATCGTCGCCAGACAGCAGCAATGCCGTGGCCTGGCCGCCCGTACCGTAGCCGACCACCGCTATGCGCAATCGCCTTTCCATGCCTTTCCCCCGTTCCCTTGCGGAGGCAAGGATAGCTGTCACCCCGACCTTGCTTGCGACGCCCGTTCGAGGGGCGAAAACCCGTTAGCCATCCAGCTCCACGATCCGCGGCATCACCTCGCGCCCATCGATAAGCAGCTCGCCCACGCCGATCGGCAGCTTGAACCGCCGCCGCCCGGCGCTGCCGGGATTGACGTAGAGCACGCCTTCGCGTTGCTCGACCAGCGGTTTGTGCGAGTGCCCCGAAATAACCACGTGGATGCCCTCGGCGCGTGGATCGATTGCCAGTTGCTTGAGGTCATGCACCACGTACAGCCGCACCTCGCCCAGTTCGAGCGTGGCCGTTTCCGGCAAATGGTCGAATGCCGGGTCGCGATCGTTGTTACCGCGCACGGCGGTCAACGGTGCGATGGCCGACAGCGCGTCCAGGAGAGCGGGCTCGCCGATGTCGCCTGCATGGATGATGCGCTGGCACCCGTGCAGGAAGTCCACCGCCGCTGGACGCAGCAGGCCGTGGGTATCGGAAATCAGGCCCACGCGGAACATCGTGCCGGTCACCCTTTCGCAGTCATCGCCCTGCACGCTAACGCGCCTGGCGCGACCGTACCGTCACGGTCGCTGCAGCTGTCGGTGTCCGTCCGCGACTGTCCGGACGCGCGGGCACGGTGTCCGCGGACGGCCCACGCGCGCACGGGAAAATACCCGCAAGCCGCATGGCACCGTGCTTTTAAACGTTGGCACGCGTTGTGCCATCTCATCCGCGAAAGCTTCTTTCCACCACGCGGAGAATCACCATGAAATTCGAAACTATCCTGCTGCAGAGCTTCTTCGCCGTCTGCATGCTGCTGTGCCTGGCCGTGATGAGCGCGATGCTGGTCCTGCCCTCGCCCACCGCCGTGGCAGCGGCCAGCCAGGCGCATGCCGCGGCGCCCGCCAGCGCGGAAGGCTGAGACCGGGGCGAAGCCTTCGCGGATCGGGCGCGACCGCCCAGGGATGGCGCAACCCTATACTTGCGCCATGGCTTCGCCACTGAACCGGCTTCACCGCGCCGCGCACGAACCGATCCGCCGCTGGGTGCTGGGCGCCTTTCCACGCGATCCCGGCAGCACGCTGGACTACGACCACCCGCGCGGCGATCCGGGCCTGTTCGGACCCGACAGCGTGACCTGGCGCATCCACGCCGACTTCCCGGGCATGCTCGCCGGCGGCTTGGCCGCGCTGATGATGCAGACGTTGCACCCACTGGCCCTGGCCGGTGTCTGGGACCACTCGAACTTCCGCCAGGACCTGGTCGGTCGCCTGCGCCGCACCACCACTTTCGTCGGCGCCACCACCTACGCGCCGCGGGCAGCCGCGGAAGGATTGATCGAGCGGGTACGTCACATCCACGGCTTCGTGCTCGGTACCGCCGAGGACGGCACGCCTTACTCGGCCGACGACCCGGCCCTGCTCACGTGGGTGCATGTCACCGAAGCACACAGCTTCCTTGCCGGCTATCGCCGCTTCGCCCATCGCACGGTGTCTCCCGCGATGGCCGATCGCTACTACGACGAAGTGCGCCGCATCGCCAAAGCGCTGGGCGCGCGCGACGTGCCCGCATCGGAAGGCGAGGTCGCCGATTATTTCGCGGGCATGCGGCAGCAACTGGCCTATACCGGGCGCTCGCGCGAGGTCCTGCACATCCTCGGCGGCGTGCGCCTTCCCGTTCCATTTGCCAGCCTTTCGCGCGACGTGTTCCTGCATGCCGGCATTGCACTGCTGCCGGCATGGGCGAGCGAACTCTTACATCACACGCCGCGCCAACGCCGGCAGGCGCGTGTCGCTGCGCGATTGCTGTGGTCGATGGCGCCGGCGTTCCGCGCGGCGCTCGAGGAAAGCGGCGTGGTCAGCCGCTCGTGCCGCCGCGTGGGGGTAGACCCGCAAGCCATGCGGGAGTGGCCCGAAGAGGCGTCTCCGTAAAGCACGACCCGCCGTACATGCGCGAGGACGATCGGCTGGCGCGGAAACACAAGCCTTTGCGGCTCATGGCCAGGCCGCCGCCGGAACCGCCGTCGATCATCATGCTGCGGTCGCTTCCGCCACCGGAAGCCGCGTACCGAGCAGCTTTCCGATCACGGTCTTGCGCACGAGCACGTGATAGCTGAAAAGGCAGAGCGCGGACGTCGCCACCACCGAGATCGCGAACTTGGCGCCCCACCCCATCTCGATGTCCAGCAGCCGGTACTGGATGGCGAACAGAACCGGCAGATGGGTGATGTACACCCAGTACGACGCGTCGGACAGATAGCGCAGCACGCGGTTGGCGTGATCGAGCAACGATCGTCCGGCGACCAGGCAAACGCAGGTCATCCAGACGCTGACATAGGCCTCGGCTGTGGCGATGAGCACGGTCGCAGACGGGTTCGCCGCAGCGGGTACATGCCGCTTGAGCAGATTGCAGTACACCCCGTAGAGCGCGAGGCTCGCGACCAGCAACCATGGTGCGGCGCGGCGAAGCCGTTGGATCAGCGCTTCGTGACCGAACAGCAGACAGCCGCAGGCAAAGAACGGTCCATAGAAGCCGAACGCCCAGAACTGCGGAAACATTCCCTCTGGCGCAGGATGCGGAGCACTCACCGAAGCGAGGGCCGGCACCAGCAGCAGCGGAAGCAGCCCCAGGTGCCACGCCGGGTTCAAGCTACGGATGAAGTCGCCGAGTTTATCCAGTCCCAGACTCCTGGCCGCCCAGACCAGCACATAGAAGAACAGCAGGTAGTAAAGAAACCACAGGTGGGCCGTGCTGAACGGCCGCGTCGGCGGGTTCGTCATCCGCGAGAACTGCTGGATCATCACCAGCACCGGCGAGGGATGCTGCACGCTCGCCGCCGCGTGCAGCGTGCAGTACGCCATGGCGGCGATCACCAGCGGGCAGAAGATCACCAGCGGCACGGCGATGCGCCTGAGGCGGTTGCGGAACAAGCCTGCCATGCCGCGCTTGTGCAGCAGCATCGCAGCGAAGAAGCCGGCGACCAGGAAGAACAGCGGCATCCGGAACAGGTGCAGGAACCAGATGCAGAGGTCCACGTAACCGGATTGCGCACGATCGGCGGCGGGATAGAACGGATGCATCAGCGGGCTGTAGGCCAGTGCAGCGTGGAACAGCACCCCGGAAAGCATGGCCAGGGCGCGCAGGTTGTCCATGTAATGAAAGCGTGTTTTGTCGTGCACGGTGGGACCTCCGAACGGATCCGTCGGATCGCTGACAGGTAGAGGTGATCGAGCCCGCGCTGCGGGAAGCTCGCTGAGCGGCTCAGTAGAACGCTTTTTTTCGACCGTGCACCCAACCGGTCCAGACCAGGATGGCGGCGCTGAAGATCAGCTGGACCAGCAGGATGGCAACGATTACCGGCCCGAACACGATCGCGTCGGTATTGACGTGATCCCTGATCGCCGGGAGCTGCCCCATCAGCATGATGAAGGGGTTGATCAACACCATGCTGCCGATCATGGCGAAGATGTTCCAACCTTCCGATTCAACCCCCATGGCGACGCTCAGGGACACGGCGTACGCGGCCAACACATGGCCAAAGACGAGCAACGAAAGAACCGTGACCCCATTGGGGACCGGCGTCGTGAAGATCACCAGCATCGTGCCCGCGAGCATGATCATGAAAGGCACGAAGAACGTGATCAGATTTGCGGCCAGCTTGGCCAGGTAATAGTCCAGTGGCGTCACCGGCAAGCTCATCACGAACGCCAGCGTGTGTTCCTTGCGTTCGGACAACAGCGACGTCGATATCGAGAAACACGAAGCACATACCAGGACGATGATCATCAGCAGCGAGCCGAGGTAGAAACTCCAGCTCCTTGCCATGCCGATCAGGCACAGCGCCACGATCCCGGCAACCACGCATGTCGCAAGCTGCTTCTGGAACAACTGCCAGTCCTTGGCCACCAGCAGCTTGATCACGGGCAGGTTGAGTTGGGCGAGAGTCATGCCGCACCTCCAGCGCGCACGGTGGTAACGAAGATGTCTTCCAGGCTCATTGCCTCGGTGCGGCGGATCTCCATGCCCTGGGCCTGCAGGCGCTGGAGCAGGCCATCGCTGAACCGGCGCACCTTCAGCTCCAGGAGGGAACCGTTCTGCCGCGACGCGGCGATCTCCGGCCACGCGCTCCTGTCCGGCATCCATGGCCCTTGGCAGACGATGCGCCGCCAATCATCGAGGAACGCTTCCTTGTCCCTGGATGCGAGGAGCTCACCCTTGTGGAGAAAGGTGATGGTGTCCGCGATCTGCTCGACGTCGCTGGTGTTGTGGGAGGAAAACAGCACGCTGCGGGCCTCGTCGCGCAGCACGTCGGACAGCGCCTGCAACACCTCGTCACGCGCCACAGGATCGAGCCCCGTGGTTGGCTCGTCGAGCAAAAGAAGCCGCGGCCGACGCGCGAAATTGAGCATCAGCAGCGCCTTGACCCGTTGCCCGTGGGAGAACCCCCCGAGGGTCTGTTCCGCGCGCAGGTCGAAACGACGAAGCAGCTCGGCCGCATAGGCCTCGTCCCAGCCGGGATAGATGGCACGGACGAAGTCCATGTGCCAGCGCAAGGTCTGGCTCTTGAACAGGCGCATGTCTTCGGTTGCGAAGCCGAGCTCCTTCTTGGCGGCAACCTGCTGCGCGGGCATGGCGTGGCCGAGCACTTGGACAGTGCCGGTGTCGGCAAGCACCTGCCCGCTGAGGATGCGCAGCAACGTCGTCTTGCCTGCGCCGTTGACGCCGACCAGCCCCATGACCTGTCCCTCGGACATGCCCAGGCTGATGTCCCTGAGCACAAAGCCCTCATAGCGCTTGCTCACTCCGGACAAGGCGAATGCGGTGGTCATGATGCGGGTCCTTCGTTGGGATCGGGGCGCCGGTCGAACGGCTCGTCGTCGAGCAGTTGCCGGATGTCTTCCAGGGACATGCCCAGCTGGCGGGCGATGGCCAGCATGGCGTCGAAGTGCTGGGTGAACTCGGCCCGCAGCAGGCTCGTCGGCAGGCTCGGCGACTCCGCCACGAACGAGCCCATGCCATGCCGCGTTACGATCACGCCTGCCAGGCTCAGCTCGGCGTAGGCACGCTTGACCGTGATCACGCTGACCCGGCTGGCGCTCGCCAATTCCCGGATCGATGGCAAGGGCTGGCCCGCCGGCCAGTCGCCGGCCATGACCTTGGCCGTGATCTGGTTGACGATCTGCTGGTACATCGGGGTGCTGTCGCCGGTGGACAGAAACAGTTCGGGATCGATGTGTGCATACTGCATATACACAGTATGCACAGCGTTCAACTCGCTGTAAAGCGGTCACTCACGCCAAAAAAAGCCCGCGAAACGCGGGCTCTTCTTGTCTGCGAAGCGACAGGCGGCGCGGTGGCGCGCCCTACCCCAGCAACACGCGGTTCATGCGTCGCACGAAGGCGGCCGGATCAGGCAGTTGCGCACCGGCGGCGATCTCGGCTTGCTCCAGCAGTAGGCTGGCCAGGTCCGCGGCCTTGTCCTTGTCGGCTTCGGTTTCCACCCGCTGCACCAGAGCGTGTTGCGGGTTGATCTCGAGCGTCGGCTTGGACTCGGGCATGTCGTGGCCGGCTTCGCGCAGCAGGCGGGCCAGGTGCGGGGCCATTTCGTAGTCGGACAGGGCCAGGCACGACGGGCTGTCGGTGAGGCGGGCAGACACCTTGACGTCGCCGACGCGATCGCCGAGCAGTTCCTTCATCTTCGCCAGCAGGGGCTCGGCCGCCTTGGCGGCTTCCTCCTGCTTCTTGCGGTCGGCCTCGTCCAGCGGCACCTCGCCCTTGGCGACGCTCTGGAGCTTCTTGCCGTCGTACTCGCTCAGCGAGCCGAGCATCCACTCGTCGATGCGGTCGGACATCAGCAGGACTTCGATGTCCTTCGCCTTGAACGCTTCCAGCTGCGGGCTGCCGGCCGCGGCGGCATAGCTGTCGGCGGTGATGTACCAGATCGCGTCCTGGCCGACCTTCATGCGGCCGATGTAGTCGTCGAACCCCACCGTCGCACCGGCACCCTCGCTCCGGGTGGAGGCAAAGCGCAGTAGCTTGGCGATGCGCTCGCGGTTGTTGGCGTCCTCGGCGATGCCTTCCTTGAGCGTGTTGCCGAAGGCCTTGTAGAAGGTGGCGAACTTCTCCGGCTCGTCGCGGGCGAGCTTTTCGATCAGGTCAAGCACGCGCTTGACGCAGGCAGCCTTGATGCGGTCGAGCTGGCGATTGTGCTGCAGGATCTCGCGGCTGACGTTGAGCGGCAGGTCGTCGGCGTCGACCACGCCGCGCACGAAGCGCAGGTAGTTCGGCAACAGCTCCTCGGCCGCGTCCATGATGAAGACGCGCTTGATGTAGAGCTTCAGGCCCTTGCGCTCGTCGCGGCCGCCCATCATCAGGTCGAAGGGCGGCTGCGCCGGCAGGTAGAGCAGCGTGGTGAAGCTTTGGCTCCCTTCGACGCGATTGTGCGTCCAGGCCAGCGGATCGTTGAAGTCGTGGCCGAGCGACTTGTAGAAGCTGATGTAGTCCTCGTCGCTGATTTCGCTCTTGGGTCGCGTCCAGAGGGCGCCGGCGTCGTTGATGGTTTCCCATTCGCCGGTGGGCTTCCCGTCTTCCTCCTTGGGCATGCGGATCGGGAAAGCGACGTGGTCGGAATACTTGCGGATCAGCGAGGCGAGCTGCCAGCGCTTGAGGAACTCGTCCTCGTCGGCTTTCAGGTGCAGGACCACCGTGGTACCGCGTTCGCCAAGCTCGACCTGTTCGAGCGCATACTCGCCCTTGCCGTCGCTCTCCCACTTCACGCCCTCGCCCGCCGGTGCGCCGGCGCGGCGGGTCAGCACGGTGACCTTGTCGGCCACCACGAAGGCGGAGTAGAAGCCCACGCCGAACTGGCCGATCAGGCGCGCGTCGGCCTTCTGCTCACCGCTCATCGCCTCCAGGAAACGTCGCGTGCCGGAGCTGGCGATGGTGCCGATGTTCGCCACCACTTCGTCGCGACTCATGCCGATACCGTTGTCGCGCACGGTGACGGTACGCGCCTGTTCGTCCCAGCTCACGTCGATGTGCAGCTCGCCCTCGCCGGCCAGCAGCTCCGGCTGCGCGATCGACTCGAAGCGCAGCTTGTCGCAGGCGTCGGAGGCGTTGGAGACGAGCTCGCGCAGGAAGATTTCCTTGTGCGAGTAGAGCGAGTGGGTGACCAGGTGCAGAACCTGGGCGACTTCGGCTTCGAATTTGCGGGTTTCGGTGGATGCGGTCATTGCAGTGGTGCTTCCAGTGGTTGTGGTTTGAACCCCTCTCCCTCCGGGAGAAGGTGCCCGACAAGGCGGGTGAGGGTCCGGACGGAGCGCGCAGCCCACGCGGCCGGACCCGCTTCCCGGCCCCTCTCCCGGCGAGGACAGGGGCTAAAGCTCAGGCGCGCGCCGCCTGCAGCGCCGCGATGCGCGCGTCCAGCGGCGGATGGCTCATGAACAGGCGCTGCAGCCCCGCGGCCATGTGGCCGGAGATGCCGAAGGCGGCCATCGCCTTGGGCAGCGTCGTCTGGCCATGGTCGCCCTTGAGCCGCTGCAGTGCGGAGATCATCGACCCGCGGCCGGCCAGCTGCGCACCCGCGCGGTCGGCGCGGAACTCGCGCCAGCGCGAGAAGGCGGCCACGATCATCGAGGCGAACAGGCCGAAGACCACCTGCAGCACCATCACCGTGACGAAGTAGCCCATGCCGATGCCGCCGCGGTTGTCGCGGCCACCGTTGAGCCAGCTGTCGACCAGGTTGCCGACCACGCGCGCGGCGAGGATCACCAGCGTGTTGAGCACGCCCTGGATCAAGGTGAGCGTCACCATGTCGCCGTTGGCGACGTGGCCGATCTCGTGGCCGAGCACGGCCGAGACCTGCTCGCGATCCATCTGTTGCAGCAGGCCGGAGCTGACCGCCACCAGCGAGCTGTTCCTGGTCATGCCGGTGGCGAACGCGTTCATTTCCGGCGCGTCGTAGATGGCCACTTCGGGCATGCCGATGCCGGCGGCCTGGGCGTGGTGGCGCACGGTGTCGACCAGCCAGCGCTCGGCGGCGGTCTGCGGCTGCTCGATCACGCGCGCGCCGGTGGAGTACTTGGCGATGGTCTTGGACATCGCCAGCGAAATGAAGGCGCCGCCCATGCCGAACACCGCGGCGTAGACGAGCAATCCGGTCATGCCGCCGTAGCCGTGGGCGGCGGCCCACTGGTCGATGCCGAACAGGCGGCAGACGATGCTCAGCAGCAGGAGGACGGCGATGTTGGTGGCAAGGAAGAGGACGATTCGACGCACGGCTGTCTCGTTTGGCAGTCATGGAAAAGCGGTTCGCACCGCGGGGGAGATTCGGGGCGCGGGCAGCCGGTTTCAAGGGGAAAGCCGCCCCGCAGAGGTTCAGACCAGCCCCCGTGGCGTCGGTTCCGGGGTCACGCCTGCCTGCGACTTCGCGCCGCCCCATCCCGGCGCACGCCGGCACGTCGGTAGACTGCGCGGATGACCTACTGCGGCCGCTTCGCCCCTTCCCCCACCGGCCTGCTGCACTTCGGTTCGCTGGTGGCCGCGGTGGGCAGCTGGCTGTGCGCGCGCCATGCCGGCGGGCGGTGGCTGGTGCGGGTGGAGGACATCGATCCGCCGCGCGAGGTCGCCGGTTCGGCGCAGGCGATCCTGACCGCGCTGCCAGCATTCGGGCTGGTCGCCGACGCACCCGCGTTGTTCCAGTCACAACGCCGCGACGCCTACGACGCCGCCTTCGAGCGCCTGCGCGCCGCCGACCTGGTGTTTCCCTGCTGGTGCAGCCGGGCACAACTGGCGGCCGAGGGCGGGGCGCATCGCGACGGGCGCTGCATCGCGTTGCCCGAGCCGAACCGCCCGCCCGCCTGGCGGTTGCGCGTACCGGACGTGACGATCGACTTCGACGACGCGCAACAGGGGCCGCAACGGCAGAACCTGCGGGACGAAGCCGGTGACTTCGTCATCCGTCGCGTGGAGGGCTACTACGCCTACCAATTGGCCTGCGTGGTGGACGACGCGTTCCAGGGCATCACCGAGGTGGTGCGCGGCAACGACCTGCTCGACTCCACCCCGCGGCAGATCTGGCTGCAGCAGTGCCTCGGCCTGCCCATGCCGGCGTACCGCCACCTGCCGCTGGCGCTGGATGCACAGGGGCGCAAGCTGTCCAAGTCCGAACAGGCGCATCCGGTGGACCCGACCGAGCCGTTGCCAGCGCTGCGCAAGGCGCTGGCCTTCCTGGACGTCCAGACGTCCGCGGGCGCACACAGCCCCGCGGCCCTGCTGGAAGCCGCGCTGAAGCGTTTCGATCCCGCCCGCCTGCCCCGCCTGGCTGCGCGCCCCCTGTAGGAGCGCACCTGTGCGCGACCGCGGGGCACCGGATCGCGCAAGCTTGGGTCATCGCGCGGATGCCGCATGGCGGTCGCGCACAGGTGCGCTCCTACCGGAGGCCAGGGGCAGCAGCTGTCATGAAGTTGGGGTATACATGCAGGGCACGCCAGCGTCGGCGTCCTCGCATCGGGAAATCTCGGCAATGAACCCACGCACCGCACTGGTCACCGGCGGCACGGGCGGCATCGGCAGCGCGATCGTCCGCTACCTGGCGCGCCAGGGACACCGCGTCGCCACCAACTACCGCGACGAGGCCAAGGCGCAGGCCTGGCGTGAACGCATGGCCGCAGAAGGCATCGACGTGTGCATGGTGCCGGGCGACGTGGCCGACCCGGGTTCGTCGGAGGCGATGGTGCGGGCCGTGGAAGCGCAATGCGGTCCGGTGCAGATCCTGGTCAACAACGCCGGCATCACCCGCGACACCACCTTCCACAAGATGGATTACCAGCAGTGGACCGAGGTGGTGAACACCAACCTCAACGCCTGCTTCAACGTCACCCGTCCGGTGATCGAGGGCATGCGGGCGCGCCGCTGGGGCCGCATCGTGCAGATCAGCTCGATCAACGGCCAGAAGGGTCAGTACGGCCAGGCCAACTACGCCGCGGCCAAGGCCGGCATGCACGGATTCACCATTTCGCTGGCGCAGGAGAATGCCAAGTTCGGCATCACGGTCAACACGGTGTCGCCGGGCTACGTGGCAACCGACATGGTGATGGCCGTCCCGGAGGAGGTACGCGAAAAGATCGTGGCGCAGATCCCGATCGGGCGGCTCGGCAAGCCCGAGGAGATCGCGCACGCCGTGGCGTTCTTCACCACCGACGAAGCGAGCTGGATCACCGGATCGAATCTGGCGATCAACGGCGGTCACTACATGGGGTGGTGAGCCATGGATCCTTCCCCGTTCACGGGGGAAGGATCCCGAAGGGCGGATGGGGGAAGTCTTGCCTCGAATCCACCCATGCATCGCGCCCAAGGGCGCCCCCATCCGCCTGTCGGCACCTTCCCCCGCGTTCGCGGGGGAAAGCTCGATGGCGACCTCTTTGGAGGCGAGCTACTTCTCCAGCACTTTCTCCAAGACCTTCCCCACCGCCGCAAACGCGAACGCTCCGGTGATGTGCGTCGCCGCCCCCAACCCGCCGCCGCAGGCCAGGTTGAGTGAGTCCCCGCCCGGCGGGCGCAACCCGCACACGCTCCCATCCGGTTGCGGGTATTGCACGTTCTGCAGCGAATACACCGCCGACACGCCGAAGTAGCGGTCCGGGTTGCGCGGAAAGCTGAAATCCTGCCGGAGTTTCTTGCGGATCAGGCTGAACATCGCATCGTGCTCGGTACGCGAAAGATCGCGCACGCGGATCTGCGTCGGATCGGTGCGCCCACCGGCCGAACCCACCGTCACCATCGGCAACTTGCGCCGGCGGCACCAGGCGATCGCCTCCAGCTTCACGCGGAAGGCATCGCAGGCATCCAGCACCACGTCGTAGCCACGATCCAGCAGCTCGTCCAGCGTGGCCGTGGTGAGGAAACGCTCGATCGCCTCCAGCCGGATGCGCGGGTTGATCGCGTGCGCGCGCTCGGCCATCACGCCCACCTTGGGCTTGCCCCACTGGCCGTCCAGCGCATGCAGCTGGCGGTTGGTGTTGGACAGGCACACCTCGTCGGCATCGATCAGGGTCAACCGCCCCACGCCGCTGCGCGCCAGCGCCTCGACCGCCCAGGAGCCAACCCCGCCGATGCCGATCACACAGACGTGGGCGTTCATCAGGCGCTCGATGGTGCCCCGGCCGTACAGGCGCTCGACGCCCTCGAAGCGCTCGACCGGATAATGCGGGCCGCTCATGCGACCTGCCCGGGGACGGGGTGGATGCTGCCTGCCATCGCGTGCGGTTTCCTACGCGGAAAAGCCCATTTTACGGCTACGAAAGGCGTCGATGCTTCGGTATTCTGGCCTTTCACACTCTTCAAGGGCGGTCCACCATGAATGCACGTTCCGCACTCCTTATCCTGCTCGGCCTGGTCATCGGCGTCCTCGGTACCGTGTTTGCGATGAAGTCGCTGGGCGACCGCAATCCGATGCCGCACGCGGTGATGACGGTGATGGGCCATCACATGGGCGCGCTCGGCCAGGCGGTCAAGTCCAAGCAGTGCGACGCCGCGCAGGTCAACGATCACCTCTTGCGCCTGCAGTCCACCGCGTCGGACATCCCCACCGCCTTCCCTGGTGCGGAACAGGACTTCCTCGACCATTCCAACCGCCTGCGGACCGCCCTGCAGGGCGCCGTGCAGGCGCACCCGACCGACTGTGCCGCGCTCGCCCAGGCGGTCAAGCCGGTGAACGACGCCTGCAAATCCTGCCACCAGCAATACCGGTAAACCGAACCCGCACGGCCGGATGCCATGTCGACGCCAGGGATGACCCACGCACCGCACCGCCGCCGTTCCCGGCTGCAGCAGTTGCGGCGGCGGGTGGACAACGCGATGTTCACCCGGGCGCGCTACTCGCAGCCGATGATGCCGGTGATGTGCCTGCTCGGCGGCCTGTTCATGCCGCTGTACTGGTTCCTGTGGACCTACGTGCTGCCGCAGCCCTACAGCAACCTGGGGCTGCACGCGGCCGGGTGCGTGGTGCTGTTGCCGCTGGCGCTGCAGCGCTGGTGGCCGCGTTCGTTCAAGCCGTGGTTGCCGCTGTACTGGTACGCGGTGATCACGTTCGTGCTGCCGTTTTTCTTCGGCTACCTGTTTCTGCGCAACGGCGGCACGATCGTCTGGATGGGCGCGCACCTGTTCTCGATCTTCATCACGATGATGTTGTTCGACCTGGCGAGCTTCGCGCTGATCTACAGCCTCGGCACGGCGTTCGCCGCGCTGGCGTTCCAGCTCGGACCGCACGACGTGTGGCCATTGCACGCGCTGCTGCAGTACGCGCCGGTGCTGGCGCTGACGCTGATCCTGGGACCGCTGGCCAGTCTCTCGCAGAAGTTTGCCGACGAAGCCAAGGTCAAGGCGCTGATCGGCGCCTCCAACAACATCGCGCACGAGCTGCGCACGCCGCTGGGTTCGGTGCAGATGGCCGGTCGCGCGATCGGCCGGTACCTGCCCAACCTGCTGGAGAGCCACCGAGTGGCCGAGCGCGCCGGCCTGCCGGTGGCCGCGCTGCGCGGGCCGCACCTGCAGGCGCTGCAGCGCGGCATTGCGGTGATCGAGCACGAGGTCAACCACGCGCACACCGTGATCGACATGCTGCTCATGGCCGCCAAGCCGATGGGCACCCTGCAGTTCGAACCACTGCACGTGCGCGCCTGCGTGGCGCAGGCGCTGGCGCGCTATCCGTACGCCTCGCAAGCCGAACGCGAGCGCGTGCAGCTGTCGACCGAACCGACCGACTTCGTGCTGATGGGCTCGGAAACGCTGCTCACCCATGTGCTTTTCAACCTGCTGCGCAATGCGCTGTTCCACACCGGCCGTGCCGGCAAGGGTGAAATCCACGTGAGCCTGGACAGCGACAGCAGCGGCCACTGCATCCGCGTTCGCGACACCGGGCCGGGCATTCCGCCGGACGTGCTGCCGCGCATCTTCAACCGCTTCTATTCCCACAGCGACGGGCGGGACGGCACCGGGCTGGGCATCGGCCTGGCCTTCTCGCAAAGTGCCGTCGAACGCATGGGCGGGCGCATCAGCTGTCGCTCACACTGGGGCGAATACACCGAATTCTTCGTGACGTTTCCGCCATACGTGCCATCTGGACAGGGACTTTCGGCATGAGCATCGACTTCCACGGCGACATCCTGCCGTTCCACTTCCCCACCACCACGCTACTGGTGGACGACCACGAGAAATACCTCGACAGCATGCCCCTGCTGCTCGACCCGAGCCTGCGCCTGCGCAGCTACAGCTCGCCGCGCCGGGCGCTGGCCGAGCTGGGCAGCCACGGTATCCGCGCGGTGCCGGGCGGCGGCTGGATGTACCACTGGAAGGACCGCTCCTCGCAGACGCGGGAACTGGTCGCGCTGGACATCGATTCGATCCATCGGGTGATGTTCGACCCGGAGCGTTTCGCCGAGGTGTCGGTGGTGGTGGTCGACCTCACCATGCCGGAGATGGACGGCATTTCGTTCTGCCGGGAACTGGCCAACCCGCACATCGGCAAGATCCTGCTCACCGGTACTGCCGACGACTGCACCGCGATCGAAGCGTTCAACGCGGGCGTGATCGACCGCTTCATCCGCAAGAGCGATCCGCAGGCGATCGACAAGCTGCAGCTGGGCATCCGCGCGTTGCAGCGACGCTACTTCGAGCGCGTGGGCGGTTTCGTCGCCGAGGCGCTGGCGCTGGGCAACGTGCGGTTCCTGCGCGACAAGGCGTTCCAGCAGGCGTTCCGTGGCCTGGTCGGCGACTTCCCGGCAGTGGAGTGCTACCTGCACGTCAACCCGACTGGCATGCTGCTGCTGGACGAGCGTGGCCGCGGGCGATTCGTGCTGATCCAGACCGACGAGGACCTGCGTGCGCATTACGAGATCGCCAGCGACCTGGGTGCCCCGGCCGAACTGCTGGCTGCGCTGCGCGAGGGCGACCGGCTGCCCTGGTTCGGCGAGGGCGACGGCTACTACCGCGAGGGCATCCGCGACGCGGAAGCGCTGCTGCATCCGGCGGTGACGGTGCGCGGCGAGCAGTGGTATCACCTGGCGCTGATCGAGGACGTCTCGCGCTTCCAGCTCGGCAAGCTGCGCAACTATCACGACTGGCTCGGCGAACAGGACCAGGCGCTGGGCGCCTGATGACTTCGTGGGGTGGGCTTTGAACCCACCATGGCATCGGGCGGTGGGCTGAAGCCCACCCTGCGCCATCCACGGACGGGCGCTACATCCGCTGGCGACCGCGCAGGATGTCCCAGTACATCACCCAGTCGCCGGCCAGGCTGTAGAGCGGGTGGCGGAAGGTCGCCGGACGGTTTTTCTCGAACATGAAGTGGCCGATCCAGGCAAAGCCGTACCCGGCCAGCGGCACCAGCCACAACCAGCGTGCGTCGCGGGTCGCGATCGCCACGACGATCACCAGCAGCACCAGCGTGCTACCGGCGAAATGCAGCCGACGGCAGGTCCGGTTGCGGTGTTCGCTGAGGTAGTACGGGTAGAAGTCGCGGAAGCGGGCGAACTCGGACATGGTGGCGACAACGTTCCGGCAGGTGGTGCGACGAGCGTGCGCTTAGCCGGTAGCAGGTTCAAGCCGTAGCCGCCAAACCTCCGTGCGGCAGAGCGCAAGCGTGTCGCGCTGCAGTCAAAGGCAAGCCAGGGCGGGGAAGCGTCCGCACAGTCGCTTCGACTCTTCGCTCACCGGTGGCGAGCCACGCTCAGCGCGGACGGTTGTTCGGCTGGCCCGAACCGGGCTCCGGTTCCCATCAGTGCTCCGGCAGCGGAATGAACTCCTTGTCGTCGCCCGGCACCACGCCAAAGTGCCCGGCCACCCAGTCCGACTTCGCCCGCTCGATGCGCTCGCGTGAGCTGGCGACGAAGTTCCACCACAGGTGCCGTTCGCCATCCAGCGGCGCGCCGCCGAACAGCATCAGCCGGCTCGGCGCCCGCGCACGCAGCGGCGCCGCGACGCTGCCGCCCTGCACCGCCATGCGGTCGGCGCCGACCACGACCTCGCCCCACTGGACTTCGCCCTCGACCACGTAAACGCCCCGTTCGGCGTGCTCGCCCGGCCAGTCCAGCGTGGCACCTTCGGACAGGTTGGCCTCGATCAGGAACATCGGCGCGAACACCTTCACCGGCGAACGCTCGCCGTAGGCAGAGCCCGCGATCAGCAACAGGTCCGCGCCATCGCGGCGGATGCGTGGCAATTCGTCCGCGCCGTGGTGATGGAACTCCGGCGCCACCTCGGCGTCCTCGCGCGGCAGCGCCACCCACAGCTGGATGCCGTGCAGGCGCTGGCCGTCGCGACGCTCGTCGGGCGGCGTGCGTTCGGAATGCACGATGCCGCGGCCGGCCGTCATCCAATTGACCTCGCCCGGGCGGATGTCGGCCAGGCTGCCGAGGCTGTCGCGGTGGCGGATCGCGCCCTCGAACAGCCAGGTGATGGTGGCCAGGCCGATATGCGGATGCGGCCGCACGTCCATCCCCTTGCCGGGCGCGAAACCGGCCGGTCCCATGTGGTCGAAGAACACGAACGGGCCGACGTGCCGCGCCAGCAGCGCGGGCAACAGGCGACGCACGGTGAAGCCGTCGCCCAGGTCGTGTTTGCGGCCTTCGATCAGTCGTGGCGTGTGGTCCATGCTCGAGCTCCGCTACCAGGCGCGCTGGTACTGTACCGGCGCAACCAGCGATGCGCCCAGCTCCTGTGCCGCGCGGCGCGGGAAGTACGGGTCGCGCAGGCTCTCGCGGGCGATCAGTACCAGGTCGGCTTCGCCCTTCTCGATGATGCCGGCCGCCTGTGCCGATTGGGTAATCAACCCCACGGCGCCGGTGGGGATGTCGGCCTCGCGCCGGATACGCGCGGCGAACGGCACCTGGTAGCCGGGGCCGACCGGGATCTTCACGTGCGGCACCAGGCCGCCGCTGGACACGTCGATCAGGTCCACGCCCAGCGGTTTGACTTCGCGCGCAAGGCGCACGCTTTCCTCCGCGCTCCAGCCGTGCACGCCGTCTTTCCCGGAAACCCAATCGGTCGCGGAGATGCGCAGCCACAGCGGCAGCGATTCCGGCCACACCTCGCGCACCGCTGCCAGCACCTCGCGCACCAGCCGCGTGCGGTTCTCGAAACTGCCGCCATGAGCGTCAGTACGATGGTTGCTGAGCGGCGAGAGGAACTGATGCAGCAGGTAGCCATGCGCGGCATGCACCTCGACCAGTTGGAAGCCCGCGGCGAGCGCGCGCTTTGCAGCCGCGCGGAAATCGTCCACCACCTTGCGCAAACCCGCCTCGCCCAGCGCCTGCGGCGTGTGCCAGCCCTGGTCGAAGGGGATCGCCGAAGGCGCCACCGTGGTCCAGTCGCCATGCCCTGCCGGGAGCGGACCGCCGCCCTCCCACGGACGCTGCGCGCTGGCCTTGCGCCCGGCATGCGCGAGCTGCACGCCGGCCACGGCGCCCTGCCTGCGAATGAAGGCGGTGATCGGTTGCCAGGCGGCCACCTGCGCCTCGTTCCAGAGGCCGGTGTCGCCGGGCGAGATGCGCCCCTCCGGCGAAATCGCCGTGGCTTCGGCGACCACCGCCGCCGCTCCGCCCACCGCACGGCTGCCCAGATGCACCAGGTGCCAGTCGTCCGGCACGCCGTCGATGGCCGAGTACTGGCACATCGGTGCGACGACGATGCGGTTGCGCAGTGTCAGGCTGCGCTGCGCGAAGGGGGTGAACAGTTCCATGCGATGGCCTTGCGGCGAGACAAGCCCATCAGATGACGCCGTGCGGGGCCCGCTTCAAGAGGCGGGTTCCATCGCCCTCCTCCGGGGCCTGAGCCACGAGGTCTTCTGTAGGAGCGCACCCGTGCGCGACCGTGATCGCCATGCTTCGGGCGGTCGCGCACGAGTGCGCTCCTACAGGGGTTGCGGGCGTGGAACCAGCCACGCGTTGATGTGCGCGGCTACCGGGTCGGGCGTCTTCATCCAGCCAAAATGGTCGGCCGGGCCGTGCAATTCGTCGGGACCGAGCACCTCGCGCGTGATGCGCGCGTGCGGCAGCTTGCCCAGCAGCCATTCCAGCGAGGCGGCAGGGCCCAGCCAGTCGTCGCGCAGGCGCACGGCCAGCACCGGGCCGGCGAAGGCCGCCATGCCTGCCTCCAGGTCGCCCATGCCCGCGGCCGCGTAATGGCCGGTGCGGCCCGTGCGCGCCCAGTCGTCGATCACCCCACGCGCCTCGTTTCCACCGAAGCCAATGCGGCGCCCGGGGAAATGCCCGGACAGCCGGGCCAGCACAGGCGCCGCCATGTAGGACGCGCCGATCAGCCAGGCGTGGCGGAAGTTTCTCCAGTACGGCGCACCACTGGCCACCAGCGCCAGCCCGGCAGTCTCCGCGGGGCGCGCGCCGGCATACATGGCGGCCAGTTGTCCGCCGAGGCTGTGGCCGCCCAGGTAGCTGGTCGTCCCGGGCCAGGCCGCGTGCACAGCGGCGAGTCCACGGGGTAAGTCGTCCTGCAGCAGGGTGCGGTAGCTCCAGTCCTGCCGCCGTCCCGCACGCTGGTCGCTGGAGCCGATGCCGCGCCATTCGTGCAGTGCCACCGCCGTGCCGCGCCCTGCCAGCGACTGGGCCAGCGGCAGGTAGTGCTTCGCCGGCACGCCCATCGCGGGGAGCCAGTAGAGCCAGCGGCCTTGCGCCGGTTCGCCGACCAGCAGCAGCTCGCTGGCCGCGCCATCGGCGGCCGTCACGCGTTCGATGCGCACGGTGTCGTCGGGATCGGCTTTCATCGGTTCGCGCCCAAAAGCCACAGGCTAGCGAAGCGCCGGCGCGCGCACAAAAAAAGGCCGGCTTGCGCCGGCCTTTGGCAAACGTTCGATCCGCCTCAGGCCGGGGCGACTTCGTCCGCCTGCAGGCCCTTCTGGCCCTGCACGACCTTGAAGCTCACCTTCTGGCCTTCTTTCAGGCTCTTGAAGCCCGTTCCGCTGATGGCGCGGAAATGCACGAAGACGTCGGGGCCACTCTCCCGGCTGATGAAGCCAAAGCCCTTGGCGTCGTTGAACCACTTGACGGTGCCAATCTCACGATCCGACATGACTCACTCCGTTCTGCACGATGCTGAGACAAGTCGACCTCCCCTTTGGCCGACGACTTACTGGGCATGCAGGGAGCGGGTGGAGCGAGGCGCGATTCGTCGAATCGGCGCTTCGGGGCACGCACGTGGACCGAGCAGACACAGTGCCCCAAGCATAACGGAAATTTCCTGAAAGCAAGGGGTGCCTGAAGGCCCACTTTCCAGGCACGAAAAAAGCCGGGCATCGCTGCCCGGCTTTTCGTGGCTTTGCGGAAAAGACCGCTTAGGCCGGCATGACCTCGTCGGCCTGCAGACCCTTCTGGCCCTGCACGACCTTGAAGCTGACCTTCTGGCCTTCCTGCAGGCTCTTGAAGCCGGTGCCGCTGATGGCACGGAAATGCACGAACACGTCCGGGCCGTTGTCGCGGCTGATGAAGCCGAAGCCCTTGGCGTCGTTGAACCACTTGACGGTACCGATCTGACGATCAGACATGAAACACTCCACTAGGTTGAATCAAAGAGACTCGACCGCCGCAACACGCGGGGCCGACTTACTGGTGTGCAAGGAAAACCCTAGGGGTGATTCGATGAAGCGCCGGTCGGCGGCATCGGGCCACATGACTCTGGTGACCCCGGCAAACACAGTGGGCGCATCATAGCCGGTTACCGATCGCCTGTGCGACCGTCAAGCTGAATGACGCGCGGCCTTGTTCCGCCGGGAAAATTTCAGATTTCCTTCACGGTGCCGTTTGTCTAGTGTCGAGGTCGCCAGCCGCACTGCAGCCACAGGAATGCACGCCATGAAGCTCGCCCTCCCGCGCCTGACCATCGCCCTGCTCGGCGCCGGCCTGTTGCTGGCCGGTTGCGCCAACCACCCGGCACGCTCGGGCCCGGCCAGCCAGCCCCAGGCAACCGGCGAGGCTCGACCGGCACCCGCCACGCAGTCCGGCGAAAGCCGGCAGACCCGCACCGGCAACGAGGAGCGCGGTACGGCCCCGAGCCCGGCGGAGAAAGCGGCCTTGCCGGAAACCACCGGCGTCCCTGCATGCGACGACTATCTGGCCAGCTACGTCGCCTGCCACCAGGCCGCGCAGATCTACAAGCCGGATCAAATCCAGGGTCGCTACGAGGCGATGCGCACCAGCCTGCTGCGCGACTCGCAGGACCCGAAGATCCGCCCCAACCTGGCCGCACGCTGCAACTCGCTGGCGAGCCAGCTACGCCAGGCGCTGCACGGCAAGTCCTGCCAGTCCGCTCCGGCCGCCTCGGGCAGCCAGGCCGGCGACTAACCGGCCAACCCGGCGCTCTTCCAATGGGCGCGCACGGCGCGCCCGAAGGCGGCCGGTTCGCTGCGTTCCAGCCGAAGCGCCGGCGTCCCGTGCCATTGCGCGGTACGCGCGATCGCATCGGCCACATCCCCGGCCAGTCGTGGTGTGGCCTCCTGGCCGGCCTCCAGGAACAACGCCTTGATCTCGAACACGCCCTCGCCGCGATGTGCCTTGGCGTCCAGCCGTCCTACCAGACTGCCGCGATGCAGGATCGGCAACACGTAATAGCCGTAGCGCCTTTTCGGTGCGGGCGTGTAGCACTCGATCGCGTATTCGAAATCGAACATGGCCTGCGCGCGGGCACGGTCCCAGACCAGCGGGTCGAATGGCGAGAGCAGGGTCGTGTGGGTCGCCCGCAGCTGGCCTGCGCGCACCTTGTCCAGCAGCGGCGCATGGTCGCGGTGGACGTAGCCCGGCGCGCTCCAGCCCTGCACCGGAACCATCATCAGCTCGCCCGCGGCGACCAGCGGCGCCAGTTCGGCGTCGTCCACCGCGGGCTTGAGCCGGTAGTAATCGGCAATCCAGCGCGCCTGGGTGATGCCCAGCGCGCGCACGCTGTCGAGGATGAAGCGCTGGCGCAGGCCGGGGGTGTCCAGCGGGCTCGGCACGAAGGGAGGATCGAGTTTCTCCAGCACGCGGCCGGCCAGGTCGTACACGCGCTGGAAGCGCTCGCGCCGGGGAATCATCAGCTCGCCCAGCGCGAACCAGGCTTCCAGCCAGCGCTTTTCCGGCTTCCATTCCCACCAGCCGCTGACGCCGCGGTCGGCACGCGGAAAGTCGGCCGCACGCACAGCGCCCTGCGTGCGGATCCGTTCCAGCAGTCCGTCCATGTCGGCGCGGTGGTCGCGATGCATGCGCGCCGCGTGGCGATGCGCCCAGTGCGCGCCACGCTCGCGCCATGCGCGGTGCAGGGGCAGGTCCGCCGCAGGCACGAAGCAGGCCTCGTGCGCCCAGCACTCAGCGATGCGCCCCTGCGCCAGCGCCTCGTCGAGCCAGCTGCCGTCGTAATGGCCCAGGCGCGCGTGCAGCACCAGGTAGGGGCTGCGCGCCACGACATGGATGGAATCGATCTGCAGCAGGCGCATCTGCTCGATCGCCGCCACCACGTCGCCCGGACGCGGGCGCCGGCCCAGCGGCCGCAGCAGGCCCTGTGCGGCCAGATGCAGGCGACGGGCCTGGGCCAGGCCCAGCGGTGCCGTTTGGCTGGATAAAGCGGGAGACAACGTGGTCTGGGACTTCACGGAACCCTGCTGCGCAAGATGAGGCCGCGTTTACAAATCGTTTGTTAGCGTGCCGGAAGCGCGGCGGCCCCATCGATTGTTCCAAGCCCGCGCCCCCGCATTCTGGCATGGAGTATCGATGATGAAATTCCGCAAGCCATGGCTGTCCGCGCTCGTCGCCGGTTCGCTGCTCGCGTCCGGCGTACTGATGGCGCAGGACGTTCCCACGCCCCCGACGCCGCCCCCGCCGCCGTCGGACCCGAGCAACCCGGCGCCGCCGCCGCCGACTACCCCGATGCCGCCGCCCCCGGCCGGCGCACCGCAGTCGAACATGCCGCCGACGCCCCCGCCGCCGCCCGACCCCAATACCACCCCGCCGGCACCGCCGACCAGCTCGGGCATGCAAAGCATGCCGCCGCCGGCATCCAGCGCGCCGCCGCCCATGGGCAATGACTCGGGCGGCATGAACGGCAACCCGGGCATGAACAATGGCATGGACCACGGCAACATGGACGCCAACGGCAACATGAATGCCAATGGCAACGCGAACGGCAACATGAACGCCAACGGCAACATGAGTGGCGGCATGAACGGCGCGGGCATGAACGCCGGTGGCAACGCCAACGTGCAATTCAAGTCCTCGATGCCGCCGGCCTCCTCCGCCGGACCGGCGCCCGACTTCAGCCAGCTGGCCAACGGCAAGAAGTCGATCACCATGCAGGAAGCCGCCAGCTACCCGCCGCTGGCCAACGATTTCGGCTATGCCGACAAGAACGGCGACGGCCGCGTTACCCAGCGCGAGTACGAGGCCTGGCAGTCCCACTGAGTTTTCGCGCGACACTCCCCTCGCCGGCCTCGCGGCCGGCTTTTTTTTGCCCGCCGGGCCGGGCGGCCGTTCCCCCTCCTGGCATCGCCCGCAACGACGGCCTGTCCGCCCGTCACGGCCGGTTGGGCCATCGCTCGCTAGACTTCGCGCCTTTGCCCCAGGAAGCGACGCCCTTGATCAAGCACGGTACGACCGCGGTGCTCGCGGCACTTGGCGGGCTCTGGGTTTGCGCGGCGCACGCGCAGAACCCCGACCCGATGGACATCCGCGCCTGCACCGCCATCGAAAGCGACGCGCAGCGGCTGGCCTGCTACGACCACGCCACCGGCCGCGTGAACCTGCCGGTGGCGCAGAAGCGCGTCGACGAGGAAACCGTCCTGCCGAGCGTATTCGGCCACGACCGCAACCCCGGCCAAGTCGCCACGCAGGAGAACCCGGAGGTGTCCGCGCCGCTGTCCCTGCTGGACAGCCGCTGGGAGCTTTCGCCCGAGGCCAAGCTGGGCACGTTCAACGTGCGCGGCTACAAGCCGGTCTACCTGCTGCCGGTGTTCGCCACCAGCAACCAGAACGAGCGTCCGCAGAGTCCCAATCCGCTCAACACGGTGACCACGCCGGAGCGGCTGGACAACGTCGAGGCCAAGTTCCAGCTCAGCCTGAAGACCAAGCTGTGGCAAGGCGTGTTCGGCGACACCGGCGACCTGTGGCTGGGCTATACCCAGTCCTCCCGCTGGCAGGTCTACAACGACCGCCTGTCGCGTCCGTTCCGCGAGACCAACTACGAACCCGAGGCGATGCTGGTCTTCGACACCCATTACGACCTGCTGGGCTGGGATGGTCGCCTGCTGGGCATCGGCATCAACCACCAGTCCAACGGTCGCTCCAACCCGCTCTCGCGCAGCTGGAACCGGGTGATCGCCGACATCGGCTTCGAGCGCGGCAACTGGACCGTCATGCTGCGGCCGTGGTGGCGCATCCCCGAAAGCGGCAGCGACGACAACAACCCGGACATCAACGACTACATGGGCCGCGGTGAAGTGCAGATCGTGCACGAATGGAACGGGCAGGAATTCGGCATGTTGCTGCGCCACTCGTTCCGCGGCGGCAGCCGCAGCCATGGCGCCGCGCAGTTCACCTGGAGCTTCCCGCTGGCCGGCAACCTGCGCGGCTACATGGAGCTGTTCAAGGGCTACGGCGAAAGCCTGATCGACTACAACCACAACGCCACCTACCTGGGTCTGGGCGTGTCGCTGCTGGACTGGTACTGAAAATGCAGGAGCCCGCTTGCGGGCGGTGCTCTTCGGCGAGAGCCGAAGGGCATCGCCCGCAAGCGGGCTCCTACAAGGGTGGTGCCGGTGCTTAGTGGTCGTGGCCGCCCGGGCCGTGCACGTGGCCGTGCTGAAGCTCTTCCGCACTGGCCTCGCGCACGTCGGTCACCTCGACGTTGAAGTGCAGAGTCTGCCCGGCCAGCGGGTGGTTGCCGTCGATGTGCACCTTGTCGTCGTCCACGCGCACCACGGTCACGTTGATCGCGCCCTGCGGGCCGCGGCCCTGGAACTGCATGCCGGGCTGGATGTCCTCCACGCCCTGGAACGCCTCGCGCGGCACTTCCTGCATCAGCTCGGCATGGCGCGGACCGTAGCCTTCCTCCGGCGACACGTCGACCTTGAACTGGTCGCCCGCCTGGCGCCCGGCCATCACCTTCTCCAGGCCCGGCACGATCTGGCCGGTACCGTGCAGGTAGGACAGCGGCTCGCGTCCCTCGGAGCTGTCGATGACGCGTCCCTCGTCGTCGGTCAGCGTGTAGTGGAAAGAGGCGACGGTGTTGTCTGCGATCTGCATGGCACTCTCGTTGTCGGTGAATGGGCCAGCTTAACAGGTCGGGGTCGAGGCCCCGTCACACCGGCCTGCGCCGTTGCCGGGCGATTGCGATACTGCGGGGATGAAGCTTCTCCGCCTGATTCCCCTGCTCGCCCTCGCACTGGCTCCGCTGCACGCGGTCGCCATGGACCTGCCCGCCACGCGCGCGGCGATCGACGCACACCTCGCCCAACCGCGCTTCGCCGCCGCGCGCTGGGGCATTGCGGTGGTGTCGCTCGACAGCGGTCGCACCCTGTATGCGCACGATGCCGACAAGCTGTTCCTGCCCGCGTCGACCGCCAAGCTGTACACCGCGGCGCTGGTGCTGAACGGGCTGGATGCAAGCTACCGCATCCCCACCCGCGTGCTCGGCCCCGCTCCGGGAAAGCGCGGGCGCGTGCAGGGACCGCTGGTGCTCTACGGCATGGGCGATCCCTCGCTGGGTGCCGACCCGTCCACCGCGGACTGGGCCGACGCGCTGACCGATCAACTGGCGGCCAGGGGCGTGCGCCGCGTACAGGGCGATCTGGTGGCCGATGCCAGCTACTTCGCCGGACCGGCGATCGGCGACGGCTGGGAAGCCACCGACCTGCTCGCCGGCTTCGCCGCGCCGGCCTCGGCACTGAGCGTGTACGAGAACCAGCTGCGGCTGATCGTGACGCCGGCGGCGCGCACGGGCGAACCGGCGCAACTGGCGTTCGAGCCGCCCGCCGCGGCGATGCCGCTGGACGACCGCCTGCTCACTGGCACCGCGGACGACATCAATCTCTACCGCGCGCCGGGCAGCGAGCTGTTGCACGCCTTTGGGTCCATCCCGGCGCAGTCACGGCCGCGCCGTTTCCGGCTGGCCATGGCCGATCCGGCCCAGGTGGCCGGCCAGATGCTGCTGCAGTCGCTGCAGCGACATGGCATCACGGTCGATGGCGAAATGCGCGTGCGGCGCTGGCCGCAGCCGCAGGATACGGCGCTGCGGGCAGGCACCATCGTGCTGGCGCAGGTGCAATCCCCACCGCTCGCCACGCTGCTGCGCGAGGGACTGAAGCGCTCGCAGAACCTCTACCTGCAGAACCTGCTGCAGCTGGCCGGTACGCGCGCCCATGCCGCGGCAACGGACGACCCGCTCGCGCCGTCCGGCTTCCTGGGTGCGGCCGACTGGGGTATCCACGCGTTGCGCCAGTTGCTCGACCGTATCGGTATCCCGCCGTCGGCCAGCCTGGTCGGCGAAGGCACCGGACTCTCCCGCCGCGACCTCACCACCCCGAACGCGCTCGTCCGCCTGCTCGCCTTCCTCGCCAACGGCCCGGACGCCGCCCGCGTGCGTGACATGCTGCCGGTGGCCGGCGTCGACGGCACGCTGGCCTCGCGCATGCGCGGCACGCCGGCCGCGGGCAACGTGCACGCCAAGACCGGCAGCATGACGTATGTGAACTGCCTGGCCGGCTACGTCACCAGCGCAGCCGGCGAGCACCTGGCGTTCGCGATCCTGCTCAACGACTACGTGCCGCCGGAGGGCAAGTCGGCCAGCGCTGAGGTCGATACGATCGCCATCCTGCTGGCCGGACTGGACGAGCGCAGCCTGTAGGAGCGCACCCTGTGCGCGACCGCCTTGTCCTTCGCAACGGGTACATGGCGGTCGCGCACAGGTGCGCTCCTACAGGGATGAGGTCAGCTTGTGATCCGTCGCGCCAGATCGGCTTCGATCTTCTCCGGCGTATCGGTCGGCGCGTAGCGCCTGACGACCTGCCCTTCGGGATCGACCAGGAACTTGGTGAAGTTCCACTTGATCGCCTCGCTGCCGAGCACGCCCTTGCCCTCGCGCTTGAGCCAGCGATAAAGCGGATGCGCACCGGCCCCGTTGACCTCCACCTTGGCGAACAACGGGAAGCTGACCTCGTAGTTGAGGCTGCAGAACTGGCGGATCTCCGCCTCGTTGCCCGGCTCCTGGTGCCCGAACTGGTCGCAGGGAAAGCCGAGCACGGTCAGCCCGCGCTCTTGCCACTGCCGGGACAGCGCCTCCAGCCCGGTGTACTGCGGGGTGAAGCCGCACTTGGAGGCGACGTTGACGATCAGCAGCCAGCGCCCGCGCCACTGTGCGAGCGAGCGCTCCTGGCCGTCGATATCGCGCGCGGAAAAATCGTAGACGCTGCTCATGCAAAGGCTCCCATAAGGTGTCGGCGAGTCTACGCCGGCCGCGGCATATGCACATGAGCGATGGTCATTTCCCGCCCGGCGCCACGGAGACGATGCTGCGATGATGCACCTGATCCTTTCTTCCCTGATCGCGCTCGCCACGCTCGTGCTGCTGGCCTACGCGGCGTGCCGCGAGGCGCCGCGCCGGCAGGTGCGCGTGCGTGCAAGGCGCGACCGCCACATCGGCCTGTAGCCCGCCTCAAGCCTCCGGCGGAATGTCGAACACCTGCCGCAGGTAGGTGACATATGCCGGGTCGTCGCACATGTTCTTGCCGGGCGAATCGCTGAGCTTGGCCACCGGCTGGTCGTTGCAGCGGACCATCTTGATGACGATCTGCAGCGGCGTGGGCCCTACATCGTTGGTCAGGTTGGTGCCGACGCCGAAGGCGAGCTGGCAGCGCCCGCGGAAATGGCGGTAGAGCTGCATCACCCGCGGCATGTCCAGCGCGTCGCTGAACACCAGGATCTTGGTGCGCGGATCGACGCGGTTGGCGCGGTAATGCGCCAGCACTTTCTCGCCCCAGTCGAACGGGTCGCCCGAGTCGTGCCGGGTGCCATCGAAGAGCTTGCAGAAATACATGTCGAAGTCGCGCAGGAACGCGTCCAGGCCGTAGACGTCCGACAGCGCGATGCCCAGGTCGCCCCGGTATTCCTTCGCCCAGGTCTCCAGCGCCACGCGCTGCGAATCGCGCAGCCTTGGTCCCAGCGCCTGGTGTGCCTGCAGGTATTCGTGCGCCAGCGTGCCCAACGGAGTGAGGCCGAGCTTCCACGCCATCCAGACGTTGCTGGTGCCGGCCAGTTGCTCGCCCAGGCCATCGCGCAGGGTGCGCACCACCTCCTCGTGCCAGTCGCGCGAGAAGCGCCGGCGGGTGCCGTAGTCGGCGATGCGGCAGTCGGCGTACTCGGGATCCGCGCGCAGCAGCTCGATCTTGGCCTTCAGGCGTGCGCGGCCTTCGGCGAGGCCGAGGCCGGGCCGCGTGTTGCGGAAATAGACCTCGTTGACGATCGCCAGCAGCGGGACCTCGAACAGGATCGTGTGCAGCCACGGGCCGCAGATGCGGATCTCGATCTCGCCGTTGGCCGCTGGCGAGGGCGTGATCTCCACGTACTTTGCGTTGAGCTGGAACAGCCCGAGGAAATCGACGAAGTCGCTCTTGATGTAGCGCCAGCCACGCAGGTAGTCGAGCTCCTCGGGCGTGAAGCGCAGACGGCACAGCGCGTCGAGCTCGGCGCGGATCTCGTCGATGCAGGGCACCAGGTCGATGCCCGGATTGCGGCACTTGAAGCGGTACTCCACGTGCGCAGCCGGATAGTGGTGCAGCACCACCTGCATCATCGAGAACTTGTACAGGTCGGTATCGAGCAGGGACTGGACGATCATGCGCTGGCCTGGCGGGACCCGGCGCGAAGCCGGATCGGAACACGCATTATCCCTGCGCCGGCGCCAGCGCGGCGAGTTGCGCGTCGATCGCGCGCACGAAGGCATCCGCACCCGGCCAGCTGGTGATGCGGCCGAGCTTGCGCGTGCCGGAAAATACGAAGAACGCCGGGATGCCGTGCAGGCCGAAGCGCGTGGCCATGCCGGGATCCTCGTAGACGTTGTCGTGGAGCCAGCGCACGCGCGGCCACTGGAAGCGCTCGCGCGCCAGCAACATGGCGCGCTTGGCGATGTCGCAGTTGGGGCAGTCGCGGCCCCACAGGAACAGGATGGTCAGGTCATCGACCGGCTCGGCCAGCGTGGCATCCAGCTCGGGCTCGCGCACGCGGCGCATGGGGAACTGCTCGAAGAATTGCGCAACGGTGGTGTCGGCCATGGTCCCGAGGTTGGGGCGTGGGTGGCAGGTGCCAAGGTCCGGCGCGGGCATGCTCAGGTGTCGCGTGGATTCCGCTCCGCTCGAACCTCATCGGCCTGCCGGCCGTCTGCCTCCGCGGGCGAGCGGGACGACAGGGCGGCCAGCTTGCTGCTCAGGTTGAGCGCAGGTCGAGGCCGGAGTCGAAGGTCCCTACTCGCTCGCAGGCCCGACCGGCTTCGACGCGGCAGCGAGGCGTTCGAGTGCCCGCGTCCGCTCGGCCACAGGCTTGTCAGCCAGCGCACCGACCGCGGCATAGAACGCGCCCCAGTCCCGCTCCGAGCGCCCGAACAGCACCGCGAAGGCGCCGGTCCAGCGGTCGTACAGGCCAAAGGGCAGCAACTTGGCGTTGTTTATCGGCGCAGCCACCCAGGCGTCGTAACGCGCGTCGCCGGACCCGCGGCTGTCCCGCCACTGCGCATAGCGACGGCGGAAGGCTTCGATCTGCGCCTGCTTGCCGCGCGCCAGCGAGGCCTGGTCGTCCGTGCTCGCGTACAGCGCCTTCAGGCGCTCGCGCAGGTCCAGCACCAGCGTGGTGAAGTCCTGCGCCATCGCCTGGTCGCGTGGATCGGGCGGCGGCAAGCCACGCGCCTTGCGCCACTCGCGCAGGCCCTCCTGCTCGACGAAGCTGGCAAACGATTCGTTGAAGGCCGTGTCGCCCTTCACGTACAGCCGCTGGTGCGCGAGCTCGTGGAAGATGGTGCCGGCCAGTTCGTCGTCATCCCAGCGCAACATGCTCGAGACGATCGGATCGGCGAACCAGCCCAGCGTCGAATAGGCCGGCACCGGCCCGATCCACACATCGTCGCCCTGCGCCTTCAGTTCCGCCGCGCGGACCTGCGCGCGGGCCTGCTCGAAGTAGCCCCGGTAGGCCACGCAGCCGGCGATCGGAAAACACTGGGGCAGCGCGTCCACCGAATAAGGCAGCGTGGCAAAGACGTTCCAGGCCACGTAGGGTCGATGCAGGTCTACATAGCTGGTGTAGCTGCGGTTGTCCGGCAGCGCCAGCGCAGCCGAGGCGAACCGCCGCGCCTGTGCGGCCAGGCGCAGGCGGCGCGCCAGCTGCGGATCGGTGGCCGGGTCGCGCACCACCTTGGCGATCGGCCGCCGGTGTATGAGCAACGACGCCTGCCCATGCGCCACGTGGGCGTAATAACGCAGGCTGCCGCAGCCCCCGAGCAGAAGGCACAACACGAAAGCGACCAGGCGCGCGGCGCGCCCGCGAAGGGACGGAAAAGCCATGCCGCGATTGTGCCAAGCGAACGCTTCCGGCACGAGGCGCGGCTAACGCCGGTCAGTCTCGGTCGTGACCACGCCGTCCGTGCGAATCGTGGCGGTCATGGCCATGGTCGTCCCGGCCACGCCACGAGTGGCGGTCATGCCGGCCATCGCGATACCCGTGCCGATCACGGCTCCAGTCACGCCCACGGTAATGGTGCGAGTCCCGATGCCAGGTACCGCTGATGCCGACGCTCACCCCGGATGAATAGCAGCAACCATAGCCCCAGCCGGGTCCGTAGTAGCTGCCGTAGCCGCCGTAGCCGTAATAGTCCGGCTCGTAGATGACCGACGGGCCCTCGCCGTAATAGGCATCGCCCTGGTAGCCGTTGCCGCGCACGTAGCTGTACCCAGGGTCGTAGTAACAACCCGACAGCGCCGCCGTGCCAAGCACCAGCGCCAGTCCTGCAAGCATGCGTTTCATGGGCTCAACCTCCGTGACTGCTGTCACGCAGGCCACGCTAGTCGCGGCGGTTTGAATGCGCCCTTAAGCGCCGCGCCCGGCGGATGCACGGGCGCGGCGAGGGAGCGACGTCAGATCTTGGCGCCGCGCTGGCCGGTGTGCACCGGAATGGTGGTCTTGGGCGCATCGGTAGGAAGCTGCGGGCTCTCGGGCGTATGGATGGCCGATTCGCCATGCGGCTGCGACTGTCCATCCGCTGGACGCCCCGATGCCTGACGCGTGCGCTTCTGCTTGGCATCGAGCAAAGCCTGGATGTGCGCGACCGCTTCTTCCGGACTGATGTGCTGGGTCGAAGGCGCGGCCTTGCGCGGTGCTGCCGCCTTGCGCGGAGAGGCACTCGGCCGGCTCGCCTTGCCCGCGGGACCGGCTTTCTTCGCTGCCGGCTTGCTCATGGACTTCGCCCCGGCGGTGGTGCCCGATGGCGCCTTGCGCGTGGCCGACTTCTTCGGCAGCGCCTTGGGCGCCGTCTTCCGGGCCGCGTTCGGCGTGGTCTTCCTGGTGGCGGCTTTTTTCGCTGCAGCTTTCTTCGGTGCGGCTTTGGCGACCGCTTTCCTGGCGGCGGCCTTCTTGACCGCGGCTTTCTTCGGCACCGCCTTCTTTGCCGTTGCCTTCTTCAGTACGGCCTTCTTTGCAGTGGCCTTCTTCGGCGCCGCCTTCTTCACTGCGACCTTCCTGGCGGCCGTCTTCTTCGATGCGCCCGCGGACTTGCCGGCAGCCTTCTTGGCGGCCGGGCGAGAAGCGGTGCGGTTGATCGGTGTCTTGATGCCGGCCTTGGCGGCGGCGGTCTTCTTCGTCGCCTTGCTTCCGGCGGCTGCCTTCTTTGCCGCGGATTTCTTCGCGGCCGACGTGCGGGTCGTTGCCATGCGTCATCACTCCTGCGGTGGTCGGTGCAGCCTTGCCCGCATGCTTCAGCCAAGCGGCGGAAAGACCTGCACGTCCAGTATTGCGCGGGCGTCCTCCGCTGTCATGCGCGATTGCGGCATGAAGCGTCGCGCGATTCAGGGTGCATGCGGGACGCGCAGCGCGAGATCCTGCCGCTGGTGGCAGGCGAAGACACCGCACGTGGCATCGTAGTCCCAGCGCTCGGCCGCGCAGGCATCGGCGGCCACGCGATGGAGCACATTGATCGAATTGGGGATGCCACCGCGTACCCGATGCGACACCGCGGTGCCGGCCTGCACCACCCACAGGGGGCGGCCGCCAGGCGCCGGCAAGGGGCGGACGTAAGGCAGATGGATGTGGCCCCCCAGCACCAGTTGCGCGCCGGCCGCCGCCCACGCATCGGCCGCCTGCGCGTGGCCGCGCAGCAGGTTGCCCCGGTCGGATGACTCGATCACCGCCATCGGCTGGTGCACCACCACCACCCGCAGTTGGCCCGGTGCTGCCTGGCGCAGCCGCGCCGCCACCCGTTCGATCTGCGCCGGCGACACCTCGCCCTGCTTGTGGCGCCACCAGCGCGTGGTATTGACCCCCAGCACCAGCCATTCGGGCGACGACCACGCCGGCTCCAGTTCCTCGCCGAACGCCGCGCAGTAGCGTGCGTAAGGCGCCCGCAGGCGGGTAGCCAGGGCGTACAGCGGAATGTCGTGGTTGCCGGGGATCGCCAGGAACGGCGCCGGCAGGCTGGCGACGAACGCGCGCGCCGCGGCGAACTGCGCCGGTCGCGCGCGCTGGGTCAGGTCACCGGACAGCACCACCAGCGCCGGACGGCGCTCATGCACCAGTTGCCGCAGCGCCTCCAGCACCGGCGCCCGCTCGGTGCCGAAATGCGAGTCGGACATGTGCAGCAACAGGCTCACGGGTGCCGGTCCCGCGGTACCAGCAACCGCAGCGGCTGTGGCGCGACCCGGAAGCGCAACGGCAACGGCAGGCGGACGATCTCGCCGTCGATGGCGAGCTTCAGCTCCCGGCGTCGCGGCAAGGCCACTTCAAGTTCGGTGAAGGCGAAGCTGTCGACTTTCTCCACGTCGCCCAGGTGCCCGAACAGCCCGCGCACCGCCGTCAAGATCATGCGCCAGCGCGCCAGCGGCGGCAGCACGATGCCGACCAGCGCGCCATGGCTCACCGCGGCGGCTTCGGGAATGCCGATGCCCTCCAGTTGCAGGCGGTTGTCGCCCACCACCAGCGTGGTGCTGCGCCGCATGTGCTGCTGGCCGTCCTCGTTGAGCGTCAACCGCAGATCCGGGTAATTGCCGAGCAGCGCGCGCAAACCGGACAGCAACGCAACCAGGCGGTGGCGGCCGAAGCGCCGCTTGTCCTGCTCGCGCCGTTCGAGCAGTTCCGGATAAAGCCCCAGGCTCGCGTTCACCAGGAACACGCGGTCGTTGACCATGCCCACCTGCACCGGCGTTTCCTGCGCGTCGAGCAAGCCCCGCATGCCCGCATCGGCATCGGCTTCGGGAAGGCCATGGCAGCGGCCGAAGAAGTTGAACGTACCTTGCGGCAGCACGCCCAGCGGCAGGCCGGCTGGCAGCACGGCCTGGACGACCGCGTTGATGGTGCCATCGCCGCCGGCCACGACCACCGCCCCGCCCTGCGCCCGGGCCGCCGCGGCCGCCTGCTCCGCCATCTCGCCCAGGTGCCGCGGGTGTTTCGCGCAGAACAGCCGGTAGGGATGCCCCGCGGCATCGAGCGTGCCGCGGATGGCCCGTTCCGTCGCGCCGGCGTCGCCGCTGCCGGAGCGGCGGTTGAGCACCACGAAGAACGGTCGTTGGCGGTCTGGCGCCGGGGGCATGGACCTCCCTACATGCGTGGGTTGGAAAGCTCCGCAAGGAAGTGAGTAAACACCCTGGGCTCTATCAGCAGGGTGAAGACCACGCCGAAGGCCGCACCCCACAGATGCGCGCTGTGGTTGATGTTGTCGCGGCCGGTGCGGTCCATGTAGATCGAATAGCCGACGTAAAGCACGGCATACAGCACGGCCGGCATCGGCAGCACGAACACGATGATTTTCGACCAGGGCGCCAGCAGCACGTAAGTGAACAGCACCGCCGACACCGCGCCGGAGGCACCGAGGCTGTGGTAGTTCGGGTTGCGGCGGTTCTTGATGTAGGTGGGCAGGATCGAAACCACCAGCGCGGCGATGTAGAACAGCACGAAGCCCAGCCGGCCCAGTTCGGCGGCATAGAACTGCTCGATCAGCCGTCCGAAGAAGAACAGCGTGATCATGTTGAACAACAGGTGGCCGAAGTCCGCGTGCACCAGCCCGTAGGTCACCAGGCGGTGGTACTCGCGATGGCGCTGGATCGCAGGCGGCCAGAGGATCAGGTTATCCAGCAGTTTCGGCTTGTTGAAGGCCAGGAACGAGACGACGCAGGTGATGGCGATGATGGCCAGGGTGATCATGAGCGCTGGGGCTTCCTGAGCAACGGGCGGACCGTCCATCTTGGCGTCACCCTTGCGCCTTGTCGACTCGCGCGGCCACGGGTGCGACATCAAGGCGTATCATGCGCGGCTTTATCCGCCCGCTCCCCACGGACACGCATGGAACCGATCCGCTATCTCCATCTGGACGTCTTTGCTGCCACCTGCGGCGGCGGCAACCACCTGGGCGTGGTGACCGACGCGCGCGACTGGAGCGACGATGAGATGCAGCGCTTCGCGCGCTGGACCGCGCTGGTGGAAACCACGTTCCTGCTGCCGCCGTCGACGCCACAGGGAAGCTATCGCGTTCGTATTTTCACGCCGCAGCACGAGATTCCGTTTGCCGGCCATCCCAGCGTCGGCAGCGCGCACGCGGCGCTGGCCTGCGCACTCGCACAGCCGGTTGATGGCCTGCTCTGGCAGGAATGCGGCGCCGGAGTGTTGCCGATTCGCGTCGAAGGCGAGGGTGAGTCGCGCGACCTCCTGCTGAAATCGCCCGGCGAGCGGGTGCTCGCCACCGGCCGTGATGCGCACCCGCTGCTGGAAGCCACGCTTGGCGGCATCGAGCTGGGCATGCTGCCGCCGGCGCTGGTCGACGGCGGGCGCCGCTGGTGGCTGGCCGAGGTCGCCGACGAGGCGAGCCTGCGTGGCTGGCTGCCCGACCACAGCGCCATCGGCGCGCTGGCCCGCGCCACCGGCAGCATGGGCCTGTGCGCATTCGCACGCAGCGCGTCGGGTGACTACCAACTGGTGGTGCGCGCCTTCCCCGCCGGCGTGGGTATCGTCGAGGACCCGGCTTCGGGCGCCGCCAACGGCCTGATCGCCGCGTACATCGCCCAGGCCGAGCCGCACGGTGCGCTGGCGCGCGGCTACGCGATCAGCCAAGGTCGCGAGATGGGCCACGACGCGCGCCTGCTGGCCCGCATCGAGCCGGACGCGATCTGGGTCGGTGGGCGCGCGCGCACGGTCGTCGACGGTTTGCTCCACTGGAACGACGCGTGAGCGGCACGCCGCAGATCTGGGTCGATGCCGACGCCTGCCCGGGGCCGATCAAGGACATCCTGTTCCGCGCCGCCGAGCGCGCGCAGGTGATGGTCACGCTGATCGCCAATCAGATGCTTCGCACGCCCTCCACGCGCTGGGTGCGTGCGATCCAGGTGGCCGGCGGGTTCGACGTGGCCGACAACGAGATCGTGCAGCGCCTGGCCGCGGGCGACCTGGTGGTGACGCAGGACATCCCGCTGGCCGCGCAGGCCATCGACAAGGGCGCGCTGGCGCTGCACCCGCGCGGCGAGCTGTACACGCGCGAGACCATCGCGCAGCGGTTGTCGATGCGCAACTTCATGGACGAGCTGCGCGGCGCCGGCGTGGATACCGGCGGCCCGGCGGCGTTCCATGCGCGCGACCGGCAGGCCTTCGCCAACCAGCTCGACCGCTGGCTGCAGCAACGGCCGAAGCCGTAACCGCGGCAAAACCCGCACATGTAGGAGCGCCCTTGGGCGCAACCGCCATTCAGAGCCTGGGCGGTACAAGCGCCCAAGGCGAAAAGGCCGCTGTGCGAGATGGGTCCGTGCAGCGTGTCTGCTGCCCTAGCCCCCGGTCGCGCCCAAGGGCGCTCCTACAGAAGAGCGGGCGGCTTTCGGCTCGTGTCATGTGAGATGTGCGCGGCGCGCGGCCACCTGCGCCAGCGCCGCCCAGTCCAGCCCCTCGCCGCCGGCGGCCAGCGCCTCGATCAGCGCATCGCGCACCACGCCGGCGAACGGCAGCGGCACCCGCGCCGCCTCGCCCGCGGCGAGCGCAAGGTTGACGTCCTTCAGGCCCAGCGGCAACGCGAAGCCCGGCGGTGCGTAGCGCTCCTCGGCGATCAGCGTTCCGTAGCCCTGGTAGGCCGGCGCGGCGAACAGGGTGTTGGTCACGATCTCCAGGAAGTCGGCCGCACTGACGCCATGCGCCCGCGTCAGCGCGCTGGCTTCGGCCATGCTTTCGATCGCCGAGGCGAGCATGAAGTTGCCGGCCAGCTTCACCACGTTGGCGCGCTCGGGCGCCTCGCCGACGGGCCACAGCCGGCTGCCCAGCACCTCCAGCAAAGGACGCACGGACTCCACGACGTGCGGGTGCCCGGCCACCACGATGTTGAGTTTCGCAGCCGCGGCCATGTCCGGTCGGCCGAACACCGGCGCGGCGACGTAGCCCAGCCCGCGCTCCGCGTGCGCCTGGGCCAGCTCGCGTGCCAGCGCCACCGAGATGGTTGCGTGGTTGACGTGCACGGTGCCGCGATCCATCTCGTCCAGCACGCCACCGTCGAGGAACACCTCGCGCACCGCCTGGTCGTTGGCCAGCATGCTGTGCACGACCTGGCCCTGCACCGCCCGCCCGGGCGTGCGCGCGACCTTGGCGCCGAGCGAGGCGAGCGGCTCGGCGGGGCCTTCGGAACGGTTCCACACGGTCAACACGTGGCCGGCGGCGAGCAGGTTGCTGGCCATGGCGCTGCCCATGGCGCCCAGGCCGAGGAAGCCGATGTTCATGCGTTTCTCCATCGTTGGACTTTGCCTGTAGGAGCCCGCTTGCGGGCGATGCTCCCGGCCTCGGTGTGACTTGAGAGCATCGCCCGCAAGCGGACTCCTACACGGACGCGGCCAGGATGACGCAGCGGGCATCCATGCCGCGCGAATACCTCAAGCCACCTCACCGGCCGCATGCGCTGATGCCCACGCCCACTGGAAGTTGTACCCGCCCAGCCAGCCGGTCACGTCGACCACCTCGCCGATGAAGTACAGCCCCGGCACGAGCTTCGATTGCATGGTGCTGGAGGACAGGCCGTCGGTATCCACGCCACCGAGGGTCACCTCCGCGGTGCGGTAGCCCTCGGTGCCGCTGGCGACCAACGGCCAGTCGTTGATGCGCGTGCCGATCGCGGCCAGCTCCGCCTCGCGGTACTGGCGCATCGGTCGATTGCCGAAGTCGAGCTCGCACAGGCGCTGCGCAAGCCGCTTCGGCAGCACGTCGCCCAGCACGGTCTTCAGCTCGGCCGCCGGGCGTGCCGCGCGCTGGGCAGGCAGCCAATCCGCGGCGTCGCGGTCGGGCAGCAGATCCAGCCGCAGTTCCTCGCCCGGTTGCCAGTAGGAGGAGATCTGCAGGATCGAAGGCCCGCTGACACCGCGATGGGTGAACAGGAGCCCCGCACGGAACGCCTGCCGCCCGCAGCGCGCCTCGACCGCCAGCGCCACGCCGGCGAGGTCCGCGTAGCGCTCCTGATGTTTGCCGCTCAACGTCAGCGGCACCAGCCCGGCGCGCGTGGGCAGCACGGCGTGGCCGAACTGGCGCGCCAGTTCGTAGCCGAAGCCGGTGGCGCCCATGCTCGGAATCGACAGCCCGCCGCTGGCCACCACCAGCGCTTGGGCATGCACTTCACCGCGCGCCGTGGCCACATTGAAGCCGGCCTCGCCGTGGCGCACGCGTTCCACCGCGCAGCCGGTCTCCACGCGCACGCCGGCGGCCGCGCACTCGTCCAGCAGCATGCGCACGATCTGCTTGGAGGAGTCGTCGCAGAACAACTGGCCGAGTTCCTTCTCGTGGTACGCGATGCGATGTTTTTCCACCAGCGCGATGAAATCCGCCGGCGTGTAGCGCGCCAGCGCTGACTTCGCAAAGTGCGGGTTGGCCGACAGGTAGTTGGCCGGCGTCACGCCCAGGTTGGTGAAATTGCAGCGCCCGCCGCCGGACATCAGGATCTTCTTGCCCGGCTTGTTGGCGTGGTCGAGCACCAGCACGCGCCGACCGCGCTGACCGGCGGTGATCGCGCACATGAGGCCGGCGGCACCTGCGCCGATGATGAGGACGTCGGTTTTCATGATTGGCAGGGAACGCGCACCGGGCGCCGGCCGCACATTATCGCCGAGCGCTTACACTTTGACGCCTTCCAACCCGATCAGGTGCCCACCATGCCCTCTTTCGACGTCGTCTCCGAAGTGGACAAGCACGAACTCACCAACGCGGTCGACCAGGCCAACCGCGAGCTGGCCAGCCGCTTCGACTTCAAGGGCACCGACGCCAGCTACGAGCTGGACGGCTACGTGATCACCCAACGCGCGCCCAGCGATTTCCAGCTGCAGCAGATGCTCGACATCCTGCGCGGCCGCCTGACCAGCCGGAAGATCGACATCCGCGCACTGGACGTGTCCGAGCCGGAGGTGAACCTGGCCGGGGCGCGGCAGAAGATCACCGTCAAGCAGGGCATCGAGCAGCCGGTGGCCAAGAAGCTGGTGGCGGAGCTGAAGGCGGCCAAGCTCAAGGTCGAGGCGCAGATCAACGGCGACAAGCTGCGCGTGACCGGCAAGAAGCGCGACGACCTGCAACTGGCGATCGCGCACCTGCGCAAGTCCGAGGTCGAGCTGCCGTTGCAGTTCGACAACTTCCGCGACTAGCCTGTAGGAGCGCCCTTGGGCGCGACTGACATCCCGGTCGCGCCCAAGGGCGCTCCTACAGGAGTTACGAACCCTGCCCCGCCACGATGTTCACGCTGACCGCCACGATGAACACGTTGAAGAAGAAGGCGATCACGCCGTGCACCAGCACCATCCGGCGCAATTCGCGGCTGGTGACCTGCACGTCGGAGACCTGGAAGGTCATCCCGATCACCACCGCGAAATAGGCGAAGTCCCAGTAGTCCGGCTCGCCGCCGCCGGGAAAGTCCAGTCCCTTGTGCTGCTCGCCATAGCCGCCGTAGTAGCCGTGCGCGTAATGCAGGGCGAACAGCGTGTTGAGGAAAGCCCAGCTGAGCATGATGCTCGCGGCCGCCACCACGATGGCGAGCAGCCCACCGGTCTTGCCGGCCTCCAGCTCGGTGCCAAGCGCCACCAGCACGACCGTGGAGATCGCCACGCCGCTCCACAGAATGCCCCAGCGTCCGGCGTCCTGGCGACGCGCCTTCTCACGCATGCCTGCCGGTGTGGCCCGGGCGAATTCGCGCAGCTGCAGCGCCATGAAAGACAGCGCGCCCGCATCGAAGCCAAGCAGGAACGCGGGCGCCGGATGCATGCCCAGTGCCCATGCCGCGACCGCCACCGCCAACAGCACGATGGCGCCGATGACCAGCGAGGGCCGCACCCGCAGCGCATGCAATACGCCGCGGCGATGGTGCCGCTTATCGTGGGGATGGGAATCGCTCATCGGGCCTCCTGAGACCGGCGCGGGCCAGAGTGTGGCCGACGCCGCACAGCGGGCACAACGGGATCAGGCGCGCAGGTCGGCGAACTCGGGGTGCCGGCGCAGCCAGGCCGCCGCGTAGCCGCAAGCGGGCACCACCGTCCAGCCTTCGGCGCGCGCGGTTTCCATCGCGGCCTGGGTCAGCGCCGAGGCGATGCCGCGGCCTTCCACCGCGACCGGCACACCCGTGTGGGTGATCGTCATGACCTTGTCGGACAGTCGGTAATCCAGCTCGCAATGCTGGCCGTCCACCTCGGTGTCGAAGCGCTTGGCCGAGGGATCGTGCCGGATGTCGAAGCTCATGCCGATGCTCGTCGATGGAAAGCGGAAAGCTTACGGCCGGCGCCGGCAAAACGCGCGTGAAGCGGGTGCCGGCGTGCGTTCGCGCGGCCTGCATGGCGCGGCGCCCACACTGGCCCGTCCATCCGAGCCCGAGGGAAACGCCATGAAGAAATCCGCTTCCGCCACCTGGACCGGCGGCCTGAAAGACGGCCAGGGCACCCTTTCCACCCAGACCGGCGTGCTGCGCGAGGCGCCATTCGGTTTCAAGTCGCGCTTCGAGGACGGCCCCGGCACCAACCCGGAGGAACTGATCGGCGCAGCGCTGGCCGGCTGCTTCTCGATGGCGCTGTCGCTGGGCCTGGGCAACGCTGGGCTGACGCCGGAGCGAATCGAGACGAAGGCGCAGGTGACGCTGGACAAGCAGGGCGACGGCTTCGCCATCACCACCATCGCGCTGAACTGCCGCGCCCGCGTGCCGGGCGCCGATGCCGACACGTTCCAGCGCATTGCGCAGGAGACCAAGCAGGGTTGCCCGGTGTCCAAGGTGCTGCGCGCCGACATCTCGCTCGACGCCGCGCTGGAAGGGTGACCCTCGGGAAGGCGCAGGGTGGGCTTCAGCCCACCGCGGCCGTGCGGGAAAGTGAGTCGAAGCCCACCTGCGCGCATCAGGCCAGCAGGCGTCGCCCCACCAGGACCGGATCGGATGCCATCACCCGGTTGCGGCCCGCGTGCTTGGCCGCATAGAGCGCCGCGTCGGCGCGTTGCAGCAGGGCTCCCACGTCACTCTCGCCCGGCTCGGCCCCCGCGACGCCGATCGACACGGTCAGCTGCAGCAGATGCCCGTCGACCAGCAATGGCGTGGTCTCGACCGTGGCGCGGATCCGTTCGGCCAGCACCAGCGCCTGCTCCAGGTTGGTGTCGGGCGCCAGCACCACGAATTCCTCGCCGCCGATACGCCCGATCACATTGCCGGCGCGCAACGTGGCCCGGATGCTGTCCACCAGTGCCAGCAGCACCTTGTCGCCACCGCCGTGGCCGAAGCGGTCGTTGATGCTCTTGAAATGGTCGGCGTCGATCATGAGCACGCCCATCGAGCGCCCCGCGCGTTGGGCCTGGGACAGCATCCGGGTGGCGCTTTCGGTCAGTGCCAGGCGGTTCTTCACGCCGGTCAGGGTGTCGACCCGCGCCAACAGGTGCAGTTCGCGCTGCAGCGTTTCGTTGTAGAGCAGCAGGAAGCCGATGCTGAGGAACAAGGGCTGCATGCCCGAGAGCAGCACGTAGAGGTAATTGACCGTATCCGGCTGGATGATGTCGGCGGGCGGGTTGAGGTCGAACCACAGCTGGCCGTTGCGCCACACCAGCAGCAGCGCGGCCGCCGAGCACATCACCACCAGCGCCATCCGCGCCCGCGTGCCTTGCCGCGGGCCGCCGCGCAGCAGCGCCTGCATCCGCAGCGCGATGTCGGCCATGATCGCGGCCGAGCCCCACAGCACGCGCACGCGGTAGTCCGGATCGACCACCCCGAACCAGGCCACCCCCAGCCAGCCGACCACGCCGATCGCCAGCGCGGTGCGCCAGCGCAGGGGCTCCCCCAGCAACATGCGCAGGGCGACCACCGACATGCCCTGCGCCAGCAAATTGAGCGCGTTGCCGCCCAGCAGCAACTGCGCCGGGTGCAGCCAGGCCTGCGCCGCCAGCATCGTCCAGGCGGCCGATTCGACCGCCAGCGCGGCGGCGCGCAGCTTCAGGCTGGTGCGCGCTGCGCCCGGTCCGCCGTGGGTACCTGCCCACAGCAGAACGGCCAGCACCAGCGACTGGACGGCACTGATCAGCGACAGCGTTTCGATATGCATGGGCATGCTGGGCTCTCCCCGCGCCCGAACGTGACGATGGCGCCCGCCCTGGATGTCGCGTGTCCGCGATGGCGTCCTGTGCCTGGTCGTCGCCCGTCATATCGGCGCTGGCTGCCTCGACTTTAGCGTTGACAGCGTGCGGAAGTTCGATACTTTCCACGCAAAACGCCCGACGGACGCCGAATGGCCACCCAGATCCCCTCCCGCAACAGCTGCCTGCCGCGCATGACCGCCGGCGAGAAGCGCTTCTCCGAGCGGCTGGAACAGAAGCTGGAGGACGACTACCTGCTCTGGTACGACGTGCCCGTCGGCCTGAAGCAGCGCCGCCCGGACTTCGTGGTGTTCCATCCACGCCGCGGGCTGCTGGTGCTGGAGGTGAAGGACTGGAAGGCCGAGACCATCCAGCACGCCGACAGCACCCAGTTCACACTGATCACCGAGCGTGGCCTGGTGAAGGAGAACCATCCACTGCTGCAGGCCCGCGCCTATGCGCTGGAGATCGGCGTGGTGCTCGAACGCGATCCGGCGCTGCGATTCCCCGAAGGCCACCGCCATGCCGGCAAGATCATCATGCCGTGGGCCTGGGGCGTGGTGTTGTCCAACATCAGCCGCAAGCAGTTCGAGGAGGGCGGGCTGGACGCGGTGATCCCGCCGCACCTGGCGATCTGCCGCGACGAATTCTACGAGTCGGTCGAGTCGGAGGACTTCCAGGAGCGGCTGTGGGCGATGTTCCCCTATGCGTTCCCGGTGGCCATGACGCTGCCGCAGATCGACCGTGTGCGCTGGCACCTGTTCCCCGAGTTGCGCGTGGAACCCGGCAGCGGCCAGTTCGGCCTGTTCGGCCCGACCGATGCGGCGGTGCGCCCGCTGCAGATTCCCGAACTGGTGAAGGTGATGGACGCGCAGCAGGAACAGCTGGCACGCTCGCTGGGCGACGAGCACCGGATCATCCACGGCGTAGCCGGCTCGGGCAAGACCATGATCCTGGGCTTCCGCGCGATGCAGCTGGCGCGCGCGATGAACCGGCCGATCCTGGTGCTCTGCTACAACAAGACCCTCGCGGCCCGGCTGGAGCAGCTGATCGGCGAACGTGGCCTGGCCGAGAAGGTGCAGGTCTACAACTTCCACAAGTGGTGCCACAAGATGCTCACGGCCTACCACGTGGAGTTGCCGCCGAAAGGCAGCGATGGGTTCTTCGCGCAGATGGTCGAGCGGGTGATCGACGGCGTCGACAAGGGTCAGATCCCGCGTTTCCAGTACGGTGCGGTGTTGGTGGACGAAGGCCACGACTTCGAGCCGGACTGGTACAAGCTGATCGTGCAGATGATCGACCCGGCGACCAATTCGCTGCTGGTGCTCTACGACGACGCCCAGAACATCTACGGCAAGGCCGACCGGCGCAAGGTGAGCTGGAAGAGCCTGGGGGTCCAGGCGCAGGGCCGCACCACCATCCTCAAGCTCAACTACCGCAATACGCTGGAGATCCTGGCCGTGGCGCGTGGCTTCGCCAACGAGTTGCTCATCGAGCGCGACGACGACGGCGACGGCGTACCGCTCGTCGCCCCCGAGAGCGCCGGCCGCCGCGGTGCGGTGCCGGAGCTGATCCGCGTCGAGACGGCCGCCGCCCAGCTCACCGTGCTGATCGCACAGTTGCGCGACGAGCACGCGCACGGCCGGCCGTGGTCGGACATGGCGGTGATCTTCCGCAACCAGTGGGAAGGCGAGAAGCTCGCCGAGGCACTGGACCGCGAAGGCATCCCCGGCCGGCTGGCCGAAGGCCGGGGCAAGGGAGCGCTGTTCGCCGTCGCCGACACGGTCAAGTTGGTGACCATGCATTCGAGCAAGGGGCTGGAGTTCCCGTTCGTGATCATCCCGGGGCTCGGATCGCTGCCCAAGGAGGGCAAGGACGAGGCCGAGGAGGCGCGCCTGCTCTACGTGGCGATGACCCGCGCGACCGAGCGGTTGGTGCTGATCCACCATGACGATTCGGTGTTCAGCAAGCGCATCCGCGATGCGATCAATCAGGTGCAGGACCAGTTGGTCGCCCTGCCGGCCTGAGGATCGCGCTCCGGTCGCCCCCATCCGCCCTTCGGGCACCTTCCCCCGTGAACGGGGGAAGGATCGAACATGCGGCCAACGTCGCACGCGGAGCCACCTGAGTGAGCCTTCCCCCGTTGACGGGGGAAGGTGCCGACAGGCGGATGGGGGAAGCCTTGCCCCGGCCCCCATGCCTTTGGGCACACCCCTCAAGCCCCACCACCCGCTAGGCTGGCCGTTTCCGCAACAAGGGGAATCACCGTGCGCAAGACCCTCCAGGCCACGCTGCTGGCCGCCTCGCTGCTGGCCGGCCTCGCCGCCCCCGCCGTCGCCGCCGACAAGCCCGCCGCCGAGGCCAGCCACGGCGACTTCCACCTGCCGCCCTTCCCCGCCGACGCGCACGCCCAGCAGACCGCGCAGATCGACGGCCGCACGCTCAAGTACACTGTCACCGTCGGCTCGCTGCCGGTGCGCGACGCCAAGGGCAACACGGTCGCCGAGGTGGTCTACACCGCCTACACCATGGGCGGGGGCGACCGTCCGGTGACCTTTGCGCTCAACGGCGGCCCGGGCGCCTCGTCGGTCTATCTCAACCTGGGCGCCATCGGTCCCAAGCGGGTGGATTTCGGCGTCGAGGGCGACAACCCCTCCGACCCGGCCACGCTGCACGACAACCCCGGCAGCTGGCTGCCCTTCACCGACCTGGTGTTCATCGACCCGGTCGGCACCGGCTTCAGCCGTGCGCTGGTCGACGACAAGAAGGCGACCGAGCTCTTCTACAGCACCGACAACGACATCAAGTACCTCTCGCGGATCGTCTACGACTGGCTGGTCAAGAACGGCCGGCTGCAGTCGCCCAAGTACCTGGTCGGCGAGAGCTACGGCGGCTTCCGCGGCCCGCGCATCACCGATTACCTGCAGACCCAGCTCGGCGTGGCGATGAAGGGCGTGGTACTGGTGTCGCCCTATCTCGACCCGGCCGCCTTCAACGACGAGAACGTCTCGCCGCTGCCGTGGATGCTGACCCTGCCCTCGATCGCCGCCGCGCACCTGGAGCGCGAGCACAAGCTCACGCCCGAGGCGATGGCGCAGATCGTCGAATACACCCGCGGCGAGTACGCCAGCGACCTGATGCGCGGCCGGTCCGATCCGCAGGCCACCGAGCGGGTGATCAAAAAAGTGACCGAACTGACCGGTCTCGACCCGTTGTTCGTGCGCCGCTCGGGAGGCCGGATCGAAACCCAGGCCTACCTGCGCGAGGTCTATCGCGCCGAAGGCAAGCTCGGCAGCCGCTACGATTCCAACGTCACCGCGTGGGACCCGTTCCCCTACGCGCCGCGCCAGCGCACCGGCGACCCGATCCTGAACGGCATCATCGCGCCGACCACCACGGCCATGGTCGATTTCGTCACCCGTACCGTGGGCTGGAAGTACGCGGGCCGCTACAACGCGCTGAGCTACGAGGTGAACAAGCTCTGGCACGAGGACGACGACGCCGACGAGGGCTCGGTCTCGCAACTGCGCGAGTCGGTCGCCACCGACCCGGGCCTGCGCGTGCTGATCGCGCACGGCTGGGACGACCTCTCCTGTCCGTTCATGGCCTCCGTGCTCGTCGTCGACCAGATGCCGCCGATGGGCGATGCGACCCGCGTCCAGGTGAAGAACTACCCCGGCGGCCACATGTTCTACGCCCGCCCGGACAGCCAGGCGGCACTGCTGAAGGACGTCAAGGCGCTCTACGGCGCACGCTGAGTGCGAAGGTGCCGGCTCCCATGGGAGCCGGCACCCTACACTGTCGCCCGGCCATCAGGGATGATCCCATGCAATGCAAGCTGTTCTGCCGCAAGTCCGGCTATTTCACCCGTCCGGCAGCCTTTGCCGAAGTCCTGCAGCGGGAGGTCAACGACTGGCTGGCGGCGAACCCGTCCATCCGCGTGGTCCACGTTCTGCAATCGTCCAGCGGCGGTAGTCTTGAGCCCACCTCGGTGACCGTTTCGGTCTGGTACGAGGGCCAGTAACGCAGGCCGCCCGCAGGGCGCGACTCCCCAACCCAACCGCCGGTGCCGCCATGACCGAGCTGCTCACGCCCGATATCCTCGCCGCCCAGCCGCTCGACCATGCGCACGCGCTTTCGGCGCGCTGCTACACCGATCCGCGCATGCCGGCACTCGACGCCAGGGCCGTGTTCGCGAAGAGCTGGCAACTGGTCTGCCACCAGTCGCAACTGGCCGGCGTGGGCGACCACCTGGTCACCGCCATCGCCGGCCTGCCGATCGTCGTGGTGCGCAGCGACGACGCCACCATCCGAGCTTTCCACAACGTCTGCCGCCATCGCGCCGGCCCGGTCGCCAGCTGCGACGGCAAGGGCGCGACCGCCTTGCGCTGCCGCTACCACGGCTGGACCTACGGCCTGGACGGCGTGCTGCGCGGCGCGCCGGAGATGGGTCGTACGCCCGACTTCGATCCCTCGACGATCCGCCTGCCCGAGGCACGCGTGCAGGTCTGGCAAGGCCTGGTCTTCGTCGCCACCGGCGAGGGGCCACCGTTCGCGGATTTCGTCGATGGTATCGACACGCGCCTGGGCGAAGGGCGATCGCTGGCCGGCTTCGAGTTCCATCATCGCGCCAGCTGGGAGGTGGCCTGCAACTGGAAGGTGTACGTGGACAACTACCTGGAGGGCTACCACGTGCCGCACATCCACCCGGGGCTCAACAGCGTGCTGGACTACCGCAGCTACGTCACCGAGACGGCACAGTGGTACTCCTATCAGTTCAGTCCGCTGGAAAGCGCCGACGAGCTCTATGGCAGCGGCGAGGCGCTTTACTACTTCCTCTACCCCAACACGATGCTCAACATCCTGCCCGGGCGGCTGCAGACCAACCGCGTGCTGCCGTTGGGTGTGGACCGCTGCCGGGTGGAGTTCGACTTCTATTACGCGCCCGACCCGAGCGAAGAAGCGCGCGTCCGGCGTGAGCGCGACGTCGCCTTCAGCGACGAAGTGCAGGACGAGGACGTGACCATCTGCGAGGACGTGCAGCGCGGACTGGCGTCCGGCTCCTACGAGAGCGGGCGGTTGAATCCGCTGCGCGAGAACGCCGTCCACCACTTCCATGAACTGCTGCGCCGCACCTACCGCGAGCACGCATGAAACCTGCCGATACCCCTGTAGGAGCGCACCCGGTGCGCGACCGCGGGCTGCCACGGTTCCACGCGGACGTCAGGTGCGCGGTCGCGCACTGGGTGCGCTCCTACACGTTTTGTCTGCGATGAACGGGCGTCCGCTCGGCCAGCTGGCCCTGACCGCCCTGGTCATCGGCAACATGATCGGCTCGGGCGTGTTCCTGCTGCCCGCGGCACTGGCGCCGTACGGCGCGGCGAGCCTGCTCGGCTGGGCGCTGACCCTGGCCGGCGCGCTGCTGCTGGCGCTGGTCTATGCCTGGCTGGCGCGCGCGATACGCAACCACGGCGGCGCCTACGGCTACGCGCGGCGCGCGTTCGGCGACAGCACCGGCTTCGTGGTGGCGTGGAGCTACTGGGTGTGCACCTGGAGCGCCAACGCGGCGATCGCGGTGGCCTTCGCCGGCAGCCTCGGCGCGCTGTGGCCGGCTGCCGGCGCCACGCCGTGGCGCTCGGCCGCCTGCGCGCTGGGCGCTCTGTGGCTGTGCACCGCAGTGAACCTGGCCGGCGTGCGCGAAGCGGCGCGCGTGCAGATGTTGACCACGCTGCTCAAGCTGGTGCCGCTGGTGCTGTTCGGCCTGGTCGGGCTGGGCTGGGCGCATGCCGATGCCTACCGCCCGTTCAATCCCAGCGGATTGCCGCTGCTGGGCGTCGGCACGTCCGTCGCTGCGCTCACGCTGTGGGCGATGCTCGGCTTCGAGGCCGCCACGGTGCCGACCGGCGTGGTGCGCGACCCGGAGCGCACGGTGCCGCGCGCCACCGTGATCGGCATGCTGATCGCGGGCCTCGCCACGATGCTTGCCTGCACCGTCGTCATCGGACTGCTGCCGCTGGACGAACTGCGCCACTCCGCCGCGCCCATGGTGGCTGCCGCGGCGCGCATGTGGGGACCGGCAGCGGGCGCCGTGCTGGCCGCGGTGGCGACGATCTCCTGCTTCGGTGCGCTCAACGGCTGGGTGCTGTTGCAGGCACAGACGCCGCTGGCGGCGGCGCAGGACGGATTGTTCCCGGCCCGCTTCGCCCGGCTCGACGCACGCGGCACGCCGGCCTTCGGGCTGGTGCTGGGCAGCGGCCTGGCCAGCGCGCTGATCGTGGCCAACTACAGCCGCACGCTGGTCGCGCTGTTCACCTTCTCGATCCTGCTCTCCACCGCCACCACGCTGTTGCCCTACGTGGTCAGCGTGCTGGCCTGGTGGCGGATCGAGCCTGCCGCGCACTGGTGGCGACGGCTGGTCGCCGGCGGCGCGCTCGCTTACGCGCTGTGGGCGCTGGTCGGCACCGGCGCCGAGTCGCTGCTGTGGGCCGGCGTGCTGGTGGCGATGGGCCTGCCGGTGCTGGCGTGGCAACGCCGGCGCTCGGCCGTCCCGTAGAGAGCGCCCACGCATCGGCAACCTTCCTGAACGGACGGCGCATCGCGATGCCTGCGGGGACGTCGCTTCCACCAAGGCGTTGCTAGCCTGCGGCGGATGTATGGATTTGCCCGCACCGCCGACACGCCTGCCGTCCTCGGATCGCCCGTCCGGCCCGCACGCGATGCGTGGATGGACAACGCCCGCCTGGCGCTGATCACGCTGGTGGTGTTCGGCCACAGCCTGGAGCCGCTGCGCGGCGTCGCCTCGATCGATGCGCTGTACCGCTTCCTCTACCTGTTCCACATGCCGGCGTTCGCCTTCCTCTCCGGCGCGGTGGCGCGAACCGAGGTGGATGTGAAGCTGCTCAAGCGGATCACCTTCCAGTTGCTGCTGCCTTACCTGCTGTTCCAGGCGCTGTACGCGCTGGCGGCACAGACGCCGGGCTGGCCCGATGCCGGACCCAAGGGCGTCACCACGCCCTACTGGCTGCTCTGGTACCTGCCGAGCCTGGCGGCGTGGCGCCTGTTGCTGCCGCTGTTCATGCGCTTGCGCCACCCGCTCCTGCTGGCCTGCCTGTTCGCGCTGATGGCTGGCTGGGCCGACGACGTGGGCTATCGCATGTCGCTCTCGCGCACCGCGTCGTTCTTCCCGTTCTTCCTGATCGGCCATCTGTACGCGCCGGCGTGGCGCGAGCGGCTGCACGGTCCGCTGGCCTGCGTGCTGGCGCTGGCCACGCTGCTGGCGCTCGGCTGGGCCGCGAGCGCGGTGCCGGACCCGCGCTGGCTCTATGGCAGCAACGGCTACGCCGCGCTGGGGGTGGACTACGCGGCAGGCACCTTGTGGCGCCTGCTGCGGCTGGGCGCGGGCGTCGCCGGTAGCGCCGCGTTCCTGGCGCTGGTTCCGCGTCGGGAATTCGCTGTCACGGCGGCCGGTGGGCGCAGCCTGCAGGCGTACCTCGCGCACGGCTTCATCGTGAAGTTCGCGGTGACCGCCGGACTGTTTGCCTGGCTGGAGGCCGGCCAGCCGCCGCTGGCCAACATGGTGGTGCTGTTGCTGGCCGCCTGGCTGCTGGTGCGCCTGCTTTCCAGCGTGCCGGCCGAGCGGCTGCTAAGTCCGCTGACCAGCCCGCAATGGCTTGAGCGGTTCCTGTGGCGGGCGCCGCCGGCCGGGGAACTCAAGTCACCGGTGCGGCCGCGGGCCTGAGCACGGCGACCTGCTGCTCCATCGTCTTGGACAGCTCCATCAGCCGCCGGGCGTAGTCCTGCAGGCGGCGGTCCTCGTCCGTCTGCGGCTCCCAGCGTGGCACCGGCGTGGGTTTGCCGTCGGGGCTGTCGAGCGCCACAAAGACCATCACGCAACTGGTCGCCAGCCGCTGTTCGCCCTTGCGCAGGTCCTGCGCCAGCACGTCCACCGCCAGGTGCATGCTGCTGGTACCGGTATGGATCAGCCGTGCGCGCACGGTGACCAGGTCACCGATCAGGATCGGCGCGATGAACTGGATGCCGCTGACCGACACGGTCACGCAATACGCGCCGCTCCAGCCGACCGCACAGGCGTAGCCGGCCTGGTCGATCCATTTCATCGCCATGCCGCCGTGCACCTTGCCGCCGAAGTTGACGTCGGTGGGCTGGGCGAGGAAGCGGAAGCTGACTTCGTTCTGCTGGCCGGGCATGGCGGTCCTGTGATGTCGGATCAGCGGCCGATTATGCCCGCCCGCGGGACCCGGCGAGTTCCAGCGCCATCGGCGTGGTGCGCACGCCGGCAGGCGAGAAGCCCTCCGGCCCGGTCGCGACGAAACCGAAATGTTCGTAGACGGGAACCGCGACGCGCGTGGCGTTGAGCGTGAAACGGCGCGTGCCCGCGCGGCGTACGGCATCGGCCATCGCGCGCCGCCACAACCGGCTGGCGATGCCGCGACCCTGATAGCGCGTGCCAACGAAGAACTGCACCAGGTGGCTGTCGTCGCGCATGCCCGCGATACCGACCAGCACCTCATTCAGCCAGGCCAGATGGAAGCGCTGGCCCTCCTGCATGCGCTCGCGCAGCACCCGCGTGCCAAGCCGCGCCAGCAGCGCCTGGCCGGCTTCGTGCGACTGGTCGGGCAGGATCCAGCGCCGCGCCACCCGGCGCGCCAGCAGGCTGATGGCCGGCGCATCGTCGGGACGCCCCAGGCGCAGGTGCAGGTCGGACATGGCTACCCCTGTCATCGTCGGGCGACAGTGTGCGTGGCGTCCGGACCGAACGCCACGCCCGGCTAGAGCGCTCCACCGAGCCAGCGCCAAAGCAGCGCGATCAGCCCACTTCCCAGCAACACGCGCCCCATGCCGACCTTGAAGCGCAGCATCGCCAGCATCGCCGCGGCCGCGATCACGGCGGACGGCCACTGCAGCGTCGCCCACTGCGGATGCTCCAGCCGAAGCCAGCCGAACTGGCGCTCGTCCACGCGGCCGAACACGGTGTGCAGGGTGAACCACACCGACAGGTTCAGCACCACGCCCACCACCGCGGCGGTGACCGCCGACAGCGCCGCATGCAGCGCCCGGTTGCTGCGCAGCGCCTCGATGTAGGGCGCGCCCAGGAAGATCCACAGGAAGCACGGCGCAAAGGTCACCCAGGTGGTCAGCACCGACCCGGCCACGCCCGCGGCCAGCGGCGACAGGCCAGCCTGGTGGTAGTAGGCGCCGAGAAAAGCGACGAACTGCACGACCATGATCAGCGGCCCGGGCGTGGTCTCGGCCAGCGCCAGGCCGTCGAGCATCTGCCCCGGCGTGATCCAGTGGAAGCCGACCACGGCGCGCTGTGCGATGTAGGCCAGCACCGCATAGGCGCCGCCGAAGGTGACCACCGCGGTCTGGCTGAAGAACAGCCCCTCGCGCGCCAGCACGCTCTGGCGCCCGAATGTGGCGATCACCGCCAGCACCGGTAGCCACCAGATCGTCAGCCAGGCCAGCGCCACCCGCCACGCACGCGCGCCCGAGGGCCGTGTATGCGTCAGCCGCCCCTGGCCCAGCAGGCGGTCGATGAGGAAATCGGACGATGCATCGGCGGCCGACGACGCCGGCGCCGGGAAACTCCGCGGCGCCCACCAGCGCCCGAGCAGGCCGCACAGGCCGGCACCGAGCACGATCAATGGAAACGGCACGCGGAAGAAATAGATCGCCACGAAGGCCAGCGCGGCGATCGCGACCATCATGCGGTTCTTCAGCGCCTTGCGGCCGATCCGGATGACTGCCTCGACCACCACCGCCAGCACGGCCGCCTTCAGTCCGATGAAGACCGTCAGCACCAGCGGGACCTGACCGTACAGCGCGTAGACGATGCTCAACGCCAGGATCGTGACGAAGCCGGGCAACACGAACAACACGCCGGCGATCAGGCCGCCCACCGTCCGGTGCAGCATCCAGGCGATGTAGATCGCCAGCTGCGTGGCCTCCGGCCCCGGCAGCAACATGCAGTAGTTGAGCGCGTGCAGGAAGCGCGCGTCGCTGATCCAGCGCCGCGTATCGACCAGCTCGCGATGCATCAACGCGATCTGGCCGGCCGGGCCGCCGAAGCTGAGCAGGCCGATCTTCGCCCACACGCGGGTGGCTTCGCGCAGCGAGACCGGCAGGGTGTCCGCTTCGGTGGAAGACCGCTCGTTCATCGGCACAGGTCCGGTATGGGTGGGGACGCGATCGGTCTGCCAGCAGTCCACCTCGCCGCTGGCTCCCCAGCGGACGCCGCCTGCCCCGCGGCGGGTGCACGACGGCAGTGTTATAAGCGCCGCATCCTACGCTGTGTGAAGCCTGGAGGCGCTGGGCATGCTCACCGGAACCCTTCGTCGCAGGCCCTTCTTGGCGGGCGTGGTCCTGGCCCTCCTGATCAGCGCGTCGACTGCCTGCGGCCAGGCGAAACTTTCCCTGCCGCTCACCACGGTCGCCGATGCGCCCCTGACCGGCCGCACGACGCGCTGGGACTACGCCAGCCTGGAGCCCACCCGCCACCACCTGTTCCTGGCGCATCTTGGCGACGGCGTGGTGACCGTGTTCGATACGCGCCGCCAGCGGGTGGTTGCCGACATTCCCGGCGTCAACCAGGTGCACGGCGTGCTGGCGATTCCCGATCTGGATCGCGTCTACGCCTCGGCCACCGGCACGGACGAGGTCGTGGCAATCGACGCCACGAGCCTCAAGATCCTCGCGCGGGTGCCGACCGGCGATTACCCGGACGGCATGGCGTACGCACCCAAGGCACACAAGCTCTACGTCTCCAACGAGCACGGCGGCAGCGACACGGTGATCGACGTGCGCAGCAACCGTCGCGTGGGCACCATCGCGCTCGGCGGCGAGGTGGGCAACACACAGTACGACCCGGGGTCCGGGCATGTCTTCGCCAACGTGCAGACGCGCGCCGAGCTGGCCGAGATCGACCCGGCGACCGACAAGGTCGTCGCGCGCATCCGGCTGCCAGGCGCGCGGGGCAACCATGGCCTCTACATCGACGCTCCTGCGCGGCTGGCCTTCATCGCCTGCGAGGACAACGCCACGCTGCTTGTGCTGGACCTGCGCAGCCGCCGCGTGGTCGCCTCGTTCGAAACCGGCGACGGGCCCGACGTGCTTGCGTTCGACCCCGGGCCGGGCTGGCTGTACGTCGCCAGCGAATCGGGCGAGGTGGCCCTGTTCGAAGTCAAAGGGCGCCACGTCCGCGCTCTCGGGCGAGGCGCGCCGGGACCGAACGCACACGTCGTGGCGGTGGACCCGGCCACGCATCGCGCCTATTTCCCGCTGAAGGACTGGAACGGCAAGCCGGTGCTGCGGATCACCGCGCCCGCCGTTCCGAAGTGACGACTAGCGGCGTCCGCGCAGGTGCCGGACGCTGTCTTCCCACGGCGAGGCCTGCGCGTGCAGGCGCAGCAGCCAGCAGCCATGGATGTCGGCGCGGCGGGCGAAGTCGAACGGGATGCTGGCGGCGCTCCAGTCCTCGATGGTGAAGCGTTCCTCCAGCGCCTCCACGTCGAGCTTGAAGCGCCGGAAGTTGTTGGAGAACACCACCACGCCGTCGCTCGCCAGCCGGTCGGCGCAGGCCAGCAGCAGCGCCGCGTGGTCGCGCTGCACGTCGAAGTCCTCGGCACGTTTGGAGTTGGAGAAGGTCGGCGGATCGACGTAGATCAGCCCGTAGTGACCGCGGTCCTGGCGCAGGAACGTCGTGGCGTCGGCCTGCACCAGCCGGTGCGCCGCGCCGGTGAAGTCGTTGAGCGCCAGGTTGCGCGAGGCCCACTCCAGGTAGGTGCCGGAGAGATCCACGCTGGTGGTGTCGCGCGCGCCGCCGGCGGCGGCATAGACGCTTGCCGTGGCGGTGTAGGCAAACAGGTTGAGGAAGCGCTTGTCGCGCGCAAGCTCGCGCAGCTTTGCACGGACCAGCCGGTGGTCGAGGAAAAGGCCGGTGTCGAGGTAGTCGGTGAGGTTGACCAGGAAGCCCAGGCCGCCCTCCTCGACCTCGTGGAACTCGCCGCGCTGATCGAAACGGCCGTACTTGGCCCCGCCCTTGCCGCGCTCGCGGGTCTTCAGCGCGATGCGCTCGCGCGGCACGCCGAAGACTTCGCCGGCCACGCGCATGATCTCGCGCAGGCGCGTGCGGGCCACCTCGACCGGCACGTCGGCAGGCGCGCGGTACTCCTGCACGTGCAGCCAGGGTTCGGCATCCGCCCGGCCGTAGACGTCGATCGCCGCCGCGTACTCGGGCAGGTCCTGATCGTATGCGCGCCAGCAGAAGACGCCTTCGCGCGCGAGCCGCTTGCGCTGGTGGCGCGCGGTCTTTTCCAGACGGTTCTTCAGCATCTGCGCGCCGGGCGAGAGCGGCTTGCGTTCGCGTGGCGCGGTTTCCTTCGGGCTCAGGTCGAAGGTGAGCAGCACGGTTTCGAGCGCGCCGTTGTAGAGCGCGTAGCGCTTGTCCGCGTGCAGGCCCAGCGCACGGCCGAGCTCCGCGTCGCCCGCCAGCACAGCAGCGCGCCAGCCGGTGAAGCGCGTACGCAGCGCATCGCCCACCGCGCGGTAGAGCTGCGGCATCTGCGCGCGGTCGCCCAGGCGCTCACCGTACGGCGGATTGGTGATGACCAGGCCAGTGGTCTGGCCAGCCGGCGGCGCGGCGTGCGCCACGTCGTGCTTCTCCAGCGTGAGGAAGCCGGCTACGCCCGCCTCCTGCGCATTGCGCTTGGCGGTCTGCACCATGCGCGGATCGGCGTCGGAGCCGAAAAACGCCGGACGCAGATTGCGCAGGCCGGCCTCGGCGCGCTCGCGCGCCTCCTCCAGCAGGCCACGCCACAGCGCGATGTCGTGCTGCTGCCAGCCGAGGAAGCCGAAATACTCGCGGCGCAGACCGGCCGCCACGTCGGCGGCCATCAGCGCGCCTTCGATCAGCAGCGTGCCCGAACCGCACATCGGATCGAGCAGCGCGCCGCCGTCGGCGTAGACCTGCGGCCAGTGCGCGCGCAGCAGCATCGCGGCGGCGAGGTTTTCCTTCAGCGGTGCCTCGCCCTGTTGCTCGCGCCAGCCGCGCCGGTGCAGCGGCGTGCCGGCGAGATCGAGCGAGAGCGTCGCGCGGTCGCGCTTCAGGCGCAGGTTGACGCGAATGTCCGGCTCGTCGGTATCCACCCCCGGCCGTGCACCGTCGCGCTGGCGAAACTGGTCGACCACCGCGTCCTTGGTGCGCTGGGCGATGAACTGGCTGTGCGTCAGCTTGCTCAGCGCGGTGTGCGCATCGACCGCCAGCGTGCCGTGCGGCGCCAGGTGCGCCGACCAGTCGATCGACTGCACGCCCGCGTACAGTGCGTCGTCATCCGCGGCGTCGAACTCGGCCAGCGGCAGCAGGATGCGGCTGGCCAGGCGCGACCACAGGCAGGCGCGATAGGCCGTTTCCAGCGTGCCGCTGAAGCGCACGCCGGCGAGCGACTCGTGCGCCTCGGCGGCGCCGAGCGCGAGCAGTTCGTCGCGTAGCAGGTATTCCAGGCCCTTCGGGCAGGTGGCGAAGAAATGGCTCATGCCAGGATGTCGAGAAAGAGGGCGAACTGGCGTTCGATCGCCGGGAGACTGCCGCTCAGGCGGTGGTCGTCGTCGAGCGCGAGCAGGGGCAAATTGAGGCGGTTGGTAAAACGTTCGATGTCGTCGATGGGGCAGACCTCGTCACGCCAGCCGTGGACCATCAATGTGGGCACGTCCCGGCGTACGTCCAGCGCACTTTCGACGCCCGGGATCGCCGGCGGCGTGGCCATCAGGAACAGGCCGGCGACCGGATGTTCCAGCGACGCCAGCGCCGAGACGAACGCGCCCATGCTGGAGCCGACCAGGACCGGCGGGGCATCGCAGGCCATGATCGCCGCGTTGAGGCGGGCCAGCCGCGGCGCCACCGAACCGGCGTGGCCCCGCGTGTCGTCCTCGCGATAGTCCAGCCGTTGCGTGTGCCAGCCGCGCGCCTCGGCCAGCGCCGCCAGCGCGCTCACCTTGGTGGCGTCCGGGCTGGCATCGGAGCCGTGCGAAAGAAGGATCGTGCCGCGCATCGCTCGGAACTCCGGACCGCCGTGTGGACCGCGCATGATAGCCGGTGCCGTGCGAGACTTCCCTTCATGCCCGCGATCACCGACCAGCCGCTGCCCTACGTCGACCGCCTGCCCGAACGGCCCGCCGAGGCGGTGGCGCTGGTGGTGATCCACTGCACCGAGCTGCCGGACCTGGCGACCGCGCGGGAGTATGGCGAGAAGGTGCTGTACGAAAGCGGGGCCGGGAACAGCGGGCATTACTACGTCGATCGGAATGGCGCGGTACTGCGTTATGTGCCTGGCACGCGCATCGCGCACCACGTGCGTGGGCGCAATGCCGATTCGATCGGGATCGAGCTGGTCAATCGCGGGCGCTATCCGGACTGGTTTGCTGCGGGCAACCAGACGATGAGCGAGGCTTATCCGCAGGTGCAAATCGAGGCGCTACAGGAGCTGCTCGCCGAGCTGCGCCGGGCGTTTCCCAACCTGCGTGCGATTGCGGGCCATGAGGACCTCGATACCGCGCGCGTGCCGGCTACTGACGATCCGGTCGTGATGGTGCCGCGCAAGCTCGATCCGGGACCACTGTTCCCGTGGGACGTAATCGTTCCGGCGTGTGGTTTGGAGCGGGTTCGGGCCTGACCGGGTTTCCCCGCGAGCCCCCTCACCCCAACCCTCTCCCCGGAGGGGAGAGGGAGCCGGTTCGCGGCACATCCACACCTTTCGCTCCTGCCTTTCGCTCCTGCCTTTCGCTCCTGCCTTTCGCTCTCGCTCTGGCTCCTCTGAAAGGTGCGCGCAGGAAGCGCGCTGCTCTTCCCAAATCCCCTATGGCGCGGCGGGCGGGTGGCGGATCAGCCCGCAGGGTGGCCGGCAGGACGCCGGCCAGTTTTTCGTCGGGGCAGGAAGCCCCGTCGAAAAACCCCGCCACCCGCACGCGTACCCGAAGGGCGCGCCATCGGGGTGCCCTTCTCTTTGGTTACTTTCTCTTGGGCAAGCAAGAGAAAGTGACTCGGGCGCCGAAGGCGTCCGAAAGCTCTTGCTCTAGCTCTCATCAACCGCCGAGGCGAGCCCCATCCCGGCCGTCTCCCCGGAGGGAAGAGGGAGCAAAGCCCCCTATAATCCGTATTCCCTCACGCACCACGGACACCCCATGCGGGAAGAACACGTCAAGGAACTGGTCGACCTGCTCCAGCTCGAGCGTCTGGAAGACAACCTCTTCCGCGGCCAGAGTCGCGACATCGGCACCCGCTTCGTGTTCGGCGGCCAGGTGCTCGGCCAGGCCCTCTCCGCCGCGCAGCGGACCGTCGACCCCAAGCGCGAAGCCCACTCCCTGCACGCCTACTTCCTGCGCGCCGGCGACATCGACGCGCCGATCGTCTACTCGGTCGAGCGCGCCCGCGACGGCGGCAGTTTCTCCGCCCGCCGCGTGGTCGCGATCCAGCACGGCCAGCCAATCCTCAACGGCGCGGTGTCCTTCCAGGAACCGGAAAAAGGCTTCGAGCACCAGAGCGCCATGCCCGAAGTGCCCGCGCCCGAAGACCTCGAACCCATGCGCCACCTGCCGCCGGACGAACTGGCCAAGCTGCCGGTGAAACTGCAGCGCTGGCTCGGCATCGACGGGCCGTTCGAGTTCCGGCAGGTATGGCCGCGCGACGAACTGCACCCGGCCAAGCGCCCGCCGATCCAGCACATCTGGTTCCGGCTGACCGCGCCGATCGGCGACTCGCCGGTGCTGCATCGCGCCCTGCTCGCCTATGCGTCGGACTTCCACCTGATCGGCACCGCCACGCTGCCGCACGGCATTTCCTACCTCACTCACAACGTGCAGATGGCCAGTCTCGACCACGCGATGTGGTTCCATCGCCCGTTCCGCGTCGACGAATGGCTGCTGTACTCGTTCGACAGCCCGACCGCGCAGGGCGGCCGCGGCCTGGCGCGCGGGCAGATCTACAGCCGCGACGGCCGGCTGGTCGCCTCCACCGCACAGGAAGGCCTGATCCGCCTGCGCAACGGCTAAACTTTCGGCCATGCGTCCCCTTTACACCTCCCCCCGCCAGGAAAACATCGACCGCGTGGTCGCGCTGCTCGCCGAACACGGCATCGAGACGACCATCACCGGCCGATCGAACTGGAACCGTCCGAGCTACCAGCGCTTCAGCTATTCCCAGCGCAACGAGAGCCGCGAGAGCTGGCCGCAGGTCTGGATCAACCGCGCCGACGACTACACCCGGGCACGCGCGCTGATGCGCGAGCTGGGCATCGAGCCGATGGTGCGCCATGGCGAGGAACTGGCGGCGGCGCGTAATCCGACGCCTGAGATGCGTCGCGCCAGCGTCGCCACGCGCGTGCGCCGCATCGTACTGCTGGCGCTGGCCGCCGCCTTCATCGTGCTGATGTTGCGCTACATGGGCAAGATCTGAAGCGACCCATCACGGCGGTCTTCTCGGAAAATTTGCAACCGCCCGCGCACTCGGTCATAGAATCGGGCTCATGCGCTCCGAACGCGTCCGCCTGTTCCAGACCCTGCCGCACGCCTGTGGCTACTACGCCGAACGCACGGCGCAGAACCTGGTGATCGATCCGGCCGCGCCGCGGCTGGACCAGCTCTACGGCCCGGCACTGGAGCGCGGCTTCCGCCGCGCGGGCGGCCACCTGTACTACCCCAACTGCCCGCAGTGCCGCGCCTGCACGCCGTGCCGCATCGACGTGGAACACTTCGTGCCCGACCGCGGCCAGCGGCGCTGCCTCAAGCGCAACGCGGACCTCACCGTGATCGAATGCATGGCCGGCTACAACGCCGAGCGCCATGCGCTGTACGAGCGCTACCTGCGCACCCGCCACGCCGGCGGCGGCATGGACGAGGCCGACGCCAGCGATTTTCGCCGCTTCCTCACCGCGCCGTGGAGCCCCACGCTGTTCCTGGAATTGCGCCGGGGCGAACGGCTGCTGGCGGTGGCGGTCACCGACGTGTGCATCAACGGGCTGTCGGCCGTCTACACGTTCTTCGATCCGGACGAGAGCGCGCGCAGCCTGGGCACCTACGCCATCCTGCAGCAGGTGCAGCTGGCCCGCCGCCGTGGTCTACCGTGGCTGTATCTGGGCTTCTGGATCGAAGGCCACGAGAAGATGGACTACAAGCGGCGCTTCCATCCGTTGCAGGTGCGCACGCGCGAGGGTTGGGTGCCGCTCGATGCAGGCTAGTCACGGATGCGCTAACGCGCCCAAAAGCGCCCCCCCCCATCCGCCTGTCGGCACCTTCCCCCGCCTTGCGGGGAAGGCTCGGTAACGCGCCCCAACGTTGATCCTTCCCCCGTTCAGGGGGGAAGGTGCCCGAAGGGCGGATGGGGGAAGCCTTGCGCACACGCGCTAGATCGAGGGCCCTTGCCCGACCACCCGCGACGAGCCCACTTCCGGATACGGGAACAGCTTGATCAACGGCAGCGAGAGCCCATCGTCTCCCACCACGCGGCAGTGCGTGCGATCGAGCTGACGCGGATCATCCACACCGCAACTGTGCGCGATGATGCCGACCTCGTACATCAGGTTGCGCGCGTAGTGCGCCACCTTCTCGGTCTTGTCCGTCACCACCAGCCCGCGCTGCAGCTTGGGGTTCTGCGTGGTGATGCCGGTCGGGCAGGTGTTGCGGTTGCACTGCAGCGACTGGATGCAGCCCAGCGCGAGCATGAAGCCGCGCGCGGAGTTGACGAAATCCGCGCCGACCGACAACGCCCACGCCACGTCATAGGCCGTGATGCGCTTGCCCGAGCAGATCACCTTGATGCGATCGCGCAGGCCCTTGGCGATCAGCGTGTCGACGAGCGTAGGCAACGCCTCGTGCAACGGCAGGCCCATGCCCTCCATCAAGGTCTGCGGCGCAGCGCCGGTGCCGCCTTCGGAGCCGTCGACGATGATGAAGTCGGGCGCGCTTTCGATGCCGCGCTTCCACACCTGGTCACACAGCTCCTCGATCAGGCCGGGGCCACCCAGCACGGCCTTGAAACCGGTCGGCTTGCCGCTGACCTCGCGCACGTGCGCGATGGCGTCCAGCAGCTGCGACACGTTGGCGATATCCAGATGGCGGTTGGGGCTCTGCGAGTCCTGCCCGACCGGGATGCCGCGAATGGCGGCGATCTCCGGCGTCACCTTCACGCCCGGCAGCAGGCCGCCCATGCCGGGCTTGGCGCCCTGGCCGAGCTTGATGCTGACCATCTTCACCTGCTTGTGCGCGCAGATCGCACGCAGGCGCTCGTCGTCGAGCTGGCCGTCGGCCGTGCGCACGCCGTACTTGGCGGTGCCGATCTCGAACACCAGGTCGCAACCGCCTTCCAGGTGGTAGGGCGCCAGTCCGCCTTCGCCGGTGTCCATCCAGATACCGGCCTTGGCCGCGCCGTGCGAAAGCGCGCGCACCGCCGGTGCCGAGAGCGCGCCGTAGCTCATCGCGGAGATGTTGAAGAACGCGGCGTGGTCGTAGGGCTCGCGCGCGTATGGGCCGATCCGCACCGGCTTCGGATCGACGTGATGACCCTCCAGCCGCGGAAACGGCGCGTTGACGAAGAACGGGATGCCTTCAGCGGAAAGATCGCGCGTGGTGCCGAAGCCGATGGTGGTGTCGGCGTTCTTGGCCGCGCGGTAGACCCACACACGCTGGGCGCGGTTGAACGGCAACTCCTCGCGGTCGCTGGCGAACAGGTACTGGCGGAAGAACTCGCCCAGGCGCAGAAAGCCGTAGCGGAAGTGGCCGATGACCGGGAAATTGCGCAGCACGGCGTTGGCGGTCTGGTAGCGGTCGGCCACCCATACGGCCAGTACGACCACCACCGCCAGCGCCAGCATCAGCACGAAGAAAGCCGCCAATGTTTCGACCAGCACGATCAACCAATGCGCGAAGCCGTCCGATGCCATCGCGTGCCCCTCTTTCGGTGAAACGGAGAGCCTAGCCTATTCGCGAGGGGTGGGTTCGCCGCAAGACTTCCCCCATCCGCCCTGCGGGCACCTTCCCCCGCGCGCGGGGGAAGGACCACCTCGGGATCCTGTAGATGGCAGGAAGCCCAAGCTTCCGATCCTTCCCCCGCGCGCGGGGGAAGGATCACCTCGGGATACTGTAGATGGCAGGAAGCCCAGGCTTCCGGTCCTTCCCCCGTTCACGGGGGAAGGTGCCCGCAGGGCGGATGGGGGAAGCCTCGCCTCAGCCCCTCAAAGCTCGACCCGCAGATGCCCCGCCGCGCGCACCGCCTTGACGCGCGCCGCCTCGACATCCACATCCCGCGCCAGCGTCACCGCCATGCGTCGGCGACCCTTCACCTCCGGCTTGCCGAAGATGCGCAACTGCGTGTCCGGCTCGGCCAGCGCATCGGCCACGCCGTGGTACCGCGGGTGGCGCCCCTCGCCCTCGACCAGCACCGCGCACGAGGCCGACGGGCCCCACTGGCGTATGACGGGAATGGGCAGGCCGAGAATGGCCCGCGCATGCAGCGCGAACTCCGAAAGCTCCTGCGACACCAGCGTGACCAGCCCGGTGTCGTGCGGACGCGGGCTCACCTCAGAGAAGATCACGCGGTCGCCCTTGACGAAGAACTCCATGCCGAACACGCCCCAGCCACCCAGCGCCTGGGTGATCGCCGCGGCCTGGCGCTGCGCCTCGGCCAGCGCCGCCTCGCTCATCGGCTGTGGCTGCCAGGACTCGCGATAGTCGCCGTGTTCCTGCCGATGGCCGATCGGCTGGCAGAAGCTGGTTCCGTCGACGTGGCGAACGGTGAGCAGCGTGATCTCGTAGTCGAAATCCACGAAGCCTTCGACGATCACCCGCCCCTGCCCGGCACGCCCACCCGACTGCGCGTAATCCCACGCTGCGTCCAGTTCGGAGGCATCGCGCACCGTGCTCTGCCCTTTGCCGGAGGAACTCATCACCGGCTTGATCACGAACGGATAGCCGATCGCCCCGACCGCCGCGCGGTACTCCGCCTGCGTGTCGCAGAAGCGGTAGGGCGAGGTCGGCACGCCCAGCTCCTCGGCCGCGAGGCGGCGGATGCCTTCACGGTCCATCGTCAGCCATGCGGCGCGCGCGGTGGGGATCACGCGCAGGCCTTCCTGCTCCAGTTCGACCAGCGTCGGCGTGTGGATGGCCTCGATCTCGGGGACCACCAGATCGGGCCGCTCGCGCGCGATCAGCGCGCGCAGCGCCGCGCCATCGAGCATGTCGATCACGTGGCTGCGGTGCGCTACCTGCATCGCCGGCGCGTCGGCATAGCGGTCGACCGCGATCACCTCGACGCCAAAGCGTTGCAATTCGATCGCGACCTCCTTGCCCAGTTCGCCCGAGCCGAGCAGCAGGACGCGCACGGCGGCGTCGGAAAGCGGCGTGCCGAAAGGCTTCATGGAAAGCTCCCTGGAAGATTGGGGCGCATTGTAGGGCTACGCTGCACTGCGCATTGACGCCAGCCCGGTCAACGGTTCCACTGGGCACGTCATCCATCCCCGGGAATGACCATGCGACGCGTTCTGCTCAGCTTGGTGCCTGCGATCTGGCTGGGCATCTGTGGTGCCGCGCAAGCGGCCGTACCGGCGCAAACCGAATGGATGACCGTGCTGCTCGGCGGCCGCAAGGTCGGCCACGTCCAGATCGACCGCGTGCGCGACGGCGACATCCTCACCACCACGCAAACACTGTCGCTGGACCTGAGCCGCTCGGGCAAGCCCATGCATCTGGGCAACATGAGCCAGAGCGTCGAAGGCCCGGAGGGCGAACCCTTGGGCTTCGCCTCACGCACGCGGATGTCGTCGATGGACAGCACGGTCGAGGCCGTGCCCGAAGACACCGGACGCTACCGCGTCACCACGATGGTGGGCGGCCAGACCACCATCACCTCGATGGACTGGCCAGGCGATGCCCTGCTTGCCGAAGGCCAGCGCCTGGCCATCGTCGCCGCCGGGCGCGCGCCGGGTACCCACTACCAGCTGCACGAGTTCGACCCCTCCAGCCAGCAGGTCGTGCACGTACGGGTGGATGTGCTGGGCGAGGAGACCGTGGCCCTGCCCGACGGCCCAGTGCGCCTGAGTCACCAACGCCAGACGCTCTCACTGGCGCGTGGGCGCCAGACGCTCGATCTGTGGGTCGACGACGAGGGGATCGCCCGCAAGGGGTTGATGAGCCTGCTCGGCCAACCGATGGAAATGCTCGCCTGCGACCGCGCCTGCGCGCTGGCGCCCAACCAGCCGGTGGACATGCTGCGTGCGGCCACGATCGATTCGCCGCGCTGGCTTCCCGCTTACGTTCGCGCCGTGCCGATGCGCTACCGCATCCGTATCAGCGGCAACATCGGCCAGCCCTTCATCACCACCGACGAGCAACAGGTCACCGCGCTGGGCGGCACCGACTGGATGCTGGACGTGGGCACCTCCCACGCCGGCCGGCAGGCGCCGCCCCGGTCGACCGACACGCAACCCAACGCCTGGCTGCAGTCCGATGCGCCGGCGATCCGCCGCCTGGCCGCCCAGGCGGTGGGCGGTGCGCACGGCGACCTGCAGCGTATGCGCCGACTGCGCCAGTTCGTCAGCAACTACATCACCGGCCACGGACTGGACGTCGGCTACGCCTCGGCGCTGGAAGTGGTGAACAGCCGCGAGGGCGACTGCACCGAGTACGCGGTGCTGCTGGCGGCCATGGCGCGGGCGCAGGGCATACCGGCGCGGGTGGTCACCGGCATGGTGTACGCCGACCGTTTTGCCGGCGGCTCGCGGGTGTTCATCCCGCACGAATGGGTGCAGGCGTGGGTGGATGGCCGGTGGCAAAGCTTCGACGCCGCGCTCCAGCACTTCGACAGCACACACCTGGCGCTGGCCAGCGGCGACGGCGACCCCTGGCATTTCGCCGCTACTACCCAATTGTTCGGCAATCTGCACATCCGCCAGGCGGTGCCGGGGGCCGATCTCAGCCTGCCTGGTGGCGGCGGCTCATCGGGGCCGGCCGGCGGCCCGGGCGGCAGTGCCGGCGGCAACTCCGGCGGCAGCGGCGCGGGACCGGGCCACTGACAGCACTTGCATAGTGATATGTTTTTGATATCTACTTCTCGTATCCAAGGGAGGTAGCGTCATGAACGAACGCAAGGGTTTTTCGATCGCCGGCATTCCTTTCATCGGGGTTTGCCTGGTGCTGGCGGCCATCGGCGTCCTGTTGCTGGTGAGCGCCGATGGGGCGCAGCCGGCACCGCACGTGATTCCGGGCATGCTGCTCTTGGCTTTTACCGGATTCCTGCTCAAGGGGTTTTTCCAGGTTGCGCCCAACGAGGCGCAGGTAATGCAGCTGTTCGGCCGCTACGCCGGCAGCGTGCGCGAGGAAGGCCTGCGCTGGACCAACCCGTTCTATGCCAAGCACCGGCTCTCGCTGCGCGTGCGCAACTTCGAAAGCGGCAAGCTCAAGGTCAACGACAACGACGGCAACCCCATCGAGATCGCCGCGGTGGTGGTGTGGCAGGTGATCGACACCGCCGAGGCCGTGTTCCGCGTCGAGGACTACGAGAACTTCGTGCACATCCAGAGCGAGTCGGCGCTGCGCCAGATGGCGCAGAGCTATCCCTACGATGCGCACGACGACGGCCAGCCGTCGCTGCGCAGCCACGGCGAGGTGATCAACAACCACCTTCGCGACGAAATCCAGGCGCGACTGGAACAGGCCGGCGTGCAGGTGATCGAGGCGCGCATCAGCCACCTGGCCTACGCGCAGGAAATCGCCCAGGCGATGCTGCAGCGCCAGCAGGCCGGCGCGATCATCGCCGCCCGCACCCGTATCGTCGAAGGCGCGGTGAGCATGGTCGAGATGGCGCTGGACCAGTTGAGCCGTCGCGGCGTGGTCGAGCTGGACGAAGAGCGCAAGGCGGCCATGGTCAGCAACCTGCTGGTGGTGCTCTGCGGCGAGCGCGGCACCCAGGCGGTGGTCAACACCGGCACGCTGTACGGCTGAGGGAGAAGAACGATGAGCTACGCCATTCCCGTCATCGTCGTGATCCTGATCATCGCCGTGGCCGTCGCCGCGCGGCGCAAGCGCGACTGAGTCGATGCCGGCGGAGAAGAAAGCCTATCCGCTGCGGATCAGCGCAAGCGTGCTCGAAGCCATGCAGCGCTGGTCCGACGACGAGTTGCGCAGCGTCAATGCGCAGATCGAGTACGTGCTGCGCGATGCGCTGCGCAAGTCGGGCCGGTTGAAGGCCGGCACCAGCAAGCCGGTGACGGACGACGAATCGGACACGGATACCCGTTGAACGCGCATCCCCTGTAGGAGCGCACTTGGGCGCGACCGCGAACGTCACGGTCGCGCCCGAGGGCGCTCCTACAGGAAACTCTCAGCGCGCTGCCTGCACCAACGGCTGCGGTCGCAGTTCCGGTAGCCGCACCCGCTTTGCTCCGTCGCTGCCAAGCACCACCAGCCAATGCCCTTCGAGCACCATCCGGTCGACATCGGCAAGACCGGAACGCCGGTCTAGCACCCTCAGCGGACGTCCGTCGCGTGCGTCGTAGGCCTGGATACGGTCGTGCTGGCGATCGGCGACGAGCAGCCAGTCGTGGTTGCCATCGGTCCAGCGCACCAGTTGTTTGGGCGGCGCCTCGCTCGAAGGCGGCATCGCAACACCGGTGAGCGTCGCCGCTGCCAGGAACGTGGCAGCGAACCCTGCGCGACCATCGAGTCGACGCAGCGATTGCCTTAGGGAGAGAGGTTGGCGCATGCCCGCAGCTTCGCGCCGGGGCATGACGCGGTTATGACGCGGCCTTGTCCGTGCGATGAAAGGCCAGTCCCAGCGCGATCCACCCGGCGATGAAGACAAGCCCGCCCAGCGGCGTGATCGCGCCGTACCAGCGCGGCGCGCCCAACGCCAGCGCGTAAAGGCTGCCGCAGAACAGCACGATGCCGACGGCGAAGGCGGCCAGCGCACAGCGACGCGCCTTGCCCGCCGGCGCCAGGCAGGCAATCGCCAGCGCCAGTGCATGCCAGAAGTGGTACTGCGAGGCGGTATGCCAGAGCTCGCGTTCGCCGGCACCGAGCACGCCGCGCAGCGCGTGCGCGCCGAACGCGCCCAGCAGCACCGCGCTGGCGCCGGCCACGCCGACCAGCCAGGGCATCGCACGCGTCAAGGCGGGGACAGGTTGTCGCATGGGTTCCTCGTCGGCGGCGCCGGCAAGGCCGCGTGGCGTATGCTGGCAGGATGCATCGCCCGGATTCTTGCATGAAGCCCTTGCGCCTGGCCCGCCTCGTCCTGCTGCTGGGTGCCGCCCTGTTGCTGGCCGCCTGCCATCGCGAGGAGGCCCTGCCCTGGCGGCTGACCAACATCAGCGGGCACATGCCCGACCTCGCCTTCCAGCTCACCGACGACAACGGCAAGCCGGTCACGGGCGAGGATTACCGGGGCAAGGTCGTGCTGCTGTATTTCGGCTACACCCACTGCCCGGACGTCTGCCCGCTGACACTGGCGCACCTGCATGCGGTGCTGCAGCGGGTCGGCCCGAAGGCGGACGGCGCGCGCATCCTGTTCGTCAGCGTCGACCCGGCGCGCGATACGCCGGCAATCATGCACGCCTACGTCAATGCCTTCGACAAGCGCGCGGTCGGCCTGACCGGCACGCCACGGGCGTTGGAGGCACTGAGCAAGCGCTATCGCTCCGCATTCACCCGCGAGCCGTCCCAGGCGAACGGCCAGTACGAGGTCAGCCACAGCTCGGCGATCTACCTGTTCGACCGCCAAGGCCGGGCGCGCTTGCTCGCCACGCCGGCCGCCTCGCAGGACGACCTCGTCCACGACCTCTACCTGCTGCTGGAAACCGGAACATGACCCTGCGCTCTCTGCCGCTGCTGCTCGCCGGCCTGCTCGTCGCCAGCGCCGCCCACGCGAGCCAGGCCGACCACGTGCATGCCGGCGATGCCTGGATCCGCGTAATGCCCGCCAGCCTGCCGGCGGGCGGCTACGTGACACTGCGCAACGATGGCGACGAACCGGCCGTGCTCGATGGCGCCAGCAGCGCGGCCTACGGCAGCGCGATGCTGCACGAGAGCTCCACCGATACGGGCATGGGCCGGATGCGCATGGTCGATCGTCTCACCATCCCGGCGCATGGGAAGGTCGCGCTCGCGCCGGGCGGCTATCACTTCATGCTGATGGATGCGGCCAGGCCGGTGCAGCCGGGCCAGACCGTGCAGGTCACACTGCATTTCGCCGACGGCAGCACGCTGGCCACCGACTTCCTCGCCAAGCCGGCGAACGCGCTGTAGGTCACGCTCTTCGTAGGAGCCCGCTTGCGGGCAATGCTCTGATTCAAGACCTGTGGCGAAGAGCATCGCCCGCAAGCGGGCTCCTACAGGGACTGGCGCAGGGGCGCGCGGTGCTCGCGCCGGATGCGCCCACGCCGCGACAGCGCCAGCCACTGTCGCAGGGCCAGCAAGGCGCCCACCGATTCGATCATCGCCGCCGGCACCCAGGTGATCACGCCGCCGACCATCTGGCCGGTCAGCACGTTGAAGGTGAAGGCACGCCCGCAGATTTCGAAGATCGGGTACAGGTCGGTCTTGGAGAACGTGATGATCGCGCCCGCCAGGATCTGCGGCGACATCGTGATCGCCGGCGACAGAACGCGCAGTCCCGGGATCATCCGCCCCGGCGGACGCGGCCGGTGGTCCAGCACCAGCGCCCAGTAGATGAAGCCGCTGGCGAGCATCGTCCAGTTCATGAAGCGGTAGATGCGCCAGTCCAGCATCGCCAGCGTCTGCATCGACGGGATCAGCCAGACCAGGATGAAGGCGATGAACAGGAACGTCGCCAGCGCCGGGTTGAACAGCACCGCGCTCACCGCGCGCCATGGCGCCGACTGCTGCACCGGCCGCAGCACCCGCGCGCGCCACGCCAGAGGCAGGCCCGCGCGCAGTACCGATCCCGGGTAGGAAGCCACCACCAGCAAGGGCGCCAGATGATGCAGCAGCACCTGCTGGATGCGGTGCATGAAGAACTCGTGCTCCGCGTAGTAATCCAGGTAGGTGTGCAGCGACAGGTAGATGATCGCCATGCCGCTCCAGAACGACAGGCGGCGGCCCAGGCTCACGCCGAGCGCGCGCGCGCCACGCCAGTACAGCACCGCGGCCACGAGGAAACTCGCGAGGAATACCCACGAGAACTCCCACGGCACGATCCATTTGAGCAACAGCGCCATCACCGGCCCGCACAACCACCAGCCTGCAAGGATAGTCCCCGCGACGCAGTGCCGGGGCGCTTGCGGCAGATTGCCGCTTTGGCGGACGTCAGAGCCGCAGGTAGAAGCTCGAGGCGAACCCCGGCCCCTCACCCCAACCCTCTCCCCGGAGGGGAGAGGGAGCCGGTTCACCGCAAGTCCATGCTTTCGCTCCGGCCTTTCGCTCCGGCCTTTCGCTCTGGCCCTGGCTCTTCTGAAAAGTGCGCGCAGGAAGCGCGCTGCTCTTCCGGGTCCCTATGGCGCGGCGGGCGGGTAGCGGATCAGCCCGCAGGGTGGCCGACAGGACGCCGGCCAGCTTTTCGTCGAGGCTTCGAGCCCCGTCGAAAAACCCCGCCGCCCGCACGCGAACCCGAAGGGCGCGCCATCGGGGTGCCCTTCTCTTTGGGTACTTTTTCTTGGGCCAGCAAGAGAAAGTGACTCGGGCGCCGAAGGCGTCCGGAAGCTCTTGCTCTCGATCGAGAGCGACCGCGCCCTAACCCGGCCGCGAGCGACTCTGCCGAAGACGCCGCCAACCGTACAAAAGCCCGATCAGCGTCACCAGCGCCGGCACCAGCACGATGTTGATCACCTTCAACCGCAACCCCAACGCATCGATCTCCGCATTGAGCTGGTGCTGCACATCGCGCAGCTCCTTGTTGATCGCCAGCCGCCGCTGCTGGAACTGCTCGATCTCGCTCTTCTGCTGCGCGCTGGCCGCGCTGGAGCGCCCGTTCTTCTGCAGCTCGTCCAGCCGCTGCCGCGTCTCGGCCAGTTCCCGCTCCAGCTCCTGCTTCTTTACCAGGAACTTCTGGTCGGCCGCCGCCTGCAACGCCCGCACGCGGGTGAACGGGCGCTGCGAAGCCGAGCGTCCACGGATGGAAAGCAGCGCCGAGGAGCCGCTCAGGTTGTCGGCCAGGTTGGTGACGAAATCGCCGTTGTTGGCAAAGGCCGAGAGCATCGGCTGGCCCAGGAAGCTCTGCATCTCCACCCAGAGCCGGTCGCTGAGGATGTCGGTATCGGCCACCAGCACCACTTCCGAATCGGGCTTGGACTCGGCCAGGTAGCCCGGAGTGCCCGCACGCTGCGGGAAGGCACTGTGGAAGGTCCCGCGCAGGCGCGCTGCGATCACGTAGTGCTGGTTGTCCGGCTGGTAGCCCTGCAGCAGCAGGGTAGGATCGCTGGCGGCCTCCAGCACGCGCTGCGCAGGTACCTTCTCGGCCTCGGCGCTGCTCTGGATCAGGGGCAGCAGGCGCGTCTGCGCGGTCGGCGCGAGGTCGAAGCTGCCGGCGGTGGACACGTTGATGCGCTGCAGGCTGGCGGTCACCACGTCGTTGTGGTTGAGCTCCTGCGGTCCCAGGCCCAGCATCGCCGGGTGGTTGAGGTTGGTGCCGGCCAATTCGATCTGCAGCGCGCGCGAGCGGTCCAGCACCACCGAGTGCGCATCGAACGTCACGCCCCAGGCGGCGAACAGTCGCGGCAGGTCGGAGTTGTGGTCGTCGGTGACGCCATTGCTGTCCACGTAGGGCGTGGTGTCGAGCTCCGCGTCCGGGTCGACGAACACCACCAGGTGCCCGCCCCGCAGCACGTACTGGTCCAGCGCGTAGACAGCGGCATCCGGCAGCCGCTTGGGATGCACCAGCAGCAGCACCTGGATGTCATCGCCCACGCGGGTGAGCGTGTCGGCGTCCAGCGTCCTGACTTCAAACAGTTGCTCCAGCTGCTGCACGACCGCCCACGGCGGCTCGCCGATCGCCGCGTTGCCGGCCAGCTGCAGCGAACTGATCAGGCCGATGTGCGGCTTGCTGGGCTGGTCCAGCTCGTACAGCAATTTGGCGATGTCGTATTCGAGGAAGGTCTCGCGCGCCGGGTCGAAGAACGGGATCGACAGGCTGCGCTCCTCGCTCTCCCCTTCGCCGCCAGCCACCGTATTGCCCACCAGACCGAAGAACACCCGCTCGCCGTTGCTGCCGCCGTTGATCGGGGTCAGGCCGCCGCCTTCGGCGCTGGCCTCGTCGTCCGAATACGGCACCGGATCGATCACGGCCAGACGGATGCGGCCACGCGAGCGGGCGACCATCTCCTGCAGCATCTCGCGTACCCGTTGTTCGTAGCTGCGCAGCTGCGGCAGATCGCGAGTGGCGTGCTCCGAAAAATACAGGGTGAGCTTCAACGGCCGGCGCAGGCCGTCGATGATGTGCTGGGTCCCTGGCGTAAGCGTGTACAGGTGATCGGCGGTCAGGTCGACGCGTGCGGCCTGCAGGCCGCGGCTGCTGGCCAGGGTGATGCCGATGAAGGCGAGCGTCAGTGCGACCAGCGCGGTGACCAGCCAGGTGCGGCGACCGATGTGCAGGCGACGCATGTCAGCGGTTCCGCTTCAGGTCGAGCACCAGCACGCCGGCGGTGAGCCAGGCGAAGATGGTGAGCAGGAAGTACATCAGGTCGCGCACGTCGAGCACACCGCGCGCGATCGCCTCGAAGTGACGGAGGATCGACAGGTGCGCCACGCCATTGACCAGCTTGCGCGGCAGCGCGCCCTGGAAGAAGTCCAGTACCTGCGGCTGGCCGACCAGGATCAAGAGCACGCACACCAGCGCGGTGAGGATGAAGGCGACCACCTGGCTGCGGGTGAGCGTGGACAGACAGGCGCCGATCGCCAGGAACGCGCCGGCCATCAGCCAGCTGCCCAGGTAACCGGCGAAGATCACGCCGTTGTCCGGATCGCCCAGGTAGTTGACGGTGATCCAGATCGGGAACGTCAGCGCCAGCGCGAGCCCGAGGAACAGCCAGGCGGCGAGGAACTTGCCCAGCATCGACTGCACCAGCGTCACCGGCAGCGTCAGCAGCAGCTCCAGCGTGCCGGACTTGGACTCCTCCGCCCACATGCGCATCGACAGCGCCGGCGCCAGGATCAGGTACAGCCACGGGTGCATCACGAAGAACGGCTGCAGGTCAGCCAGCCCGCGCTCGTAGAAGTCGCCCGCGTAAAAGGTGAGCAGGCCGGCCAGCACCAGGAAGATCACCAGGAAGACGTAGGCCACCGGAGTGACGAAATAGCTGCGCAGCTCGCGGCGCATGATGGCGGCGACCGGGTGCATCAGGCGCCCTCCCCCATCGTGATCTGACGGAAGACTTCATCCAGCCGGCCGCGCTCGAGCTGGATTTCCGACACTTCCAGGCCCTGCTGGCGCAGCAGGTCCTCGACGGGCTCCAGGATGCGTGCGCCGGGCTTGGGGAACACGGTGATGCGCCCGTCCAGCGGGTCCACCTCGATCGCAGCCACCTGTGGCAGGCGACCGAGCATTTCCTGCGAGACGCCGCTGCCGGGTGCGCTGAAGGACACCGCGCCGTGATAGCGCGAGCGCGCCTCCAGCTCGGCCGGCGTGGCGTCGGCCAGCAGCTTGCCGCGGGCGATGATCACCACGCGGTTGCAGAGCGCATGGACCTCCTCCAGCAGATGCGTCGAAATGAGGATCGTGCGCTCGCGCGCCATCGAATCGATCAGCCGCCGCACGGCGTGCTTCTGGTTCGGGTCCAGGCCGTCGGTGGGTTCGTCCAGCATCAGCACCGGCGGGTCGTGCAGGATCGCCTGCGCCAGGCCGACGCGCCGGCGCAGGCCCTTGGACAGCGTGTCGATGCACTGGTCCAGGACGTCTTCCAGTTGTAGGTGCGTGACCACCTCGTCGAAGCGGCGGAAGCCCGCCTCCGCCGGCAATGCACGCACGCGCAGGATGAAGGTGAGGAACTCGCGCACGGTCATCTCGCCGTAGCTTGGCGCGCCCTCGGGCAGGTAGCCGAGCGCGCGCTTGGCCTTCAGCGGCTCGCGCTGCACGTCGTGTCCGCAGACCCGCGCGGTGCCGGAAGTCGGCGCCAGGAAGCCGGCGATCATGCGCATCGCGGTGGACTTGCCGGCGCCGTTGGGACCGAGCAGGCCCAGCACCTGGCCAGGCTCGGCGCGGATGGACAACGCGTCCACCGCGGTGAGGCGGCCATAGCAGCGGGTGAGTCGGTCGGCTTCGATCATGCGATGCGGGGCTTGGACTGGCCCGTCACTCTAGCGCACCGGTGCGGGGCTGCGGCAGGTCGCCCCCATCCGCCTTCGGCACCTTCCCCCGCGCGCGGGGGAAGGCTCATCTTCGTCCATCCCCGCGAATTTGGGGAAGCGCTCACTGGCTGGCATCGATCCTTCCCCCGCGAACGCGGGGGAAGGTGCCCGAAGGGCGGATGGGGGCGCTTCCGCCTAGAACCGAAAATCCAGCCGCGCGTAATAGAACCCGCCATTCATGCCGAACGGCATGGTTTCCCAGCCATAGGTGAAGCCCAGTTGCGGGAACGGCGCGCCGGTCTGCGGATCCCACTTGTCCGGGTAGGTGTCGAACACGTTGTCAGCGCCCACCGTGAACTTGGCCGCGTCGGAAAAGCGGTAGCCCAGCGCCACGTCGGCCAGCCACTTGCCGCCCCAGGTTTGCTTGATGCCGGGCGTGAAGCCCTGCCCGCTGACCGGACCGAAGTAGTTGCCACGCAACGTGAAGTCCCAGGCGCCGGTGCGGTACACGCCCTGCAGGATGTGGTGCACGCGCGGCTGGCCTTCCTCGACCAGGGTGACCTGGGTGTCGTCGAACAGCTTCTCCGGCGGCAGGATGGCCGACTGCGACTTGCGCCCGGTCACCTCGGTGCGGTTGTAGCTGAGCAGCGCGGTGAGGTCGAGGCTGCTGCCGCCGTCGAAGGCATAGCCCTTCTGCGCCACCACGTCGGCACCCTCGGTGCGGGTGTCGATGGCGTTGGTGAAGAACAGCACCTGGCCCACGCCCAGCGGATCGAGGATCGCCCTGATCGGGCAGTTGCCGTTGCCGGGCGCACACGCTTGGCCGTCCGTGCCGACGGACTCGGGCACGATGTTGCTGGAGAAGATGATGCGGTCGTCGATGTCGATGCGATAGACGTCGGCGGTCAGCGTGAAGTCGCCCATCGGCTTGTAGACGATGCCCAGCGTGCCGCTGCGCGAGGTCTCCTCCTTCAGCGGCTGGATGCCGAAGGCGCGGGTGACCGGGCTGTCCTGGCGCGCGGTCAGCGTGTCGACCAGCACGCCGCTCGGATCGAGATTCGTCGAGCGCTGGCTGTAGAACATCTGCTGCACGCCCGGCGCGCGGAAGCCGGTGGCGAGCGTGCCGCGCACGGCGAAGCTGTCGGTCGCGTCGAAGCGGACCGAGAACTTGCCGGTGGTGGTGCTGCCGAAGTCCGAATACTTCTCGTAGCGCGCCGCCGCGCCGAGCAGCAGGCGCTCGGTGAGCTGCGATTCGGCATCGAGGTAGAACGCCCAGTTGTGGCGGCCATCGTTCACCGCCTCGGTGGGCGAGAAGCCGGGAAAGCCCTGCATGCCGGGCTGCGCGATGTCGCCGGTCTGGCCGAAGATCGGGATGGAGCGGTCGTTGGTACGCCCGTAGGTGTAGGTGACCGGGTCGCCGGGGGTGATCGCGTACTCGTCCTTGCGCCACTCCAAGCCGGTGGCGAGGTCCAGCGCATTGGCGCCCACGCCCCAGTCGACCGGGCCGCGGAAGTCCAGGTTGAAGGTGGTTTCGGTGAGCTTGAGCTTGCCAGTATCGGCCTCGGTCGGCGATTGCGCGTAGATGCCGCCGCCCGGTGCCGGTTCGTACCACCAGCTCACGTTGACCGAATCGGCCTCGTGGAAGCCGAAGTTATTGCGCCCGCGGTTGACCGACACGTCCATGTCCCAGTCGCCGAGCGGGTGGCGGAAGCCGACGGCGAGGGAGGCGTCCTTCACCGTGGTGACGATGTTGGGCAGGAAACCGTCCGGATAGAGCGCCGGTACCGTGCGGTTGTCGCCCGCCGGCCGGAAGAAGCCGTAGGAGCTGCCGTCGCGCTTGGACACGCCACCGAACCAGTACAACTCGCCGCCGGCGACGGGCAGGCCGCCGTTGAGCCAGAAGTAGGCGTCCTTGGCGTCGGCATCGCCCAGGCGTTGGGTCACACGCGGTGGATCCACGCGCAACGTGTCCACGCCTGCGCGGTTGGTCGCGTCGCGCTTGCGGTATTCCAGGGTGAGGTCGAGGTAGCCGTCGCGGCCGAGTTTGAGGCCGGTGTTGACGCTGCCCTGGCGCATCAGGCCGTCGCCCTGGTAGGTCTGCCCGCCTTCGAGCGAGACGCTGGTGTGGCCGGTCTGCTTCTTCAGGACGATGTTGATCACGCCGGAGATCGCGTCGGAGCCGTACTGCGCCGCCGCGCCGTCGCGCAGCACTTCGATGCGCTCGATCGCCGAGATCGGGATGGCATTGATGTCGGTGCCGGCCGAGCCACGGCCGACCGTCTGCTGCACGTTGACCAGCGCCTGCTGGTGACGGCGCTTGCCGTTGACCAGGACGAGCACCTGGTCGGGACCCAGGCCGCGCAACGTGGCAGGACGGAGGATGTCGGTGCCGTCGCTGACGAAGGTGCGGGAGAAGTTGAAGCTCGGCTCGAGCATCTGCAATGCCTGCCCCACTTCAACCACGCCGGCGTTCTGCAGTTGCTCGGCGCTGATGACATCGACCGGTGCCACCGCCTCGGCGGCCGTGCGGTCCTTGGCACGCGAACCGATGACCTGAATGCTGTCCAGTTCGGTGACTTTGGCGTTGTCTTTGGTTGCGTCCTGCGGCACCGACTGGCCCAGCGCGGGCAGGCACAGGCCCAGTGCGAGAACGGCCACGCCCGTGCGCGGTACAACGGACCCTGCGCGCCCCTTGCGGGCCGCGTGATGGTGATGCGACATGCGTTCACTCCCTCCCGAATGGCCGCCTCCAGGCGGCCCTGCATCCCCTGCGTCGCGCAGGCTGCCATGCGGGATGTGGGAGCGCTGTGTCCTTCCGCGCGGTTCGGAAAGTTGACGACCATCGTCAAACAGGCGCCTTCGGTGGCAGGGCGCAGTCGGATGGGCGGCGACTATTGCCGTGGACCAAAAAAAATCCTGCCCGCGCGAGGCGGGCAGAATGTTCGATGGAGCAAAGCGCCTGGTGCTTACTCGGCGCTGGCAGCCTCGGCCGGAGCAGCGGTCGAGCTTGCAGCGGGGGCAGAGCTGGCGGCGGCAGGCGCCGAAGCGCTGGCGGCCGGCGCCGGCTCCAGAGTCGGCTGCGGGATGCCGGCGGCCTGCTCCGGCGTCTGCTCAGGCACGTTGTCGCCCAGCAGCGGCAGGTAGACCTCGTACTTGGCGTACGTGGTGATGTTGCCGTCCTTGTCCTTCACCTCCGGCTGCACTTCGATGTCGTACAGGCGGTTGGTCACTTCGTCGAACTTGTAACCGTGGGTCTGCGCGTAGGCCTTGAGCATCTCGCGGGTCTGCGGCACGCCGGCAGCGGTGCCGTTCCACACGCCCATCAGGGTGGGGTTGCCGTAGGCCAGGGTGGCGCGCACGTTGTTGTCGACGATCAGGCGGCCGAAGCGGTCATGGTCGCCCGGCTGCGGGCCCACCGGCTTGGCAGCGGCGGTGCTGCTGGCGCTGGCCGGCGCGCTGGAAGCCTCGGCCGGCTCATCTTCCTCGCCCAGCTTCGGCGGCTGCGGCGGGGTCAGCTCCTGGCTCTGGCCGGCCAGGGTCAGGCTGGTGGCGTCGATCGGCATGCCGACGTCGAAGGTGTAGTTCTGGTCGCCGAAGTTGGTGGTGAAGATGACGCGCGGGCCGACCACGTTCACGCCCAGCTTCTTGGCGGCGTCCTGAATCTGCTTGACGGCAGTCGCGGTGGCGTCGTCCAGGGCGGCCAGGCCGCCGCTGCGCGGAATCGAGCTGGAAACCAGCAGCATCGGGGTCGGCTGGGTCGGACGGATGTACGGGACCAGGTTGCCGTAGTCGATGTTCGGCACGGCCGCCAGCACGTTCTGCAGGTTGCCCAGGCTGGTCTGGATCAGCGAATCCGGATCGCCGTGGATGTACAGGTTCGAATAGCGGTTGACCAGGTTGAAGCCGTAGGCCACGTCGTAGGACCAGGTCACCTTGGTCAGCTGGTGGCGGCTGCCCTGGCGCTCCAGGTCCAGCGTGAAATGCTTGTCCTGCCCGCGCCAGTCGTTGTCCAGGTTCCAGACAATCTTGGCGTCGTTGACGGTGTTGTCGACCTTATAGAAGTCCGGATCGGCGCTGGCGATGGTGAGCTTGCCGTCACCAATACGGCCTTCCTCGCTGGTCCAGCTGATTTCCGCGCCCGGACCGTAGGACTTGCCGGAAAGCTTGAACTGGATCTTCGGGTCCTCCTGGCGCAGCGAGGCGTAGTCCTCGAAGCGACGGAAGTTGTTGAGGACGTCGTAGACCTGCCGCATGTCCTTGCCGATGACCAGCGATCGCTCCACATGGCCGCTGCCGGGCATGATCACGCCTACCACGACACCGACCACGGCGACGATGATCAGGGCCACAATGAATTCAAGAACACGCATCATTACCTGGGTTCTCCGAGCGTTTTCCGCGCAGCACTAAAGGTTCCCGTCGGATTCCGCGCCACAGGGTGAACCCCGGAGGAAGGCACGGCGAGGGTCGGCGAAATACCGAAGCTTGGGATGGTACTTGCTCGCGGGCTGGAACGCCATCAGGCGGACCAGGGCCTGTCTGGGTGCCGTGAAAACCCTGTCGGGGCGGGCTTCTGGCGGCCTGCGCGCCTCCACCGAAAGGACGCCCATGGGGCGCGTGAAGCTTCGGCTCAGGGCGAACGGGGTTTCGTGGCGAGTGCCCGAAGCTTTGTCGCAAGGGCACGTTTCATGCAGACCGCCCAGGACCCTGGCGACGGCAGCCTGGGCTGTCGCCTGAGTAGCGGATTTCGATGCCATGGCTGCGCCGTTCGCGCCCAACCCAGGCTGCAGGCCCGAAATCGAAGCGTCCCAGCGGTCAGACGATCCCCAGCTCCAGCGCTTTCAATACCGCGCGGGTCCGGTCCCGAACGCCGAGCTTGGAGAGGATGTTGGACACGTGGTTCTTCACCGTCCCCTCGGCCACCTTCAGCGAGTTGGCGATTTCCTTGTTGGAGTAGCCGCCCGACAGCAGGCGCAGGATCTCCGTCTCGCGCTCGGTGAGCGGATCGGGCTGTTCGAGGCTGGTGAACTGGTTCTGCATGCGCCCGACCCCGGCGAGCAGGCGCTGGGTGACCATCGGCGCCACCAGCGAGCCGCCGGCGGCGACCGTGCGCACGGCTTCGACCAGTTGCTCCAGCGAAACGTCCTTGAGCAGATAACCGCGCGCGCCGGCCTTCAGGCCCTGCAGCACCAGTTGGTCGTCGTCGAACGTGGTCAGGATGATGGTCGGCGGCAGTTCGCCGCGTGCGGACAACGCCTGCAGTACCTCCAGCCCGCTCATGTTGGGCATGCGCAGGTCCAGCAGCACCACGTCGGGCTTGATGCGCGGAATGTCGGCCACGGCCTGCGCACCATCGGCGCATTCGGCGACCACGCGGATGTCTTCGGCCAGGTCCAGCAGCGAGCGGACGCCCTGGCGCACCAGGTTCTGGTCATCGACGAGACAGACGGAAATCATCGCGGTTCCTCAAGATTGCGGTGATGGCTGCGGAGTACGCGGCACCGGGCGCTGCCCACCATTCTGGCATGGGACGCAGCGAGCTGGCGTCACGACATGCTCAGCGCCGGCGGCTCCAGCCGGGAAGGCGAATGGGCCAGTTCCAACGCCTCGCCCAGCGGAAGGCGGACAGTCAGCGCGAATCCCTCGCTGACGGCGGTATCGACCGCCACGCTTCCACCGAATTCGGCCAGCCGCTCACGCATGCCGGACAGGCCGTTGCCGGGTTTGAAGTGCGCCGCGCCGCGACCGTCGTCGCGCGCGTGCAGGCCGATCTGGTTGGCGTCGGCGTAGGCGAAGGTCAGCCACAGTTGGCGCGCACCGGCGTGTTTGGCGCAGTTGGTGATGATCTCCTGCGCGCAACGCAGCAGCACCTGCGCGCGGCGCGGATCTTCGACGGCGAAGCGCGGCGGCATGTCCACGCGCACGGTCAGCCCCGGCACACCCTCGGTCAGGCTGCGCAGCGCCTGGGTCAGGTCGATCGCGTCATCCTGGCGCAGCTCGCTGACCGCCTCGCGCACGTCCGAAAGCAGGTGCCGCGCGGTGGCCTGCGCCTTGCGCACGTGCTCGCCTGCGCTGTCGTTGGCCAGGTGGCTGGCTACTTCGAGATTGAGGCTGAGCGCGGTCAGGTGGTGGCCGATCAGGTCGTGCAGCTCGCGGGCGATGCGCATGCGCTCGGCGATGCGGGTCGATTCGGCGAGCAACGCGCGGGTGGCGCGCAGTTCGGAGTTGAGGCGCCGCTGGGCCTCGCGCGCCTCGGTCTGCTGGCTGGCGACCATCGAGGTGAAGAACGCCAGCGCCGAGATGCCCAGGTACATGCACACCTGGAGAAACGCGGTCACGATCGTCCAGCCCATGTAACTGGCGATGATCGGAATCAGCATCAGGTTCTGCGCCAGCATCCAGACCAGCCCGGCCACGACTGGCAGCTGCCAGGGCAGGACGACGGCGATCACCAGCATCAGCATGGCCGACAGGCCGCTCTGGCTGAACCAGCCCATCGCCACCGCCGAGCCGGTCAGCACGACCAGCCCCAGCAGCTTGAGCACCTGCGCGCGGCCGCTCTGGCGGCTCATGCCCGAACGGCCGGTCAGCAGCAGATAGGTCAGGCCGAACACCAGATAGGAAAGAATCCAGCCGGAGATGTTCGGATTGCTCCACCACGCATTCACTTGCGCCAGGCTCCAGCTGCCCGGCAGCAGCGGCAACGCCACGCAGAGGTAAGTGAACAGTCCGGTCAGCCGCAGCAGCCGGATATGGTTGAAGTTGGTCCAGGACATACCCGGCATCATAGGCCCACGCCGGCCCCGCGCAATGCGCGGAAAGTCACCCTGCCATCGGTCACGCAGGCTCGCGTTTTACAAAGGTTTTACAGCCGCACGCAGGGTGTGCGTGTCGCCCCCGCATGCCATAATGCGCCCTTGCGGGACGCCTGCGGCGACCCACCGATTGACTGCTTATCTGCGGAGCAACGAATGGCCTTAGCCATCCGCGACGTGCGCGAGCACGACCTGGATGCCGTGCTGGCGCTCAACAACGCCGCCGGCCGCTCCATCCTCGCCCTGGACGCCGCGCAGCTGCGCTACTTCTACGAGCGTGCCGAATACTTCCGTGTCGCCGAGATCGACGGCCAGCTGGCCGGTTTCCTGATGGCCCTGCGCGACGGCGGCAACTACGACAGCCCGAACTACCGCTGGTTCTCCGACCATTACGAGTCGTTCGTCTACATCGACCGCATCGTGATCGGCAACGCGTTCCGCCGGCACGGCCTGGGCCGCATTCTGTACTGCGACGTCACCAGCTACGCCGAGGTGCGCGTGCCGCTGCTCACCTGCGAGGTGTTCCTGGAACCGCGCGACGACGTGGTCGTGCTGTTCCACGGCACCTACGGCTTCCAGGAGGTCGGCCAGCAGCGCATGGGCGATTCCGGCCCGCAGGTGAGCCTGCTGGCCAAGGACCTGCCCAGCTACGCCTACGTGCGCGAGACCTGGCTCGAAAACGGCGGACTGCCGGACGAGCCGTGGCTGGCCGAGCGCCAGTTGCCTATGCCCGCCACCTCCCTCTCCCCCACTTCCCAGCCGCGCCGTCTCGCCGGAGAGCGGCACCCGTGACAGTAAAAATGGATACCACTGAAGCTTGCGACCTGCGATTCGGCCAGGTCGGCATCGCCTGTGTGCGCGTGCGCCGCGTCGATGCCGCCGCCCTCTGCGACGAGCTTGAACGCCGCGTGCGCTCGGCACCGCAGCTGTTCTCCCGCGCCGCCGTGGTGCTGGACCTTTCGCACCTGATGGACCTGCCCGACGACGGCACGGTGGATGCCCTGCTCGAGGCCGTGCGCAGCGCCGGCATGCTGCCGGTCGGCCTGGCCTACGGCACCAGCGCCACCGAGGCGCTGGCCCAGCGCATGGGCCTGCCGCTGATCGCCAAGTTCCGCGCCGCCTACGAGCCGGCCGACGGCGGCAGCATCGCGCCGCCCGCCCCGACGCCGGCCGCCGCACCCGCGCCCCGGGCCGAACCGGTGCGCGAACCGATCCACGCCGCGCCGCCGGCCGGGTCCTCGCTGGGCGCGCAGCACCACGACGGCACCGTGCGCTCGGGCCAGCAGGTCTACGCGCGCGACCGCGACCTGGTGCTCACCGGCGCGATCGCCAACGGCGCCGAGGTGATCGCCGACGGCTCCATCCACGTCTACGGCGGCCTGCGCGGCCGCGCCATGGCCGGTGCGCAGGGCGACGAGAAGGCGCGCATCTTCGTGTCGGATTTCCGTGCCGAACTGGTGGCCATCGCCGGCCACTACCGCGTGTTTGAACAGATCCCCAAGGACCTCGAAGGCCAGGCTGTGCAATGCTGGCTCGATGGTGAAAAATTGATGATCGCCCGGCTGTGACCGGCGATTCCCACCCAAGCATTTCCGGAGAAGAGCCCTTGAGCGCTGAGATTATCGTCGTCACGTCTGGCAAAGGCGGCGTCGGCAAGACCACCACGAGCGCCTCGCTGGCCACCGGGCTGGCGATGGCCGGCAAGAAAGTTGCGGTGATCGACTTCGATGTCGGCCTGCGCAACCTGGACCTCATCATGGGCTGCGAGCGGCGCGTGGTGTACGACTTCGTCAACGTCGTCCACGGCGAGGCCACCATCAAGCAGGCGCTGATCAAGGACAAGCGCCACGAGAACCTCTACGTGCTGGCCGCCAGCCAGACCCGCGACAAGGACGCGCTGACCCAGGAAGGCGTCGAGAAGGTGCTCGACGATCTTTCCAACGACGGCTTCGACTACATCGTCTGCGACTCGCCCGCCGGTATCGAGAAGGGCGCGCACCTGGCGATGTACTTCGCCGACCACGCGGTGGTGGTGGTCAACCCGGAAGTGTCGTCGGTGCGAGATTCGGACCGCATCCTGGGCCTGCTCGCCAGCAAGACCCGCCGCGCCGAGCGCGGCGAGTCCGGCATCACCCAGCACCTGCTGCTGACCCGCTACAACCCGGCGCGCGTGGCCATGGGCGAGATGCTGAGCGTCAAGGATGTCGAGGAAATCCTCGGCATCACCGTGGTCGGCGTGATCCCCGAATCGGAGAACGTGCTGGCCGCCTCCAACGCCGGCGTGCCGGTGATCCTGGACGAGAACTCCCACGCCGGGCAGGCCTACCGCGACACGGTCGCGCGCATCCTCGGCGAGGCTCGCCCGCTGCGTTTCACCGAAGTGGCCAAGAAGGGCTTTCTCCAGCGCGTGTTCGGAGGCTGATGTGGGCATTCTCGATTTCCTGAAGCGCAAGCCGGAACCCACCGCGACGGTCGCCAAGGAACGCCTGCGCATCATCGTGGCGCAGGAACGCTCGACGCGCGGGGCGCCGGACTATCTCCCGCTGATGCGCAACGAGCTGCTCGAGGTGATCAAGAAGTACGTCAATGTCGACCTCGACGCGATCAACATCAACGTCGAGCGCGACAGCGGGCACGAGGTGCTTGAACTCTCCGTCGCGCTGCCGGACGGCAAGGCCGCCAGCACGCCCTGATCGCGGGGTGGGCTTCGGCCCACCTTGCGGCACCACAGCGGTGGGCTGAAGCCCACCCTACGCCCCCATGAACACTCCCGACGTCCTGCGCCTGGCCGACATCGGCTTCGAGACACCCACCGCCCTGCTCGCGCGCCATGGCCTGGCGCTGCATCGCGTGCCCGCCGGCGAGCCTATTCCCGGCAGCTACTGGGGTGAGGAAGAAGCCGGCCTCATCGGCACCGACGTGTACGCACGCGACGACACGCCCGTGCATTCGGTCCTGCACGAGGCCTGCCACCTGCTGATGCTGACGCCGGAACGGCGCAGCCAGGTACACACGGACGCCACCGACTCGGTGGAGGAAGAAGACGCCACCTGCTACCTGCAGATCCTGCTCGCCGATGAATTGCCGGGCGTCGGCCGCGCACGGCTGATGGCCGACATGGATGCCTGGGGCTACAGCTTCCGGCTGGGATCGACGCGGGCGTGGTTCGAGCAGGATGCGGCCGAGGCGCTGGCGTTCCTGAAGACCCGCAACCTGGCCTGACGCTTCAGCTCCCTCTCCCCTGCGCGGAGAGGGTTGGGGTGAGGGGCCGGGGCTCGCGAGGAGGGTTGCTGCGCGTTACGAAAGCCGGCGCCTGCAAGTTTCCCGCAAGGCTTCCCCCATCCGCCCTTCGGGCACCTTCCCCCGCGCGCGGGGGAAGGACGGGTGCGTGTCACTTCCGCCGAGGCGCTGGCGTTCCTCAAGACCCGCAACCTGGCCTGACGCTTCAGCTCCCTCTCCCCTGCGCGGAGAGGGTGGAGGGCGAGGAGCGAGGGCTCGCAAGGAGGGTTGCTGCGGGTTACGAAAGCCGGCGCCTGCCAGTTTCCCGCAAGGCTCCCCCCCCCCCTCCGCCCTTCGGGCACCTTCCTCCGCGCGCGGGGGAAAGATCGGCTGCGTGTCACTTCCGGTGCCACTTGTCGTCGTCGCCCTTCTCGTACTCGTTCTTCACCGCCGACCAGGCGACCTTGAACGACACCTCTTCCTGCGATTCCTTGCCCCGGCGCTTGTCCGGATCCGCATACTCGTCCCAGGCGCTGTTGAACGCCTCCTTGAAGATGTCCTGCGCGTGCGCCGGCAGGTTGTCGCGCACGGACTCGGGCAGATCGCGGGTGGATTTGTACGGCATGGCCGGGCCTCCTCGGTGGGATGGACGCCACCGTCCGCCTGCCAGGATCAAACGCGCGTCAACCACGCTTGCCGGATACATGCCGCTCGCCGGCCACATACCATCGCCAGGGCTCCTCGGCCGCGCGCGTGATGCCGATCCGCGGCGATGCCGCCGGTTCGGCCGGCGGCGGCACGCCATCGTCCACAACGGTGAAACCGCCGGCTCCCTCGACCAGGTCGACACCATCCCGTGCCCCGTCGATCCCCAGCGCCTGGCACAAGCGGGCCGGCCCACGGCAGAGATCGCGGTCGTGCCTGCAGTTCGGCCGCGCCGCCCGCATCGCGGCCAATCCGGTCAGCGGCGCCAGCGCGCGCAGCAGCACCGCCACGCCCTCGCCCTCCTCGCCGCACACGGGGTTGCAACACCAGTGCATGCCATAGGTGAAGTACACATAGAGCAACCCGGGCGGACCGAACATGGTGGCGTTGCGCGCGGTGCGTCCCCGCCACGAGTGCGCGGCCGGATCGATCGCGCCGCAATAGGCCTCGGTCTCGACGATGCGCCCGCTGCGCCCGTCCGCGTTCAACAGCACCTTGTTGAGCAACTCGGGCGCGACCACGCGCGGATCGCGCGCGTAGAACGCCCGCGGCAGCACCGTGGCAGGATGGCCGAGCAGCGAGGCGATGAAGTCGGGGGTCATGCGCACAGCATGCCGCGCGTGGTGTCAACGTTCGACCGAGGCGGGGAAAGTGGGAGTCTTCCGCAAGACGTTCCCCATCCGCCTTTCGGGCACCTTCCCCCGTCAAACGGGGGAAGGATCAGCGCGCGCGGCTCCACGCCGTCCCTGATGCCGCGCCACCGAGCCTTCCCCTGCAAACGCGGGGGAAGGTGCCGACAGGCGGATGGGGGCGCCTTTGGGAGCGAGGCGCCGGATGCGGTGGCCCGTTCCGCGCCGATCAAAGCTCGAAGCGGTACGCCAGCTTGACCAGCAACTGCTCGCTGTCGCGCAGATCGAAGCTGCGGCTGAACTGGCTGCCGGCTTCGCGGTAGAGCGGATCGAACGCGTAGCCACCACGGCCGTACACCACGTACAGGTCCGACAGCGGCGCCAGCTCGTAGCGGTAGCGGATCTGGAAGCCGAGGTTGCGCACGCTGAAATCGTTGACCGGATCGTCCACGGCCACGGCGCGCATGTCGCCATTGACGCGGTAGGCCTGCAGCAACTGCGCGTCCAGCCCCAATGCCTGCAGCTTGACGCGCAGTTCCTGGCGGCTGCCGATGTTCCAGTTGACGCCCGCGTCGAGCATCACCTGATGGCTGTCGAAGCTGCCGATGAGGTTGTCGTGCTGCCAGACCAGCCAGTCGGGGTTGAACTGGTAAGTCACGCCAGTGAAGACGCTGAAGGCGTCGTTGATGAAGTAGGTCGGCTGGAAGGTGGCCGCATAACCGATGCGGTGCAGGCCGACCCGGTCGCTGCCCATCAACTCCACTTCCGATTCCCACGCCCAGTTGCCCTTGCGCGGGCTCTGACGTTCCCAGTCCAGCACGGCATTGAGTGGCGTACGCAGGGCGCCGTGCCCGCGGGTGAGTTCGTCGTCGTGCGCAGGCGCGTTGAGGTTGAGCTGCCAGTCGGCCTCGCCGCCGTCGCGCAACTGGCTCTCGCGGATCACCCGGAACTGCCGCTGCAGCGACAGGCCGTGGTCGTTGTCCATGCCGACCACGCGCCAGTGCCACACGTGCGAGGCGTAGCGCGAGTCGGCCGGCAGGTCGGCGAAGCGGCGGCGCACCTCGTAGTGGACGTAGTTGAGGCTGTTGCGCGGCAGGTAGCCGAAGTCGTTGAGGTCGAGCCTGTCGTCGAAGTGCATGCCCAGCCACTCCTGGGTCCAGCGCTCGTTCATTTCGTACTCGACCACCGACGTGGCGCCGTAGCCGCGCGTGGTGGTGCCGTGCTGGTCGATCGCGCTGCCGACCACGTTGCTGGTGACAGTGAGTTTGTCGTTGGGCTGCCAGCGATGGTCGATGCCCAGCACGTCGGCGTCGCGATCCAGCCACGGGCGATCCACCCGCGTCGCCTCCATGCCCAGCGTCTGCGAGCCGAAGTCGTGGATCAGCCGCAACGCCGAGAAGGTGCGCCCGGCGTCGCCGCTTTCCTGCGCCGCCATCACGCCGTAGCGGGTCGCGCCCACGCTGCCGTTGAGCTTGAGCGCACCGGTCACGTCTCCCGAGCCGTTGCCGTCATCCGACGGCCCGCCGACGCGGCGGGTGTAGATCAGCTGGCTGTTGTCGATCAGCATGCTGAAGTCGAAGATGCCCTGGTTCTCGGTGAAGAACGGACGCTTGTCGGTGAAGAAGGTTTCTTCCGCGCCGAAGTTGACCACCAGGTCGTCGCTTTCCACCTGGCCGAAGTCCGGATTGATCGTTGCGGTCAACTGGGTCTGGCCGTTGGGCTTCCAGAAGATGTCCGCGCCGCCGTCGAAGGTGTTGTCGCCGCGCACCTGGTCGCGGATGGCCACCGCGTACGGCGTGATCGCGAACAGCGACTGCGTGTACGCCGGCAGCGTCACCGGCGTGAAATCGGAGAGGAAGCGCGGCTTGTTGAAGCTCGCCACCGGCCAGGCGTCGCGCTCGCCGGTCGAGCCGATCACGCGGTCCAGGTACAGCCCGATGGTGCGCTCGCCGCCGACCGCCTTGCGCATCGGCGCGATGTACCAGGGGATCAGCATCTCCACCGACCAGCCCTGCGCATCCTCGCTGACGGCGTGCTTCCAGTTGCCGTCCCAGTCGGTGTTGAAGCGGCTCTCGTTGGTCAGCACTGCATCGTTGAGGTCATCGGTGAGGGTGACCATGAAGTTGTAGCCGGTGCGCCCGTCGCCATCGAAGTCGACCATCAGGTTCACGCGGTCGACCTGAGCCTGCTCGTCGCGGCGGATGCGCTGGTGCGTGCGCGGCACCCCGGGCGGCTGGATGCAACGGAACGCCACGGCCAGGCCCTCGGGCGTGGACAGCACCCAGGCCTCGGTCGGCAGACTGCCCGGCTCGCCGTTGAGTGGCTGGGTCTTGCGGAAGTCGGTGATGCGCCTGGCGCCCTGCCATTCGACCGGGTCGATGTGTCCGTCCACGTCGACCGCCATCGCTGGCGTGGCAAGCAGCAACGCCAGCGGCGCCAGCGCGCGCAGGGCAAGGGATCGGGACGAGCGTCGGTCGGATGGGCGCATCGGCAAGGCAAAGCGGGGAGATGGCGACAAGCATAGGCAGCCGCCGCTGGCCCGCCGACTGGCGAAAGTCACGCTGGCGCCGGTGTCCGCGGACACGCCCGCGGCGATCAGCGAGGTTCGGCGATCTGCGCCTGCAGCGCAACGTCCCGCGGCGGCGGCGTCCGCGGCTCCCGGGTGACGCGTCGATACCAGCGCCACGACAACGCACCGATCACCGTCAGCACGCTCGCCCCCAGCGCCAGGTGCAGGAGGCTGCCCGAAAGCAGCGGCGAAAGCACGCCCGCCACGGCGCCGTTGAGCAGCAGGCTGGCGAAGGCCTGCACCGAGGAGATGCCGCCGCGCTTGTGTGGAAAGCGATCCAGCAACAGCAGCGTCAGCGTCGGGAATGCCAGCTGCACGCCCACGCCGTGCAGCACCAGCGGCAGCATCGACCAGGGCAGCCGCGGCTGTGGAAACCCGATGGCGAGGACCACGTGCAGCGCGCAGGCCAGCAACATCACCGCATAGCCGAGGTTCACGGTGAAGCCCACGCCGCGGCGGCCGGCCAGCCGGCCCGATACCCAGGCGCCGCCCACCAGCCCGATCACCACCGGGACGAACAGCCAGGGGAAACCCTGCGCCGAAAGGCCCAGCAGCTCGCGGATGATCCGTGGCGCCGAGGCAATGAACAGGAACAACCCGGCGAAGTTGACCGAAGAGGAGACCAGCAGCGGCCAGAACGGCCGGTCGCGCCCGAACGCGATGTAGCCGGCAAGCAACGGCTTGAACGCGAAACGACTGCGCGCCGCCGGCGGGTGCGTTTCCTCCAGTTGCCAGAGCAGCAGCCCCGCCAGCATCAGCGTGAAGCCGGTCAGCACCCAGAAGATGCCGTGCCAGCCCCCGAGCCCGAGCAGCTGTGCACCCACCATCGGCGCGATCACCGGCGCCACGCCGAAGATCATCATGACCTGCGACATCAGCCGCTGTGCCGCCTCGCCTTCGAGGCTGTCGCGGATCACCGCGCGGCCGACCACCAGGCCGGCACCGGCGCACGCACCCTGGATGCCACGGCACACCAGCAGCATGCCGAAGGAGGTCGACAGCGCCGCACCGGCCGAGGCCAGCGCATACCCGAGCATGCCCGCCACGATCACCGGCTTGCGTCCGGCCGCATCGGAGATCGCGCCATGGAACAGGCTCATCACCGCATACGTCAGCAGGTAGACGCTGATCAACTGCTGCAGCGCGACCTCGTCCACGGCGAAGCGCGCGCCGATCAGCGGGAAAGCCGGAAACACGGCATCGATCGAGAACGGGCCGATCATCGACAGCGCGGCCAGCAGCCAGGGCAGGCTGCGCCGGATGGGGGGAGGAGGGGTCATCGGATGGCGCCGGGGGAGCGGTGGCGAGTATGCCACGGGCTCCGAGTTGCCCCAGGCCGGAAGCGATGGCCTGGCACGCGGCCATCGGCTAGCATCCGCCGGATGGGAGATGGCATGCCTCCCGTTCCTCGCGGAACGAACCGCCCCGACCGAGGGGTTGATGATGCCTGCACACCGGACGCTCCGGGTGCGGGCGCGTGCCCGCGGCGCAGAGGTCCGGATTTCGACCTTTCAGGGAGGCGCTCTCGTGGGCTACACCGGATTCCTTGCGATCGGCTTCGGCGGCGCGCTCGGCTGCTGGCTGCGCTGGCTGCTCGGCAGCCTGCTCAACCATGTCTTTCCCACGCTGCCGCCCGGCACGCTGGCCGCCAACCTGCTCGGCGGCCTGCTGATGGGCGGCGCGATGGGCGTGTGGGACCATTTCCAGACGCTGCCGCCGGAACTGCGCCTGTTCGTGTTCACCGGTTTCCTGGGCGGCCTGACGACCTTCTCCACGTTCTCGGCCGAATCCTCCACCTTGCTGTTGCGCCAGCAATATCTGTGGTTCGCCGGCCACCTGCTGGTGCACCTGGTCGGATCGATCGCCCTGACCCTGCTCGGCATCGTCATTGCGCGCGGCCTGTTGCGCGCCCTCTAGGAGGCACACCGTGAGCGACATGACCACCGAAGGCGTGCAGCTGTGCTTCTACGTCCACCTGCGCGCGCGCCACGACGGCCGATTGCTGTCCGAATGGCTGCTGGAGCAGGCCAGGCGGCTGGGCATCGGCGGCGGCTCGGTCTTTCGCGCCACCGCAGGCTTCGGCCGCCACGGCGTGCTGCACGAGGAAGCCTTCTTCGACCTCGCCGACGACCTGCCGGTGAAGGTCGAATTCCTGCTCGCGCCGGCGCACGCCGATGCCCTGCTCGCGCACGTGCGTGAAGCGGGCATCCACGCGGTGTATGCAACCTCGACCATACGCTTTGGAGTTCTGGGCGCGCAGTGAGGCGTGCCGCCATTTGAAGGAGCGTTGTAATGCCCTTCCGCCAGCAGTCCCTCAAGCAACGCGCCATCGACCTGCTCGCACTGGCCGGTGTGCGTGCCGCCGACAAGCCACCCTGCGATGTGTGCGTGCATGACGATCGTCTCTACGCCCGCGTGTTCGCGCACGGCTCGCTGGGGCTGGGCGAGGCCTACATGGACGGCTGGTGGGACAGCGCCGACCTGCCCGGCCTGTTCACCCGCCTGCTGCGCGCGCAGATCGACGAGGAACTGAAAACCCTCGACACGCTGATCGCCCACCTGAAGGCACGCTTCGTCAACCTGCAGCGCGGCGAACACGCCTTCGAGATCGGCAAGGCGCACTACGACCTGGGCAACGACCTGTTCCAGGCGATGCTGGGCGATCGGCTGGTGTATTCCTGCGGCTACTGGGCCGAGGCGGACAACCTGGACGACGCCCAGGTCGCCAAGCTCGACCTGATCTGCCGCAAGCTGCGGCTCAAGCCCGGTCAGCGCGTGCTCGACATCGGCTGCGGCTGGGGCGAGGCACTGAAGTACGCGGCACAGAAGTACGGCATCGAGGGCGTGGGCATCACCGTCTCGCAGGAACAGGCCGCCTACGCGCAGGCGCTGTGCGCCGGGCTGCCGGTGGAGATCCGCCTGCAGGACTACCGCGAACTGGACGAGCCGTTCGACGCGATCATGTCGATCGGCATGTTCGAGCACGTGGGCGCGCTCAACTATCGCAGCTACTTCGAGGTGGCACGGCGCTGCCTGCGCGAGGAAGGCCTGTTCCTGCTGCACTGCATCGGCAGCAACGGCGCACCCTCGCGGCCGGATCCGTGGATCGAGAAGTACATTTTCCCCAACTCCATGATCCCGGCGATGAGCCAGACCGCCAGCGCACTCGAGGGCCTGTTCGTGGTCGAGGACTGGCACAACTTCGGCGCCGACTACGACAAGACGCTGACCGCGTGGCGCGCCAATTTCGACGCCGCGTGGCCGGCGCTGTCGCATCACTACGACGAGCGCTTCCGCCGCATGTGGCACTACTACCTGGCCGTCTCCGCCGCCGTGTTCCGCAGCCGGCGCGACCAGCTGTGGCAGCTCACGCTCAGCCCCCGCGGCGTGCCGGGCGGCTACCGCGTGCCGCGCTAGGCGCGTCCGCGGCACCACTCATTTCCGCCTGCAGCCAGGCCGCCAGCGTTGCCAGTTCGTCGCGGCGCATCGGGCGCATGCACCAGGTGGCCGCGGAGTACGGCGAGTTCGGTAGCGAATCCCTGGCCCGGCCGCTGGCCGCCGCGGAAGCGCAGGTCGACCGGCTGGTCGACCAGTTGCTGCACGTGCCGCGGGACGCCGCGCGGCGCTGAACCCCCTGCGCGAATGTGGTAAACCTCCGGGCGGGGAACCGCAGGGAAAGAGACGCGGCACGATGCAGGGAGAGGGGCCAAACCAGGTGTCATGGCAATGCGGCGAGTACACGATCGTGCCCGCCTGCCGGCGCCTGCTGCGCAACGGAGAACCGGTCGACCTGGAAGCGAAGGTTTTCGACCTGATCCTGCTGCTGGTGGAGAACCGCGACCGTGCCGTCGGCAAACAGGAGGTCGTCACCGCCCTGTGGGGTCACCGCCCGATCACCGACGCGGCGCTCAGTCAGTTGCTCTACAAGGCCCGCCGCGCGCTCGACGACGATGGCGACCGGCAGGCGGTCATCCGCACCGTCTACGGCCGCGGCCTGCAATGGGTTGCCCCGGTCACTACGGGCCATGACCAGCCGGTCCACGTCGATCCCGAGCGCCCTTCGGCGCCCCTCGACGTCACGCCACGGCCGGTGCGCCGGCGCAGGCTCTGGTTCGCCCTTGGTGCGCTGGTTCTGGCCGGCCTGCTGTCGATCTGGATCGTCCCGCGCAGCTTCGCTCCACCCGCACCACCGAAGCAGCGCCTTGCGTTGCTGCCGATAGAAAACGGTACCGGCAACCACTCGCTGGACTGGACCACGCGCGGCCTGTCCGGGCTGGTCGCAAGCCTGCTGGGCACCAGCCGCGACATCGACGTGGTCGATCCGCTGGAGGCTGCGCGCGCCTGGACCTACACGCCACCGCAAGGCCGTGACCATGCCGCACACGTGCGCTACGTCACCGGTGCCGACGTACTGGTGGGCGGTCGCCTGACCCAGCTGGCCGACAAGCTTTACCAGCTCACGCTACGGATCGATACCGGTAACGGACATGCGCCCGCGACCTTCGTCCTGAGCGGCAGCGATCCGGCCGTGCTCGGCGTCAACGCGACCGCTCGCCTGCGCCGCGAGCTGAAACTCGACCCACCCGCCGCCTCGCCCTTCAAGTCCACGCCCGAAGACGCCTACCTGGCCGCCACGTTCGCGCGCGGCATGGACCTGGCGATGCATGGCGACTGGCTCGACGCCAAGCCCTATTTCGTTGTGCTGGCCAGCGGCGCGCCGGACTTCCTGCCCGGTCGCTTCCAGTTGGCCCAGGCCCAGGCCAACACGGACCAGCCCGACGATGCCGACGCCGGTTATGCCGCCGTGCTTGTCGAGGCCCAGCGCCAGCATCAGCCCGCGATGGCCGCGCGTGTACTGATCGCGCAGGTGAATCAGGCCGACCACCGGCACCAGAACACGGTCGCGCTGAAGATCGCAGGTCAGGCCATGACCACCGCGCGCGAGGCCGAAGACGACGAGTTGCTGGCGCGTGCGCTGTTGGCCAGCGCCAACATCCGCGCGCGCCTGAAACAGACCACGCTCGCACTGCAGGAGCACGCACAGGCACGCGCGCTCGTCACGCAAGGCACCATCCGCGGGCTGGAGCCCTTGCTGCACAACACGGCGGGTTACATCGCGGACGCCAGGGGCGATACCCCCGCCGCGATTGCCGCGGCCCGAGCGGAGCTGGCGGCCGACGAGGCCCTGGGCAGGGAGCGCTCCAGCGCCATCGCCAGTTTCAACCTCGCCTACGCGCTCTCCAACAGCGACCATCCACTGGAAGGCGTGCCACTGCTGGCACGCACGTGGAACTGGTCCAGCCAGCATCACGACGCCCCACTGCAGGTCGCCACCGCCAATCTGCTGACGACCGCGCTCTACGACCTTGGCGCCTATGAGGAACTGCGGCCGCTCGTCGACACGGCCACACGACTGGCACGAGCGCAGGACAATGCCTTCATGCAGGCCCGCCTGCTCGACATGAGCGCAGGCGGCGAGTATTTCAGCGGGCATCCGACCAAGGCGCTGGCGCTCAGCCGCCAGGCCAGTGCCCTGATCGATCCGGCGCAGGGGCCGGAGGACGCGCTCCAGAGCAGCGTGATCGAGGCCTTCGTCGCGATCGCGGTGGAGCCGGCATCGCTCGCCGGCATCGAGCGCCGCGTCGAAGCGATGGCGCGACACCTGCCTGATCCGTCCGGGGCGCACTTCAACCGAGCCGTGGTGCAGACACTGGCGAACGCTGCGCGCGGCGACCACAAGGGCATGCAAGAGGCATTCGCCGCCGCCGCGCACAGTCCAGGCGCATCGCGCGACTTCCTTCACGCCCTTGCACTCCAGCTGGCGTTGGCCAGGCACGAGGACGCCGCGGCACAGGCCTGGCTGGGCGACTTTGATGTCGAGTCGCCCGACGCCACTGCCGATACGTTGCGCCTGTATATCGCCTGGGCCAAACGCCACGGCGATGCCGCCGGCGCACGGCGCGCGCAGGCGCGGCTGGCCTCGCTTCGCGCGACCGCCCTTGCCGCCCTGGCCAAGGTGCCCATCGATCAACCATGAACCCGCAGCGCGGGCAGCGACGCTTGAAGCGCCCTCGGCGCGCACGGATAGTGGCCCCCGGAACCGACCAGACGAATGCCCATGAAACATCGCCTCGCCAGCCTGCTTGCCGCGCTCGACTTCGCCCGTTGCCGGGCTCTGCGGCAACGTCGGCGATCCCGGGCGGGAGGGTACACGCGGTCTGCCGCGCTGATGCTCGCGCTCGCCATCGCGGCGCCTGCCCAGGCCCACCCGGCGCTCTGGGCGATCAAGGACCAGGACACCACGATCTACCTGTTCGGCACGGTGCACCTGCTGCCGCACGACGCCGACTGGCACTTCGCCGCGCTGGACAAGGCACTGGACGACAGCCAGGTGCTGTACGTGGAGATCGTCGACGACGACCAGGCCAACATGGCGGCGCTGGTGATGCGCTACGGCATGGACATAACCCACTCGCTTTCCGACCTGCTCACGCCGTTCGACCGTGGACGGCTGGAACGCGCCGCGCGACTGGCCGACATTCCCGGCGGCGTCGCTGCGCTGAACATGATGCGGCCGTGGCTGGCCGCGCTCACCCTCACCGTCGCACCGCTGACCAAGGCGGGGCTCGACCCCGCCCAGGGCGTCGACAAACAGCTGCGCGCGACGATGGAAAAGGCGGGCAAACCGGTGCGCGGGCTGGAGACGGCCGAGCAACAGATCCGCTTCCTGGCCGACATGCCCCAGACCATGCAACTGGCGATGCTGCGCTCGACCTTGCGCGATACCGACCGCGCCACCGCGGACCTGGCCGCCATCATCCGGGCCTGGAAAGAAGGCGACGACGCCGCGCTCGCCCGGCTGGAAAACGACCTGATGCGTCGCGAGACGCCCGAGCTCTACCAGCGCCTGCTGGTAGAGCGCAACAAAGCCTGGGCCAAACGCATCATCGACATGCTGCAGCATCCCGGAACCGTCTTCATTGCGGTCGGCGCAGCCCACCTGGCCGGCCCGGACAGCGTGCAGTCACAGCTCGCCGGGGGCGGCATCACCGCACGACGGCTGTAGGGAGCGCCCCCCGTCGGGGGTCGGCGAAGCGCCACGTCGGATACCACAAGTCATTGATCCTACTTACAAGTAAGGATTCGTAACGATCCCCTCAGAGGGGCATCAAGCCTGCGCCGGCATGGATCGGTTGCGATACGGGTACGCCGCGATCGGCGGTGCGTCCCGCAACACAGCCAGGCCTCCGGACATGACCCACCAGCACGCCCTCCATCGCGCCGCCGCATGGCGGCCCGGCCATCTGATCGTCGCCTGCCTCGCCGCCACCACCGGCCTGGCCCTGTCGCCACCGGGCGCGGCCGGCGACATCTCGCCCTATGACATGAAGGAGAGCCCGGCCACGCTGGTCTACTCCATCGACATCCGCGGGCACGCCCACCAGGGCAATGCCAAGCTCGGCACCTTCCGCGACACCACCGTGCAGCGTCACCTGGACGGCACCGTGCACTTGAAGGGCACGCAGGGCACGGTGACGGGCGTGGACAACGCCCAACAGATGATCGAACAGACCGCCCCTGCGCGGCAGCTCATGACCCCGGCGATCCAGCAAGCCATGGCCACCTGCGGCGAGGACGAGGCCTGCATGACGGCGGCCATAATGAAGCTGTCGGCCGATATGAAGCACAACCATCCGGGCGTGCTCGAAGGCGCCACGAAAGCGAAGGCGAAGCTGAGCAACCACGGCCTCGGCAACTGGACGATCAACGCCACCGACCCGCGGTGCTCGCTGCACGCCCTCACGCAGGGCACCACCCACTTCCGCACGATCGATGCCGGCGAGGGCTACGGCGGCTACGTCACCGGCTCGCAGAAGCGCCACGGCGAGGGAAACCGGGACTGTGCCGCCGGCATGGCGCTGGACAGCGTGCCCCGTGCCAGCGCCAAGTGGAACGGCGACACCCGGATGCTGGAACTGAAGTTGCCGGGCCTGACCGTGGACGAGCAGACCACCGACGCCGACGGCACCACGGACACGGCAAAAGTCACCATCCCCGACGTTTCCCTGGATGCCCTGCGCTGGACCGGCAAGGGTCCGCAGAGCGGCCAGCAGACCCGCCAGGTCGAGGCGGGCGATGTCCCCGCCACCATGACCATCCGTTGGACCTTCACCCCCGGCAAGGCCTGACCATGTGCGCGGATCTGCGAAGTGGCCGGGTGGCGTCGCTGGTCCTGGCCTGGGCACTGTGGACCACCGCTGCCTACGCCCGTGCCGCAGCGCCGGCACGATCGCCCCACTACGTCCAGCGGGCGATGCACGTCGCGGCACGCCTGGGCGCCGCCCCCGGCTATGCGGCCGCACACGGCTGGGCCCTGCAGCCCGAGGCGCCGACGCTGGTGCACGTCGGGCGGGACGTCTACGGCCGCCCGCTGCAGCTGGCGCCCCGGGCCGCGACCGCCATGCGCGCCATGGTCGCGGCTGCGGCCCGCGATGGGGTTGTCCTGGAAGTCGTGTCCGGCTTTCGCAGCTTCGAGCATCAACGCCGCCTGTTGCGCCGCAAGCTCGATCGCGGCCAGCCGCTCGCCTCGGTCTTGCAGGTCAATGCCCTGCCCGGTTACAGCGAACACCACAGCGGCCGTGCACTGGACCTCACCACACCCGGCATGCCGGCGGCCGACGCGGCGTTCGCACGCACGCCGGCCTACGACTGGCTAGTGCGCCACGCCGTCGAATACGGCTTCGTGCTGTCCTACCCGGCCGGCAATCCCCAGGGCATCGCGTTCGAGCCCTGGCACTGGCGTTATGCCGCGCCGGCACCCGCCGCAGCAGGCCGGTTGGCGCAGACGCCATCCGCGCGGCTGGACACCGGCAATGCCTTTGCGCAAGACGCTCCGGAACCCACTGCCGAGGCGACGCTCGCCGGCACCTCGGCACGCACCCACCCCATCGTCCAGGGATACCCATGAACATGCGCACCTACCCTCTGGCCCTCCCGTTACTCCTCCCGTTCGCCGCGTTCGCCGTCCAGGCGCATGCGCAGGCGGTGCCGGTCAGCTGTTCGGGCAAATCCATCGCCACGATCGAGGCCCTCGCCCGCCACGATCACGACGGCGCCCGCCGCTACCTGGACGCCGCGCTGCAGTCCAACTCGCAGCAGATGGAGCCGATGTGGGACGCCTTGATCGAGCAGAACTGGGGGCCTTACCGCTCGCACGGCGTGCCTGAGGAAATCGCCAACGGCGACCACACCACCACGGTCCGCCTGCCGCTGGAGTTCGACCACGGCGCGACGACCTCCACGCTCACCTGCGACCCGAAGGCCGGCGGCGCCATCGTCGAATTTTCCCTGTTGTAGCGGCGGCCCCGCGTCGCACGTCAGGCCACCGCCCGCGCCATCAGAAGGTACGCAACATGATCAGGACCGGCACCGCCGTGAAGCTGCTCGCCGTCGTCGCAGGCGTGGCCCTTGCCACCGGCGTGCTGTGGTGGCGCCACGGGCAGGCGGGCCAGCCAGACGCCGCCGCGCAGCCCACGACGCTCGTCGCCACGCAACGCCCCGTCGCCTCTGCGGCGCCGGCCCGGGCGGCATCGGCAGCCGTCGCGCCCGCGCGCAGAACCTATCCCGTCGGCGCCTGGGACATGGCCGTCCCCTACATCAACCCGTTCGGCGCGCAGAAGGCGTATGGGCAGATCAAGCACGCCGCCAACGCGCGCCTGGACCTGCGTTACGTCGACAGGGCCCACATGGAGACCGTCCGCTCGACCAGCGGCGAGACCTGGCAACTGCAGGTCGACTGGCACGACAAGTCCACGCCCGCCCTCGACGACCTGTCGCGCTACATCGCGCAACTGGGTGGCGAGAGCTTCCCCGGCGGTCGCGACGGCCTGGTGGTGCACGCGCGCGACGGCGCGGGCGAGGATTGGTGGGGCATCGCCGAGCCGCAGGGCGGCGGCTACCGGTTGACCGTGTGCAAGCAGCTGCAGTTGCGCGACGGCAAGGCGCTGACCTTCCGCACCGCGGATTTCAGGGACGGCACGATCTACTTCACCACCGAGAACCCCGGGCACCGCTTCCAGAGCCTGAAGCTCGGCCTCGCCGATGGCGCGGTCACCCTGCATGGCCAGAACACGTTCCTGCAGGGCCGCTACCGGCGCGACCTCCACTACCAGCGCGCGCTCTACGCCTACAAGACGCACGACTACACGCTCGACGACCTGCCGCAGGACAGCGACCAGCCGATCCAGTGGAAACTCCAATGGAGCGGCAAGACGGATCCGAAGCAGCTGACCGTCACGCTGGAGGAAGGCGATGACCTGATGCCGGTGCACGCCGGCGAGCGCCTCGGCGCGCTCAAGGTGCGCGGTGCGGCGCTGGGCGAGGTGCAGGTGCGCGAGCCGGCCGGCATTTCGTTGCATCACCCCGAACTGGACCGCACCGGCACGCGCACGCCCGAGGGCGACACGCTGTTCTGGCTGCCCTCGGGCTACTGGAACGTCACCCTGGTGCCCAACACCCTCAAGGCCACCTCCGACACTCTCGCCACCCGGCTGGTGCCGGTCAGTGCGGGACAGATGACCGTGCTCGACGTCGGCTCGCTGGTCGAGCGCGCCTACCGCAATCCCGCGATCGACACGGCCGCCGGCACCGGCAGCCAGTTGCGCATCCTCGATGCCGCCGCGCACGGCGACAGCGCGACGGTGGACTTCATGCTGCAGGACGGCAGCGGCGCGAAGCTGGTACCCACGCCCGCCAACACGCACATCGTCGAAGGCGGGCAGGACGCCCGGGTGCTCGGCATCGAGCGCCTGAAGACGCCGCCCAGCCTGGTGCTGGTGCTGGACTCCTCCGGTTCGATGGCGCGCTCCATGACACGCGTGCTCGCCTCGGCGCGCGATTTCGTGCGGGGCCTGCCGGACGGCAGCCGCGTGCAGCTGATCGACTTCGACTCGCAGATCCGCCCGCTCAAGGGCACCGGCAAGGCCGACGCGCTACGCAACCTGGGCGGCATCCGCGCCAACGGCTCGACTGCGCTGTACGACGCGGTGCTGGCCGGGCTCAAACAGCTCGACGGCGAGCAGCGCCCGACGCTGGTCGTGTTCACCGACGGCGTGGACAGCCGCGAGGACCACTCCGGCAAGGGCAGCAGCGCAACCAGGGCGCAGGTGAAGCAGGCGGTGGCCAACGCGCACATCCCGCTGTTCACCATCGGCTTCGGCAAGGGCCACGACGGCAGCACGCTGAAGGAGCTGGCCGGCATGTCCGAAGGCACCTACTACCCGGCCGACGACACCGCCGCCCTGCAGCACGTGTTCGCCTCGATCAACGACCGCCTGGGCAACCGCTACACCGCCACCTACGCGCGCCCGCGCGCGGCCGCGCCCTCGGACCTGCCGGTGATCACGCTGGCGACCGACGTCAGCCTGTCGATGGACACCGCGCCCACCGGTGCCGGTTGCGACTATTGCAACTACCGCATCGACAAGATGAAGAACCTGTTCCACGCCTTCATCGAGCAGATGCCGGCGAACAGCCTGGCGCAACTGATCAGCTTCTCCGGCGCGGTCAACGTGCGACAGGTGTTCACCCAGCGCAAATCCGACCTGCTGCAGGCACTGGGCAGCCTGGACACCGGCCCCGGCACCGACATCCTCGGCTCGGTCAACAAGGCCTACCTTTCGCTCAAGGAGGTGCCGGCGCAGAAGCGCGTGATCGTCTACCTCACCGACGCCGCGCTGGACGTGGCCAAGGACGACCGGCCGCAGTTCGACCAACTGCTGCAGAAGATCAAGGCGGCCGGCATCCAGTCGCTGTGGGTGGGCATGGGCACCGGCGCGCCCGATGCGCCGTTCCGGCATGCGGCCGAAATGTCCGGAGGACGGTTCGTGATCTCCGAGGATCCGGCCGTGCTCGGCAAGGCGCTGGCCGACGTGCTCGCCAGCGCGCGTGCCCGCCCGGCCGGCAAGGCGGCGCTCACCATCACCGTGAACGGGCCGGCCACGGACGGCCACGCACGCCACGATGCCGATACGCAGTTGCTCGACTTCCCGGTGCTGCGCAGCTCCACGCAGCGCTACGCCTTCGACACGATCCGCTACCGCACTGGCCTGAAGGCCCCCCAATACGGCGACGCGGCCGCGGCACTGGTGTACGGCCGCGACATCCCCAGCCAGGACGTGATCCTGACTAAGCGCATCACGCTCGATGCCGGCGGCACGAACCAGGCGATGCAGTGGCACGCGCGCGAGCTGTACCTGATGAAGCGCTTCCACGGCATCGACGCGCCCGGCGGCCAGGTGTTCCTGGCGCTGGACATGACGATGAAGAACATCCAGGCGGAAGGCGCGACGTATCTGATCCCCGACTTCGCCTCGCACTTCTTCGTCACGGTGAACAAGGCCGGCGCGTGGCCCGCCTCGCCGGCCACCTGGCTGGCGCAATCACCGCTGGCCGCGCCGGGCGAGAACGACATCCGCCTCGCGCCCGACCAGACCGTGCACGGCGCGCTGGTGTTCCTGGTGCCCGATGTCGCCATCGACCAGCTCTCGGCGGATTTCTACGACACCGCCAACGGCCACATCACGCTGCCACTGGTCGGCGCGCCGGTGCCGCGCGAACTGGCGCTCACCGCGTTGCCCCGGAGCACCGCCCGGCAGGCGGACACCTTCGCCATGCACCTGACCGCCAGCGAGGACCTCGGCCGCATCGAGGACGTCGCCGCCGGCGCAGACAGCGTATTCAAGATCATCGAGGCGCGGATGGATTCGAAGATGCAGGCGGACCTGCACCTCGCGCCGGCGCAGCGGTTCCTGCTCCGCGTGGACACGCCGCAGGGCCCGTTCATGCTGCCGGTGAACAACGCGACCTCACGCCTGCCGTTCGGCTTCCTGTGGCCGGTCACGCTGGCGCCCGGCTCATCCAACCAGGTGCGTTTCGCCTTCCAGCTGCCCGCGGCGCTGAAGGACGCGCCGATGGGCCTGTACTGCGACCTGGCCGGCGGCGCGTCGCTGCTTCCGGTCGCGGGCGGCAGCGCAGGCACCGCGGCGACGACCGGGCCGACCTTCCACGCCAAGGGCATGGACCTGACCGTCAATGCCTTCGCGCCCGCCACGTCACCCAACTGGCCCTACGGCAACTACGTGGTCGCCGACGTCACCGTGGCCAACACCCAGCCCGGTACTGGCCTGTCCGGCCTGCGCGGCGCCTTTACGCTGGTGCCGGACGGCACACCGCCCGCGGACGGCCCGGCGCAGGCATGGCCCGATGCGCTGACCGACCGCACGGCCCTGGGCATCGACCGCGACTGGCAGGTGTTCGACGGCGGCCGCCGGCGCGGGCTGCTGGTGTTCGCCATCCCGCGCGCCTGGGGCAAGCGCGGCGTCACGCTGCAATCGAGCTTCTTCCCCGACCTCAGGCTGCCGCTCGCGAAGGCCGCCTACGCGCAGGGCGGGCTGCTGGTCGATCGCGTCGAGCCGGCGGTCGACCGCCGCTTCGAGCACGCGCTGGCGATCGCCCTGAAGGACACCATCGCCACCCATCGCGCGCAGGTGGCCGCCAGCCAATCGCCACCGACCACGGCCGCCGGCCCGGCGCAGGATGCCCCGGTGCCGCCGCCGGCGCTGGCCGGCACCATCAAGCTCAACGCCGTCGCCAGCCTCGCCGGCGCACAGGCGCTGCTGCGTTCGTTGCGCTGGCTGCCTTCGCCTGACGCCTACTGGTATTACCGCAGCGCGCCGGAGTCCGTGCTCACCCAGGGCTGGGGCAACGAGGGCGACCTGGCCCACCTCGCCGGCGGCCTGCTCGCGCGGCTCGGCTATGCACCCCAGCTGCGCGCGGTGACGCTGACCGACGCCGGACGCAAGGCGCTCGCCACACTCGGCCACATCGACCAGGCGAAGGAGACCTCCCTGCCGGCCTGGTCCTACACCGACGCCAAGGGCGACGCGAAGCTGCTGTTGGTGCCGTTCATGCGCGACCTGTCCGAACTCGGCGGACTGGCCTTCCTCCCGGCCGACCAGGACGACCGCACGATGACGCCGCAGGAAGCACAGATCCGCGTCTACTTCCAGGTCCACCCGCGCCAGGCACGCGGCCTCACCGCCATGACCGGAACCATGGCCGACGCGCTGACCGGCGCCAGCGCCGGACCGGCCAGGGACAAGGACGTGCGCGTGCTGCGCACCACGCTGGCGCTGGACGCACTGGGCCGCGCGCCGGTCGACATCCGCGTCGGCGCGCAAAAGGGCTCTACACCGCCGTGCTGGAAAACCAGACCCTGCAGGTGCCCGGCGACGCCTACGTCGACCCGCACCAGTACACCGTGACCGGCGCGCGCATCGAACTGGCCCTGCCCGGCCACACGCTTACGCATGCGATCACGCTCAAGAAAGGCCAGGACATCGCCGGCGTGTTCTTCACCCTCGCCGCCAACCTGCCGGACCTGCCGCCGGAGGCCGCCGCACCACTGCAGAAGGCCGCCGACGCCGCCTACCACGCGGTCGCCAGGCCCACCGTGCATACGGCCCTGGACTGGTACACGCGCAGCATCGTTTACCGCTTCGTCGCCGGCCAGAGCCGTTACGAGTCCGACCTGGCGCAACAGCTCGGCGTCACCGCCGGCCGCACCGACCGCGCCCGCGCGCTGTTGATCACCGTGCAGCGCTACGGCGATCCGTCGCGCCTGCGCACCAGCGTCGACCTGATGCAGTCGGCCAACGACCTGCACAGCGGCGAGCCGGATGCGCGCCACGCCTTCAACCTGATGAGCGGCATGTTCGCCTCGCATCTGGAAGGCGCCGCACTGCCACTGCAGGGCGCTGACTATGCCGAAGTCTGGAGCCGCAGTCCCGCCGACACCCGGTTCCTGATGAGCCTGCGCGAGGGCCGCGCCGACGATGTGAAATACATGCAGGCGCAAGCCATGCCCGCCACGCTGATCGCCCGGGCGAAGGGTTCGGACAAGGTGCTGCTGGTGCCCACCAGGCCGGCCCGCATCTACGGCGAGGATCGCTGGGCCTGGTTGGAAATCGACCCGGACACCTACGAAACCATCGCCCTGACCGATACCGGCGAGCACGGCAGCTTCGCCGACTACGTGATGGCGCTGGAACCGGTCGCCCCGAACAACGGCGACTATCTGCAGTTCATGGTCGGCGGCCTGGTCGGCATCGACACCGCGGTCTGGAGCGTGAGCGCCTTTTCGCTCGAATCACAGGACTACCCCCAGGTCCTGGCCGCAGCCCAGGCCTATACGGCGCAGATCGGCAAGGTGATCGCCGGCGTCAAAGCCATCAAGGACATCAAGGTCTACGAAATCGACCTGGGCCTGATCAAGGGGTCGGTGAAGATGAGCCTGCCCGACATGTCGGCCGACACCTTCGAGCAGTTCATGACCAGCCCGCAGATGAAGGTCGGCGTCAAACAGAACGTGATGACCTTCGCCAAGGGCTTCCAGGCCGGCGCGGCCTATTACTTCAAGCAGGCCCGCGGACCGCGCGGACCCCATTGATCCGGTTCCCGGCACTCAACCAAAGGAAAAAGCCCATGCGCACATCCACGCTTCTCGCCCTGTCCCTCGCCTGCTGCGCGGCAGGCGCCAGCCACGCCTCGACGCTGGGCGACCAGTGCCTCGCCCTCGCACCCAAGTTCACCGAGGCGTTCGTGTCCGGCGACTACGCCACCGCCCACCAGCAATTGAACGGCTTCGCCAGCGCCATGTCCTCGCCTGAATCGCTCAAGAGCGACTGGGCCGACATGAACCGGGAATTCGGCGCCTACGTCTCCCACGGCAAGCCGACCGTGTTCCAGGACGACGGCAAGGACGCCTTCGTCCGCACCCCGATGACCTTCGCGCACCGTGCCGTGACCGTGCAGGTCGTATGCAGCAAGGACACCCACGGAAAGATCGGCAGCCTGGCGTTTCTGTGACGCCCCCGGGGCGGGACGAGGCTCGACCTGTCCCGCCCGCGGCCGATCTGGCACCATCGGCCGGTTATCCGTGCACGAAAGCCCCCGCATGAACCTGCAAGCCAACTTCGAACAGATCCCGCTCAAGGAATACGCCGAGCGGGCCTACCTCGACTACTCGATGTACGTGGTGCTCGACCGCGCGCTGCCCTTCGTGGGCGACGGCCTGAAGCCCGTGCAGCGGCGCATCATCTACGCGATGAGCGAGCTGGGCCTGGCGGCGACCGCCAAGCCGAAGAAGTCCGCGCGCACCATCGGCGACGTGATCGGCAAGTTCCATCCGCACGGCGATTCGTCCTGCTACGAAGCCATGGTGCTGATGGCCCAGCCGTTCTCGTACCGCTACCCGCTGGTCGACGGCCAGGGCAACTTCGGCTCGCCCGACGACCCGAAGAGCTTCGCGGCGATGCGCTACACCGAATCGAAACTCAGCCCGATCGCCGAGGCGCTGCTGGGCGAGCTGGCGCACGGCACGGTCGACTGGGTGCCGAACTTCGACGGCACGCTGGAGGAACCTTCCTGGCTGCCCGCGCGCGTGCCGCACGTGCTGCTCAATGGTTCGATGGGCATCGCCGTGGGCATGGCCACCGACATCCCGCCGCACAACCTGCGCGAGGTGGTGGCCGCCTGCATCCACCTGCTGGAAAACCCCGACGCCACCGTCGCCGACCTGGCGCAGCACATCCCCGCCCCGGACTATCCGACCGCGGCGGAGATCATCACCCCGCGCAAGGAACTGCTGTCGATCTACCAGACCGGCAACGGTTCGCTGCGCGCCCGCGCGGTGTACCAGGTGGAGGACGGCAACATCGTCATCACCGCGCTGCCGCACCAGGTCAGCCCCTCGAAGATCCTCGAGCAGATCGCCGCGCAGATGCGCGCGAAGAAGCTGCCGATGGTCGAGGACCTGCGCGACGAGTCCGACCACGAGAATCCGATTCGCCTGGTGGTGGTGCCGCGCTCCAATCGCGTGGATTCGGCCGAGGTGATGCAGCACCTGTTCGCCACCACGGACCTCGAGAAAAGCTACCGCGTCAACCTCAACATGATCGGCCTGGACGGCCGCCCGCAGGTGAAGGACCTCAAGAAGATCCTCACCGAGTGGCTGACCTTCCGCACCGACACGGTGACCCGCCGCCTCACCCATCGTCTGGGCAAGGTGGAGCGGCGCCTGCACCTGCTCGAAGGCCTGCACATCGCCTACCTCAACCTGGACGAGGTGATCCGCATCGTGCGCTCGGAGGACGAGCCCAAGCCGGTGCTGATGAAGCGCTTCAAGCTGTCCGAGGAACAGGCCGACTACATCCTGGAAACCAGGCTGCGCCAGTTGGCTCGCCTGGAAGAAATGAAGATCGAGGCCGAGCGCAACCAGCTGGAAGAAGAGCGCGCGCGCATCAACGTGCTGCTCAAGTCGCCGGCCAAGCTCAAGACCCTGATCAAGGGCGAACTGCAGGCGGATGCCGCCAAATACGGCGACGAGCGTCGCTCGCCGCTCATCGAGCGCGAAGTGGCGCAGGCGCTGGACGAAAGCGCGCTGGTCGCCAGCGAACCGGTGACCGTGGTGCTGTCCCAGAAGGGCTGGATCCGCGCCGCCAAAGGCCACGACGTCGACGCCGAGGGCATGAACTACCGCGAGGGCGATGGCCTGCTCGCGGCGGTGAAGGCGCGCACGACCCAGCAGATCGCGGTGATCGACTCCACCGGCCGCAGCTACTCCACACCGGCCCATACGCTGCCTTCCGCGCGCGGCAACGGCGATCCGCTGACCGGCCGCTTCAGCCCGCCGGCCGGCGCCAGCTTCGACGCATTGACCGCCGGCGACAACGACACGCGGCTGATCCTGGCCACGGATTTCGGCTACGGCTTCGTCACCCGCTTCGAAGCGCTCACCGGACGCAACAAGGCCGGCAAGCAGATCATCAGCCTCAGCGAGGGGGCGAAGATCCTGGCGCCCCAGGCGAGCGCCGACCCGGCACGCGACCGCATCGTGGTGGTCACCACCGAGGGCCACCTGCTGATGTTCTCCGTCGCCGAATTGCCGGAACTGGACAAGGGCAAGGGCAACAAGCTGATCGAGGTGCCCAAGGCCAAGCTGACCAGCGGCGAGGAACGGGTGGCCGGCATCGCCGTGGTGGCCGAGGGCAAGGGCGAAGTCACGCTCTACGCCGGCCAGCGCAAGCTCACGCTGCGCTGGAACGATCTGGTCGAATACGGCGGCAACCGCGCCACCCGCGGCGGCCTGCTGCCGCGCGGCCTGCGCCGCGTCGAGCGGATCGAAACCACCGGCTGACGCGATGTGCTTCCTCTCTTTCCCGGGAGAGGAAGCAAAGCTGACGCGTTGTGCACGCGCTCCCCTCCGGGGAGAGGGTTGGGGCGAGGGGCCACTCTTGCGGCAGCCTTCCGCCAGTGCGTGAGGCCTGATCAAACATCCCCGCGAGCTCCGGCCCCTCACCTCGGTCCTCTCCCCGGAGGGGTGAGGAAGAAGTGCTGACGCATGTGCTCCCTCCCCCCTCCGGGGAGAGGGTTGGGGTGAGGGGCCCACTCTGGCGGCAGCCTTCGCCGGTGCGTGAGACCTGATCGCACATCCCCGCGAGCCCCGGCCCCTCACCTCGATCCTCTCCCCGGAGGGGAGAGGAAGAAATGTTGTCTCCCGCCACTCCGAACTTTCCTTCCCACCACCACTCCAACCCCGGTACACGCGACCGCGCCCCGCCCGTTGAATACAGGCACCGCCCGACCGGATCCCCGCCCATGCGCTCCCTGCTTCCCGCCGCCACCTTTCTTGCCACCCTCCTGGCCACGCCAGCCTGGGCACAGAGCACCGGCCATCCGCTCAACCTCAAGCTCCCGCCCAGCGACCTGCCTGCGCCGGCCAGCACGGCACCGAAGCCATCCAGCGCCCCGGGCGTCTACTACGGCGACCACAGCGGTCGCACCGCCGCCGACGAAAGCATTGCCACCGACGACTGTGACGACGCCACCTACAACCAACCGCAGGTCCACGGCAGCGTCGGCATGGGCGTGATGAGCGGCAGCCACGTCGATGGCAACTACCAGCGCGGCACGGTCAGCCTCAGCAAGGCGTTCGGCAGCTGCGACCATCCCACCGGCGGCGTCAGCGTCTCGATCGGTGCCGGCAGCGGACATTTCCACCACCACGGCCACTGACGTCCGTCGGCCGGACATCGCACCCCGCACCACCGCGCTCGACCCCGCGCCGCCCAACGGTGGCATCCGCGCACATCGTTGTGCTCCACTTCGGGCGATGACGCCCCCCGGCCCACCCGCTCCCGCCACGCACTTGCGCGATCTCGCGCGCCTGCGCCGCGTGCGCGACCGCATCGACCGCGAATACGCGCAACCGCTGGACGTCGAAGCCCTCGCCCGCGGCATCGGCATGTCGGCCGGCCACCTCAGCCGCCAGTTCAAGCTCGCCTACGGCGAATCCCCCTACGCCTACCTGATGACCCGGCGCATCGAGCGCGCCATGGCGCTGTTGCGTCGTGGCGACCTCAGCGTCACCGAAGTCTGCTTTACGGTCGGCTGCGCCTCGCTGGGCACGTTCAGCACGCGCTTCACCGAACTGGTGGGCATGTCGCCCAGTGCCTACCGCGCCCGCGAAACACAGGCGACATCCGGCATCCCTTCCTGCGTAGCCAAGCAGGTCACGCGACCGATCAGGAATCGAGAAGCGCCCGCCGGCGAGCCGCACCTAGACTGAGCGCTCCCCACACAGGAGCGAACGCCATGGACCTGACCATCCACTCCACCTTCCTGCCGCACAACGACCCGAAGGCCTCGCTGGCCTTCTACCGCGACACCCTCGGCTTCGAAGTGCGCAACGACGTCGAGTACAACGGCCTGCACTGGATCACCGTCGGCCCGCACGGCCAGCCCGGCACCTCGATCGTGCTGCACCCGCCGGCCGCCGCGCCCGGCCTCACCGACGACGAGCGCCGCACCATCGGCGAGATGATGGCCAAGGGCACCTTCGCCATGATCATCCTGGCCAGCCGCGACCTCGATGCGACCTTCGCGCGTCTCGAAGCCAGCGGCGCCGAAGTCATCCAGGAACCGACCGAGCAACCCTACGGCGTGCGCGACTGTGCCTTCCGCGATCCGGCGGGCAACCACGTACGCATCAACGAGGTGCGGTGACCGTCATGGCAAAACCGCCACCCATGCCCCGGACCGCCGATCCCCTGACGCCTTCCCGGCTCCTCGACGCACGCATCGAGGAGCTGGCGGACTGGCGCGGCGAGACGCTCGCCCGCCTCCGCACGATCATCAGGCAGGCCGCCCCCGGGGCGGTCGAGGAATGGAAATGGCGCGGCGTCCCGGTGTGGTCCCAGGCCGGCATGCTCTGCACCGGCGAGACCTACAGGAACGTCGTGAAGGTGACCTTCGCCAAGGGCGCCAGACTGGTGGACCCGGCAGGTCTGTTCAACGCCAGCATGGAAGGCAACACGCGGCGCGCCATCGATTTTCACGAGGGTGACGAAATCGACGAGAAGGCATTGAAGGCACTCGTTCACGCCGCCGTGGCCTTGAACACGTCCCCGGGAACCTAGCCGGAAATACCGCAAGGATCTGCCGCCGGCACGCGCACGCCGGCGCAATCCTTCGCGGGAAAAAGCATTACCCTTCCCCGCCAGCGACAAGGCCCGGAGCGGCGGATGCACGGCGAATACAAAATGCCCGGCGGCAAGCTGATCGTGGCCGACCTGGCCATCGAGAACGGCTGCCTGGCCCGGGTCCAGGTGAGCGGCGACTTCTTCCTGGAACCCGACGACGCGCTGCACGCCATCGATGCCGCCCTGGAAGGCCAGGACGCCGGCGCCGACGAACACATGCTGGCCGCCGCCATCCGCGCGCAGCTCGCACCCGGCGTGATGATGTACGGCATATCGCCCGAAGCCGTCGCCGTGGCGGTGCGTCGCGCCATCGACCAAGGAACGGAAGCATGACCCGCACGCTCTGGCGCGATCACGACTGGCACCTGATCCACACCGATCCGCAATCACCCGCGCTGCACATGGCGCTGGACGAGGTGCTGACCCACGAGGTCGGCGCCGGCCGCCGACCGCCCACCTTGCGCATCTGGGAATGGGGCGGCCCCGCGGTGGTGATCGGGCGGTTCCAGTCGCTGCGCAACGAGGTCGACGGCGAGGCCGCGCGTCGCCACGGCATCGAGGTGGTCCGGCGCGTCTCCGGCGGTGGCGCGATGTTCATCGAACCGGGCAACACGATCACGTATTCGGTCTACGCGCCGCTGTCGCTGATCAAGGGCATGAGCTTCCAGGAGGCCTACGCCTGGATGGATGCCTGGACACTGGAAGCGCTGGGCGAGCTCGGCATCAAGGCCTGGTACCAGCCACTCAACGACATCACCTCCGAGGGCGGCAAGATCGCCGGCGCCGCGCAGGCCCACCGCGGTGGTGCGGTGCTGCATCACGTCACGATGGCCTACGACATCGACGCGGCCAAGATGCTCCAGGTGCTGCGCATTGGCCGCGAGAAACTCTCGGACAAGGGCACGCAAAGCGCAGCCAAGCGCGTCGACCCGCTGCGCAGCCAGACCGGCCTGCCGCGCGCGGCGATCATCCAGCACATGATCGCCACCTTCCGCCGCCTGCACGGAATGGTCGACGGCGCGCTGCGCGCCGACGAACTGGCCCAGGCCGGGATGCTGGCCCGGGAAAAGTTCTCCAGCACCGCCTGGACCGCCGACGTCCCGTGAGACGGCGGTCGCGACCCGCGCCCCGCGCTCCCCGTCACTGAGCCTTCCCCCGTAAACGGGCGAAAGGATCGGGCCTGCGCCCGCCCCTCCCAAACGTCACTTGCACCCCCTGGCCCGCCGCCGCAGGATCGGGCTTCCGTTCGCGTGGACAGAAGGAGATGCAGATGCGCGTTTTACGCACGGCCGCCCTGGTGGCGGGATTGGGCCTGGCCCTCGGGGCGCAGGCCGCCGACAGCGATACGTGGACATTGCCGGTCGCCGTCAAGAAGCTCGACAACGGCATGACCGTGGTGGTCTCGGAGGACCACAGCTCGCCCACCGTGGGCATCAGCATGGTCTACCACGTCGGCATGCGGCTGGAGCCGCAAAACCGCACCGGCTTCGCCCACCTGTTCGAGCACCTGATGTTCGAGGGCACGCCGGACGCGCCCAAGGGCACCTTCGAGCGCGTGATCCAGGGCGGCGGCGGCGTGTTCAACGGCTCGACCCGCGCCGACTACACCAACTACATCGCCTCGGCGCCCTCCTCCGCGCTGGCACCGATCCTGTGGCTGGAAGCCGATCGCATGAAGTCGCTCGACTTCAGTGCCAAGAACCTGGCCAACCAGCAGAACGTCGTCAAGGAAGAAATCCGCGTCAACGTGAAGAACCAGCCCTACGGCCTGTTCTTCTGGACCGACCTGAACGCGCTGGCCTTCGACAAGTGGGCCAACAAGCACGATGGCTACGGCTCGTTCAAGGACCTGGACCACGCCTCCATCGCGGACGTGAAGACCTTCCACGATACGTTCTATCAGCCGGCCAACGCGGTGCTGGGCATCGCCGGCGACGTCACGCCGGATGAAGCGTTCAAACTGGCGCAGGAGTATTTCGGCGACATCCCCGCGCGCGATCTGCCCAAGCGCCCGGATGTGTCCGAGCCGCTCAACACCAAGCCGCGCCACGCCGAGGAAACCGACGCGCTGGCCAAGGTGCCGGCGCTGGCGGTCGGCTGGAAGATGCCGCCTCGCGGCAGCACCGACCAGGTACCGATGATGGTGCTCTCGCAACTGCTGGTCGGCGATGACGCTTCGCGCTTCTACCAGGGCCTGGTCAAGGGCCGCCAGCTGCTGCTCAACATCCAGGGCGGCATGAACTTCCCGCTGGGCGACGGCAGCGACTACGCTGGCCCCGCGCTGCTGGGCCTGTTCGCCATCTACAAGCCCAACGCCACGCCCGACCAGGTGCTCGCCGCGCTCGATGAGGAGATCGCCAAGGTCGCCAACGACGGCGTGGACGACGCCACGCTGGCCAGCGTGAAGACCAAGATGCTGTCCGACTGGTACGGCGGGCTGGAGTCCTTCATCAACCGCGCCGACACCATGGCCAAGCTGCAAACGCTGTGGGGCGATGCCAACGTCGCCAACAAGATGCCGGGCTGGATCGAGGCCGTGAGCGCCGACGACATCCGGCGCGTGGCCCGCACCTATCTCACCGACGCCAACCGCAGCGTGGTCGTGCGCCGTCCCGTCGCCGCCGCGAAAGCCCCCGCCAAGTGAGGACCGCCATGAAGACGAACAAGACGTTCAAGCTGCTCGCGCTTGCCGTGGGCCTCTCGCTGGCCGGCTTCGCGCAGGCCTCCACCCAGCCGCTGCCGAAGGACCTGCCCGCCTACGGCCCGGAAAAGCCGCTGCCCACGCCGCAGATCCAGCAACGTACGCTGCCTAATGGGTTGACCGTGTGGGTCGTACCGCGCGACGGGTTGCCCAAGGTCAACGTGGAGCTGGCGGTACTCGGCGGCACCGCCGCCGATGACGCCGCGACGCCCGCACTGTCGGAGATGGTGGCGCGCCTGCTCGACGAGGGCACCGCCACCCGCAGTTCGCTCCAGATTGCCGAAACACTGCGCTCCATCGGCGGCGACTACCGCACCGGCGCCTACGCCGATGCGATCACCATCCGCGCCGACGCGCTGGCTTCGCATGCACCCGAACTGATCGCGCTGGTGGCCGACACCGCGCTGCATCCGAGCTTCCCGGCCAAGGAGGTGGCGCTGGCCCAGGCCAACGCCATGCAGGAGCTGAAGGTGCAGGAGTCCAGCCCGGCCTGGCAGGCGCAGCGCGCGTTCGACCATGCCGCGTTTGGCTCGCACCCGTATTCGCGCGACGCGTTGAGCGAGGCCACCGTGAAGGCGAGCGACCCGGCGGCGTTGCGCGCGTTGCACGACGCACGCTTCCAGCCGGACCGCGCGCTGCTGGTCATCGTCGGGCACATCGATGCCGGGCAGGCGTTCAAGCTGGCCGGCGAACAGTTCGGCGCGTGGAAAGCCGACGGCAAAGCCATGGCGACCACGCCCCCGGCGCCACACCAGGCCGCGGCCAAGCGGCTGATCGTCCCGCGCGAAGGCGCCGTGCAGAGCAACATCCGCTATGGACGTCCGTTGATCGCCGCCAGCAACCCGGACTTCATCCCGCTGACCGTGGCCGACACCATCCTCGGCGGCGGCTTCACCAGCCGCATCACGCAGGACATCCGCGAGGATAAGGGCTATTCGTACAGCCCGTTCTCGCAGTTCGACGCCCAGCGCGCCGGCGGCAGCGCGTTCGCCCGGGTCGACGTGCGCAACGAGGTCACCGGCGCCACGCTGGCAGAACTGGCCAAGCTGTACGACAGCATGGCCACGCAGGCGCCCAGCGAGGAGGAACTGACCGGCGCCAAGCGGCTGGTCGGCGGCATCTACCTGCTGCGCAACCAGATCCAGAGCGCGCTCACGGCGACCATGGCCGGCTACTGGATCGACGGTCTGCCGCCGGACTTCCTGGGCCGCTACGTCGCCGAAGCCAACAAGGTCACCGCCGACCAGGTGCAGGCCATGGGGCGCAAGTACTTCGCCTCCAGGGACCAGAGCATCGTGGTGGTCGGCGATCCCAAGGCGATCGACGCGCAGTTGAAGCCGTTCGGCACGTTCCAGGTTTACAAGCCCTGAGCGTAACCATGCGGCCACGGCCAAGCCCGTGGCCGCATGACCTTTTGCAGGAGCGCACCCAGTGCACGACCGCCATCCACATGGCCGGCGAGGCACCGCCATACACCGCGGTCGCGCACAGGGTGCGCTCCTACATGGAAAGCCGCGGCGGCGGCTCAACATGCGATCGTGAGAAATCCCCGGCACAACGCCACCCTGTAGGAGCGCACCTGTGCGCGACCGCCATCTACACGGCCCGCGAGACGCCGCCGTGCACCGCGGTCGCGCACCGGGTGCGCTAGCCGCAGCGGCGACGGCTCAACATGACGATCGCGAGAGATGCCCGGCACCGACGCCATCCTGTAGGAGCGCACCCTGTGCGCGACCGCCATCCACACGGCCTGCGAGGCACCACCAGGCACCGTGGTCGCGCACAGGCGCGCTCCTACACGGGCGTGTGTGCCGGCAGCAACGGCAGGATGTGCTCGCGGCTCAGCGTGGCGATCGGCAACTCGCCTGGCGCGGCCGGGTCGATCCAGCGCAACTGGGCAATCTCCGCCTGAGCGACGGGCTCGCCGCACACGTCCACCGTGTAGACCGCCGCCTCGACCCGATGACCCGGCTCGTTGGCGGCCGCCGCGCCTGCGTGGCACAGCAGCCGCGCGGAACCGGGCAAGAGCTCGCAACCCAGCTCCTCGCGCAATTCGCGCGCCAGCGTGGCCAGGTCGTCCGCATCGTCCGGATCACGCTTGCCGCCGGGCTGCTGGAACACCGTCGCGCCACGCTTGCGCACCAGCAGCGTGCGGCCGGCGCCGTCGCGGATCACCGCCGCGACGATGCGTATGACCGGCGAGCTCACAACCGCGTGACCGACCACGACTGCATCCGGCCATTCTCGTACGGCATCACGCCATGGAATGGCCGCGGGTCCTGGTCGAACACCAGCGGCAGGAAATGCCGGTCGCCCTCCCACATCGGCAGCTCCATCAGCCGTGCGCGCGGTACCCACTCCAGCGTGCCTTCGTGGTTGCCGGTGTGGCAGGTCCCCTCGAAGCCGTCGATCAGGAAGATGAAACCCAGCCAGTCCTCGCCCTGCTTGCCGAAGCCGGGCCAGTTGAGCGTGCCGCGCAGGCACATCGAGGTGCACTCGATGCCGGCCTCCTCGCGGATCTCCCGGCGCATGCAGGCGGCGATGTCCTCGCCCGGCTCCATCTTGCCGCCCAGGCCGTTGTACTTGCCCAGGTGCTGGTCGTCCGGCCGGGCGTTGCGGTGGATCATCAGCACGTGTTCGCGGTCGGGCGAGAGCACGTAGCCGAGCGTGGCGACGATCGGGCAGTAGGCGGTCGACATCGGCAGGAGGGCGGCGGCAAAGCGGCAAGTGTAGCGCCGGGCCTGAACATGCGCCCGCGCGCACACTTGCGTCTGTCGCGTCCGGGCGGCGACCATCGGGACATGATCCGCTTCGTCCCCCGCCTGCCGTTCGCCCCGATCGTCTCCCTGCTGCTCGCCGCCCTGGCCGGCTGCGCGCCGCAAGCGCGCGCGCTGGACAGCGAAGAGCGCGCGTTCGAGGGGCAGAACTACCGCGTGGTCAGCATCGACCTCAAGCGCGAGCCGCTGACCCTGCACTGGCGCGCGCCCGACAGCGGCGAAGCGTTCGGCAGCATCGACAGCCTGCGCCAATGGGGCGAGAGGCACGGCCGGCGGCTGCTGTTCGCCGCCAACGCCGGCATCTACGACGCGGCGTTCAAGCCACTCGGGCTGTACGTGGAGGACGGCAAGGCGCTGGTGCCGCTCAACATGGCGCACGGCAATCCCGCCGCCGGCAACTTCTCGCTGCTGCCCAACGGCGTGTTCGCGATCTACCCGGATGGCAAGGCAGCGGTCGAAACCAGCGCGGACTTCAAGGCCGATGGGCGCAAGGCGCAGTGGGCCACGCAGTCGGGGCCGATGCTGGTGATCGACGGCGAGATCAACCCGGCCTTCATGCACGATTCGGACAGCCTGAAGTGGCGCAGCGGCGTATGCGCCCGCACGCCGCGCAATGTGGTGTTCGCCGTGAGCGAGGCGCCGGTCAACTTCCACACCTTCGCGCGGCTGTTCCGCGATGAGCTGGGCTGCCGCGACGCGCTGTTCCTGGACGGCACCATCTCGCAGTTCTACCTGGGCGACGAAGGCTACGCCGGCGCGCCGGCTTTCATGGTCAAGCCCTACGCCGGCATGTTCGCGGTGTTCGCGCCGGAATGATTCGCCGCCGCTTTCCGTGGTGGCGTGCCCTCGCACTGGTGGTGCTGGTGCTGCTGGCCGCGGTGTTCGCCACCGGCTGGTACCTGCTGGCCGGCAGCCGCGCGCGGCTGGATGGCGGACTTCGGGTAGCGGGCCTGTCAGCGCCGGTGAAGATCGCGCGCGACGCCAACGGCAGCGTCACCATCGACGCGCGCAGCCGCGCCGACGCGACCTTCGCGCTGGGTTTCGTGCATGCGCAGGAACGCTGGTTCGAAATGGACCTGATGCGCCGCGTGGCGGCCGGCGAGTTGGCCGAACTGGTCGGCCCGGCGGCGCTGGACACCGACCTGGACATCCGTCGCCACCGCCTGCGTGCGGTCGCCGAGGCAGCCTACGCGGCGATGACGCCCGAACAGAAGCAGGTGCTCGACCGTTACCGCGACGGCGTCAACGCCGGCCTGGCCGACTTGCGCGAGAAGCCGTGGGAATACTTCCTGCTGGGCGGCACGCCCAAGCCCTGGCGGTCGGAGGACTGCCTGCTGGTGATCGGCGCGATGTACCTGGACCTCAACGGCCACGGCCGCAACACGCGCGAGCTGGACATCGCGCGCATGCGGGCCGCGTTGCCGGCGCCGCTGGTGGATTTCCTGCTTTCGCCCGATCCGAATTGGGAAGCGCCGCTCACCGGCACGCTGTCGCGCCCGCCCGTGCTGCCCGGCGCGGGCGTGTTCGACCTGCGCGCACAGCCGGCGCCTGCCACGCCGGTGGCATCGGTGGCCGCCGCGCTCGCGCCGGCGCTGGAAGAGCGCCATCCCGGCAGCAACAATTTCGCGGTCGCCGGCCAGCTCACCGACACCGGCGCGGCCATGCTCGCCAACGACATGCACCTGGGCCTGCGCGTGCCGGACATCTGGTTCCGCGCGCGCCTGCGCTATCCGGATGCCAAGGCGCCCGGCGGCACACGCGACGCGGTGGGCGTGACCCTGCCCGGCACGCCGGCACTCGTGGTCGGTTCCAACGGGCAGATCGCCTGGGGCTTCACCAACAGCTACGGCGACTGGCTGGATTGGGTGCGGGTCACGCGCGACCCGGCCGATCCCTCGCGCTACAAAGTGCCCGGCGGCTGGGCGACGATCGAGCACCACGCCGAACGCGTCCACGTCAAAGGCGCGCCCGACCGCGTGCTCGAAGTGCAGGACACCCGCTGGGGACCGATCCTCGCCAAGGACACCGACGGCACGCCGCTGGCCCTGGCCTGGATCGCGCAGGACCCGCATGCCTACAACCTGGGCCTGATGCAGCTGGAGCGCGCACCCAGCGTCGCCGCCGCACTGGACCTGGCGCCGACCCTGGGCATGCCGCCGCAAAACCTGCTGGTCGCCGATCGTGAGGGGCATATCGGCTGGACGCTCGCCGGCAATGCGATTCCCGTGCGCCCGTTCGGCAGCGAACCGCAGCAGCCGGCGGACTGGTCGCAGGCGGGCACGGGCTGGCAGGGCTGGGCGCCGCCCTCGCAGTACCCGCGCGTGGCCGACCCATCCGGCGGGCGGCTGTGGACCGCCAACAATCGCACCGTCGACGGTCCCGCGCTGGATCTGCTCGGCAACGGTGGCCATGACCTCGGCGCGCGGGCGCAGCAGATCCGCGACGATCTGAGGATGCACAGCGTGTTCACCCCCGGCAACCTGCTCGACATCCAGCTCGACGATCGCGCGGTCTTCCTCACCCCCTGGCAGCGGCTGCTGCAGGACACGCTGGCGGGGACCTCCGATCCCGTGCTCGAGGCGCTGCGCGAGCGCACCGCGACCTGGCGCAACCGCGCCGCTCCCGACAGCGTGGACTACCGGCTGGTGCGCGCCTTCCGCACCGAAGTGCACCGGCTGGCGCTGGCACCGTTCGTGGCGACGGTAAAGGCGCGCTACCCGGACTTCGGCTGGCCTTCGGGCACCGGCAACGCGGAGGCGGCTGTGTGGTCGCTGCTGCGCGACCAGCCCGCGTGGCTGCTCGACCCGCACTATCGGAACTGGAACGCGCTGCTCCAGGACGCCGCGCGTCGCGTGGCCACGGAGCTGGGCGGGCAGCCGGGCGGGCTGGCCGCGCGCACGTGGGGCGAGGTCAACCCCGCAGATATCCACCACGCGCTCTCGCCCGCACTGCCGCACTTCCTGGCGCGCTTCCTGGACATGCCCGACACGCCGCTGCCGGGGGACGCCAACATGCCCCGCGTGGCCGCGCCCGGTTTCGGCGCCTCCGAACGGCTGGCGGTTTCGCCCGGTCACGAAGCGCGAGGCATCCTGGAGATGCCCGGCGGCCAGAGTGACAACCCGCTCTCGCCCTATTACGGCGCGGGACACGCGGAATGGGTCGACGGCCGGCCCACCCCGCTGCTTCCCGGTCCCGCCAGGTGGACTCTGACGCTGAGCCCCGGCACGCCGTAACAGCGCCCCTCCGGGAGAGAGCTGGGGTGGGGGCGACCTGGCGAAAGGCTCACCGGCAGCCAGCAGGGGCTTCGAGCTGAAAGCAACGGCCAGCTTCCCCGCGAGCCCGGCCCCTCACCCAAACCCTCTCCCCGGAGGGGAGAGGGCTTCAATGCGGCCGCGGCTTCCCAAAGGGAACGAGCATTGCCTTTGCTCCCTCTCCCCTCCGGGGAGAGGGTTTGGGTGAAGGGCCGGGGCTCGCGCGGAAGCCCGCTCGTCAGACAGCAACCTCCCGGAAAGCCACCGCCATACCGGCGACGCCACGCGAAGAGCTTTACGCCAATTCGTACTCCAACGCGTACTCGTGCCGCCCCTGCTCGATGCGGATAGCCAGCTCGCCCTTGATGCCCACCAGCTCCCCGGTGCCCGAGTCCGGCACCACCGACACCCGCAGGCTCGGCGCGCCGCGCTCCATCAACCCGTAATGCATCAGCACGAAACTGCCCTGCCGCCCGTGCAGCGACCCGCTTACCCGCTCGATCGCCACGTAGCCGGCCGAACCGGGCACCCCGGTGCCCGCCGAGAGCATCTCGCCCAGGCTGGTGGCGTCCAGATCGCCCTGGAAGCGCTTGTCGATCGACAGCCGACCGAGCTGCGCTGCTTCGGTGCCGGGCGCGGCTGGCTGTGGCGCAAGCTTCACGTCGAAGGTTCCGCTGGCGTGCATGGGTAACTCCGGTCGGTGATGGCGGCCGTCCATCATGCCGCAGGCGCGGCGCGACGCGATGTCGAAAATGCCGGCGCCCGCGCGTCGTATCAACGGAAGCCGGCATCCGCCGGCGCACGAAGGAGAAAAGCGATGCGCTGCATGGTGATGGTCCGCGCCACGGCCGAATCGGAAGCCGGCGTGATGCCGAGCGAAAAGCTCATGCGCCAGATGATGGCGTTCAACGAAGAACTGGTGAAAGCGGGTGTGATGCTGGCCGGCGAAGGCCTCAAGCCCAGCGCCGCTGGCAAGCGGGTTCATTTCGCCGGCAACGGCCGTAGCGTGGTCGACGGACCTTTCGCCGAGGCCAAGGAGCTGATCGCCGGTTTCTGGCTGTGGCAGGTGCGCTCGATGGACGAGGCGCTCGAGTGGGCGCGCCGCTGCCCGCCGCCGTTCGAGGGCGAGTGCTCGATCGAGATCCGGCCGTTGTTCGAGGCCGACGACTTCGGCGAGGCGATGACGCCCGAGATGCGTGAGACCGAAGAGCGCCTGCGCGCCGAAGTGGCCGGGAAGGCGTAGCGCTCCGTAGGGTGGGCTGATGCCCACCCTGCCGTCACGACTTGCCGGCCCATGCGCGCGGTGGTCTGATCGGCCGCATGAGCCAAGCCGAAACCCACCGCGCGATCGAAACTGTCTGGCGCCTGGAAGCGCCCAAGCTGATCGCCGCGCTGATCCGCGTCGTACGCGACATCGACCTTGCCGAAGAACTCGCGCAGGACGCGCTGGTCGCGGCACTGGAGCGCTGGCCGACATCGGGCGTGCCGGACAACCCCGGCGCATGGCTGATGACGGCGGCCAAGCGGCGCGGCATCGACCTGCTGCGGCACCGCCAGCTGGTCGAGCGCAAGCACGCGGCGCTGGATGGCGACCCGGAGCACGAGGCGTTCACGATGCCCAACCTCGAAGCGCTCGACGACGACATCGGCGACGACCTGCTGCGGCTGATCTTCACCGCGTGCCATCCCGCGCTGTCCACCGAGGCGCAGGTGGCGCTCACCCTGCGCCTGCTCGGCGCCCTGACCACCGCGGAAATCGCCCGCGCCTTCCTGACCGCCGAGCCGACGATCGCCCAGCGCATCGTGCGCGCCAAACGCACCCTGGCCGACAAGCGCGTGCCGTTCGAGGTACCGCGCGGCGCCGAACTCGAGGCACGGTTGGCGGCGGTACTGGGCGTGATCTACCTGGTCTTCAACGAGGGCTATACCGCCACCGCCGGCGACGACTGGATGCGTCCGGCGCTGTGCGAGGAAGCCCTGCGCCTGGGCCGCACCCTGGCCGGGCTGATGCCACGCGAACCGGAAGTACTCGGGCTGCTTGCACTGATGGAGATCCAGGCTTCGCGCAGCCATGCACGCGTGGGCGCGGATGGTCGCCCCGTGCTGCTGCTGGAGCAGAACCGCGCGTTGTGGGACCAGTTGCTGATCCACCGTGGACTGGAGGCGCTGGAACGCGCCGGCCGCCTCGGTGGCGCCGGAGGCCCGTACGCGCTGCAGGCAGCGATCGCCGCCTGCCACGCGCGTGCGACCACGGCCGAGGCCACGGATTGGCCGCGCATCGCCGCACTCTACGCCCGGCTGGCGCAAGTGGCGCCGTCGCCGGTGGTGGAACTCAACCGCGCAGTGGCGGTGTCCATGGCCGAGGGCCCTGCTGCGGGGCTGGCGCTGGTCGATGCCTTGCGGGAGGTCGCGGCGCTGGCCGGCTATCACCTGCTGCCGGCGGTGCGCGGCGACCTGCTGGCCAGGCTTGGGCGAAGCGACGAGGCTCGCACTGAATTCGAGCGCGCTGCGGCGCTTACGCACAACGCGCAGGAACGCAGTGTCATGCTGGCGCGTGCCGGAGCGTGTGGGTGACGGCGGCGGGTTGGGCAGGGCTCCCGCCAAGGCGCCCTCATCCGCCCTTCGGGCACCTTCCCCGCAGTCGCGGGGGGAAGGGTCGGCAGCGCAAAGCCACCCATCGAGGCCTTCCCCTGCGAATGCGGGGGAAGGTGCCGACAGGCGGATGGGGGCGCTCTTGCGCCTTAGCCCAGCAACCTTTCGCAGATCGCCTGGTATAGCCCCGGCAACCGCTCCAGGTCTGCTACCGCCACGCACTCGTCCACCTTGTGGATGGTCGCGTTGACCGGCCCCAGCTCCACCACCTCGGCACCCAAGGGCGCGATGAAACGCCCGTCGGACGTCCCGCCGCCGGTGCTTTGCTCCGGCTCCACGCCGCATAGCTCACGGCACACGCCGAGCACGGTTTCGCGCAGGCGACCGCCCGCGGCGCTGAGGAACGGCTCGCCTGAGAGGTTCCAATCCAGCTGCCAGTCCAGGCCGTGGCGATCGAGGATGGCCTCGGTGCGCGCGCGCAGGTCCGCGGCCGTGCTCGCAGTCGAGTAGCGGAAGTTGATCAGTGCGACGAGCGTGCCGGGAATCACGTTGGTAGCACCCGTACCGGCGTTGAGGTTGGAGACCTGGAACGAGGTCGGCGGGAAGTCCGCGTTGCCCGCGTCCCAGCGGGTAGCCACCAGTTCGGCCAGCGCCGGGGCGAACGCGTGGATGGGGTTCCTCGCCTTTTCCGGATAGGCCACGTGGCCCTGCACGCCACGCACGGCGAGCGTGCCGGAAAGCGAGCCGCGGCGGCCGACACGGATCAGGTCACCCAGCCGCTCCTTCGACGAGGGCTCGCCGACCACGCACCAGTCCAGCCGCTCGCCACGCGCGCGGAACGTCTCGGCTACGCGACGCACGCCATCGAGGTTGGTCGGACCTTCCTCGTCGCTGGTCAGCAGCAGCGCGACGCGGCCGGTGTGTTGCGGGTGCGTCGTTACGAATCGCTCCAGCGCCAGCACCATCGCCGAAACCGAACCCTTCATGTCGGCCGCCCCGCGGCCGTAAAGACGGCCATCGCGCACGACCGGTTCGAACGGCGGGCTCTGCCACGCGTCCTCCGGACCGCTGGGTACCACGTCGGTATGGCCCAGGAAGATTAGCGTGGGGCCCTGACCGTGCGTAGCCCAGAGGTTGTCCACCACGCCGTGGCGAAGATGCTCGATGGCGAAGCCCGCCCGCGCGAGCCGTTCGGCGATCAGCGCCTGGCAGCCGGCATCCTCGGGGGTCACCGAGCGGCGGCCGATCAGATCACGGGTTAAGTCCAGTATGTCGCTCAAGCGAAACTCCCACCTGCTTACGAAATCCCTGTAGGAGCGCACTTGTGCGCGACCGGGTGCATGGCGGTCGCGCACAAGTGCGCTCCTACAGGAAGACTCCCGACGCGGGAACTTTATTTGCCGAACAGCTTCTTGAACCCGTTGTCGGTAAAACCGACGCTCACCGCCCCGTCGTCCTGCACCACCACCGGCCGGCGCACCAGCGCCGGGTATTCCTTCAGCAGCAGCGTCCACTCCGGATCGGAACCGGGGTTCTTGCGCTGCGGCAGCAGGTTGCGCCAGGTGGTGGAGGACTTGTTGACCAGTTTCTCCCAGCCGCCCAGCTGTTGCGCCCAGGCCTTGAGCGTCGCCGCCGGCACGGGATTGGCGCGGTAGTCGACGAACGCGTGCGGCACCTCGAAACGGGCGAGCCAGTTGCGCGCCTTCTTGCAGGTATCGCAGTTGGGCAGGCCGTACAGCGTGGTGCTCATTCGGCGCTCCTCAGCAGCTCGTTGATGCCGGTCTTGGCGCGCGTCTTCTCGTCGACCTGCTTGACGATCACCGCGGCGTACAGGCTGTGGCTGCCATCCTTCGCTGGCAGGCTGCCGGCGACCACCACGCTGCCGGCCGGGATGCGGCCGTAGCTGACCTCGCCGGTGGCGCGGTTGTAGATGCGGGTGGACTGGCCCAGGAACACGCCCATGCCGATGACGCTGCCCTTCTCCACCACCACGCCCTCGACCACTTCGGAGCGTGCGCCGATGAAGCAGTCGTCTTCGATGATGGTCGGGTTCGCCTGCAGCGGCTCGAGCACGCCGCCGATGCCCACGCCGCCGGACAGGTGCACGCGCGCGCCGATCTGCGCGCAGGAGCCGACCGTCGCCCAGGTATCGATCATGCTGCCGGCGCCGACATAGGCGCCGATGTTGACGTAGCTCGGCATCAGCACCGCGTCCTTCGCGATGTGCGCACCGCGGCGCACCAGCGCGCCAGGCACCACGCGGGCTCCCAGGCCCTCCAGCTCCGCGTCGTTGCCGTGGCCGAAGCGCAGCGGCACCTTGTCGAAGGCCAGCGCGGGCCCCCCGTCGACCACCCGGTTGCCGTTGATGCGGAAGTACAGCAGCACGGCTTTCTTGAGCCAGGCGTTGACCTTCCAGCCGCCCTGCCCGTCCGGCTCCGCGACACGCTGCTCGCCCTGCTCGAGCAGCTCCATCACTTGCGCGAGCGCCGGGCGCAGGTGGGTTTCGATCTCGCTCTGGCTGAGCTCGTTGCGGCGCTCGAAGGCGTCGTCGATCAGGGCGTCGATGGAAGGCATGGACTATCCGTCAGCAAACGTGGCGCTCCGGCCGCGGGAACGGGCAAGTATACGGAGAGCCAGGGCCACGGGCCGCGATGTTCGATCGCAGCGCAGGCAGCCGCCCTCGTGCTGCGGCCGTTCAATTTCCCTGCCGCCCAGCCGATAACGAAGCGTGGCCGGTCAAGCCGTGTCCGATGGGAGATCGCCCGGGGCGACGGACGGTTGATGCCGAGGTGGCGATGAACGACAGCAATATCCGCGGCAACACGGCACGCCCGCGCCTGTGGGCGTGGCTGGCGCTGCTTCTGCTGTGCGGCGCGTCGCCGCTGCTTGCCGCGCCCGCGATGCCCGCCACCGGCGCAGCGCTCGCCACCGAGGCGGGGCAGCCGGCCATCCGCAACTTCACACCCGCCGAGTACGGTGGCGCGCCGCAGAACTGGTCGGTCGTGCAGGGGCACGACGGCGTGATCTACATGGGCAATGTCGACGACGGCCTGTTCGCGTTCGACGGCTCGCGCTGGCAGCGCATTCCGATCCCCAATCGCAGTGCGGTGCGCTCGCTGGCGGTGGATGCCAGCGGCCGGGTCTACGTAGGTGCGGTCGGCGACTTCGGCTACCTGCAGCCCGATGCCGGTGGCCAGATGCATTACGTCTCGCTGCTCCACCGCGTGCCCTTGGCCGAACGGGAGTTCGCCGACGTATGGAAGATCCTGCCCGCGGCCGACGGCATCTGGTTCACCACCCGTAGCCGTATTTTCCGGTTGCAGGACGGACAGCTGAAGGTGTGGCGCGCGCGCGAGGCGTTCCACCTGGCCTTTCTGGTGCGCGATGCGTTGTACGTGCGCGAGATCGGCCACGCCCTGGTGCGGTTGACCGACGACGGCGGCGAGGCGCCGGTGCCGGGCGGGGAGCGCTTCGCCGAGCAGAAGATCTACGTGATGCTTCCCCTGGACGGCCCGGGAGCGGCGCCGGGCAGCATCCTGATCGGTACCTACACGGACGGCTGGTACGTGTTCGACGGCAACGGCTACCGGCCGTGGTCGGACGAAGCCAACGCGCTGTTCGCCGGCAAGCTGCCGTACTTCGGCCTATGGTTGCGCAACGGCCTGCTGGCGGTGGCCACGCCGCCGGATGGCCTGTTCCTGCTCGACCGCGAAGGCCATCTGGTCCGGCATCTGACCCGCGCCAGCGGGCTGGCGGACGACGCGGTCAACGCGTTGTACGAGGACCGCGAGGACGGCCTGTGGGCCACCAGCGACGTGGGCATCAGCCGTATCGCCATCGACAGCCCGCTGACCCGCTTCGACGAACATGCGGGCCTGGGCGGGGCCGTGTTGACCATGGCGCGTCACGCGGGCCGGCTTTATGTCGGCAGCACCGCCGGGTTGTTCCGGCTCGATCCCGGCGTCGCGGGCGATGCGCGGTTCCAGCAGATTCCGCTGGGCACGCACTCCGTCGTCTGGTCGCTGTTGGACAGCGGCCACGGCTTGCTCGCGGCCACCTTCTCCGGCGTGTTCCAGGTCGGTGAACACGGTGCCCCGACGCTGGTGCTGCGCAGCGACACCAGCGCCTTCTCGCTGCTGCACTCGCGGCGTGATCCGTCGCGAGTGTTCGTGGGCCTGCAGGCCGGGCTGGCTTCCCTTCGCTGGGACGGACAGCGCTGGGTCGACGAAGGCCGCATCGAAGGCGTGCACGACGAATTGCGCAGCCTCTACGAGGACGCCGATGGCCGCCTGTGGGCCGGCACCTGGAACAGCAACGTCTTGCGCCTGAGCTTCCCTGCCGGATGGGCCGGCACGAAGGCCGGCGGCACGCCCGTCCGGGTGGAGCGGTTCAACGCACGCCAGGGGCTGCCGGCCGGGCAACCGCTGCTGGTACCCATCGACGGGCAGCTGCGTTTCGCCACTTCCGCTGGCATCTACCGATTCGACGAGGCGAACGGCCGCTTTGCAGCGGACGCGCGCTTTGCCGGGCTGTTCCCTGACGGCGCGCGGCAGGTGGCGGCAGCACGCCAGGATCACCGGGGCCGGCTGTGGATGTACACCGCCGACCTCACCCGCGGCATCAAGGAAACCGGCCGTGCACAACGCGACGCCCACGGCGCGTGGCACTGGTCGACGACGCGGCTGCAGCCGATCGCCGGCAGCGCCATGACCTCGATCCGCGACGATGGCGAGGGCGTGCTCTGGTTCGGAGCGGAGCACGGCATGTACCGTTACGAGCCGTCGTCCGGCGCGCAGGTCGATGCCGATTTCCACGCCTTGTTGCGCGGAGTCCTCACTACCGCCGATGGCCGCCTGCTGCCCCGCCAGGGCCCGGCGGCCGAGGTGCCGTATGCACGCAACGCGCTGCGCTTCATGTTCGCCGCACCCAGCTTCGACACGCCCGAAGCCAACCGCTTCCAGGTCATGCTCGAGGGCCTGGACACCGGCTGGTCGCCATGGACCGACGAGGCCTACCGCGACTACACCAACCTGCGCGAAGGCGACTACCGCTTCCGCGTACGGGCGCGCAACGTGTACGGCGCGATCGGCAAGGAAGCCACGTTTGCCTTCCGCGTGCTGCCACCCTGGTATCGCACCGGCTGGGCCTGGCTGGCCTGGATCGCCGCGGGCATGCTGTTGCTTGTGCTGACGCTGCGCTGGCGGCTGGCCGCACTGCGCCAGCGCAACCAGGAGCTGGCGGCGCTGGTCGAGCGGCGCACGGTGGAGCTGAAGGCCGCCAACGAGGCGCTGGCCGAGCAGACCATCACCGATCCGCTCACCGGCCTGAAGAACCGTCGCTACCTGCACGACCATATCGAGCAGGACGTGGCGTTGGCGCGCCGCCACTTCCAGGAGCGCCAGCATCCGCCGCAGGCGCTGGGCCTATTGTTCCTGATGGTCGACATCGACCACTTCAAGGAGATCAACGACACCTACGGCCATGCGGCGGGCGACCGCGTGCTGCAACAGTTCCGCGACATCCTGCTCGCCGTGACCCGCGAGTCCGACACGCCGGTGCGCTGGGGCGGCGAGGAGTTCCTGATCGTGGCCCGGTTCGCGCCGCGCGATGCGGGACCGCAGTTCGCCGAACGGATCCGCGCCGCGGTGGCGAGCCATCGGTTCGACTTGGGCGAAGGCCGCCGGCTGCATCGCACCTGCTCGATCGGCTTCGCCAGCTACCCGGTGTTTGCCGCCGAGCCCGACCAGCTCAACTGGGAGCAGGTGGTGAACCTGGCCGACGAGTGCCTGTATGCGGCCAAGCGCCACGGCCGCAACGCCTGGGCCGGCGTGGCGCCGATGGATGAACCGCTGCAGGGCAACGTCATCGAGGCGCTGCACGCATCGTTTGCCTGCATGCCCGAACCCGGGCCGTTGCGCCTGATTGCCTCATGGGCCGAACTGGCGACCGCGTGAGGCGGCGCTAAAGTTTGGCGCGTACGCTGCCGATCAACTTGCGCCTCGCCTCGAACCGCCGGGCGGCGGCAACCGCATACGGCGAGAACGGCAAGACGGAAAAACCATGCCACGGCGTCCGATCGACCCGGCCGAGATCACGGTCGGCCAGCCATTGCGATTCAATGCCTACGACGCCCGGGGCAAACTGCTGATGCCCCTGGGCCAGGTGATCGGCACCGAAGCGCAACTTGAGAAGCTGCTCGAGCACGGCCTGTTCTACGGATCGGAAGAAGAGTGCCGCGGCCCCTTCCTGCCGCCACCGCCTTCGCCGCTGGCACTGGTGCTTCAGGCGCGCGAACAACTGCAGTCGCTGTTGGCCGACCCCTCGCCGACGGACTTCCCCGGCACCCTGGCCGAGATCGCCGAGCGGGTGCGCGAGGCTTGCCGCCGGAACCCGGACGTGGCGCTGGCCAGCATCCTGCTGCGTCCCGAGGGACCCTATGGCTCGCGCCATGCGGTCAACGCCGCGATCGCCTGCCAGCTCACCGGCGCCGCCATGGCGCTGGAGCCGGTCGAACTGGCGGCCACCGTGTCCGCCGCGCTGACCATGAACATCGGCATGTTCGAACTGCATGAGCAACTGGTCGCGCTGGAGGGGCCGCTTTCGGACGAACAACACCTGGCGGTGCGCGCACACTGCCGGCTCGGGGTAGCCCGACTGCGCGACCACGGCATCGCCAGCGCCGCGTGGCTCAACGCCGTGCGCGACCACCACGAGCGTGCCGACGGCAGCGGCTACCCGGGCGGCAAGATGGGCGAGGAGATCGGCCGGCCGGCGCGCCTGCTGGCGCTGGCGGACGTCTATTGCGCGCGGGTCTCCGGACGCGACTACCGGCCGCCGCTGCAACCGACGCTCGCCTTGCGCTGGCTGTTCCTCAACGAGGGAGCCGCGCTGGACGAGCGGCTGGCGCGGATGTTCATCAAGACGCTGGGCATCTATCCGCCCGGCACCGGCGTGCGCCTGCGCAATGGCTCACTCGCAGTGGTGATCCAGCGCGGAGCGGCCGGCCACCAGCCGGTGGTCGCCTCGCTCACCACCCACGACGGGCTGCGCGTGGGCTCCCCGATCCGTCGCCGCGGCGACGTGGAGGCCCACCACGTCAGCGAGGTGGTCGATCTGGCCGCGCTGGATATCGAGGTGGACATGCAGGCGCTCTGGGGTACCGACGCAGTGGCGTGACCGATCCCCCGTAGGAGCGCACCTGTGCGCGACCGCCATGCATCCGGTCGCGCACAGGTGCGCTCCTACAGGGGCCTCAGTTGCTCTGCCCCAACCGCGCCAGCAAGGCCTGGCGCAACCGTTCCTGCTGCGCCTCGCCCAGCGGCGCGTCGTGGCGGTCGGTGAGCTGGAAGAAATCCTCCACCCGCTCGCCGAAGGTGGCGATCCGCGCGTCGTGCACGCGCACTTGCGCTTCCACCATCGCCTGCGCCACTGCGGCCAGCAGGCCGGGGCGGTCCGTGCACACCAGCGCCAGCTGGGTGCGGCCGCCGGCGGCGTGGAAGCCGATCCGCGGGGTCATCTGGAAATGCTTGAGCTGGCGCGAGGCACTGCGTCGCGCCGGGTGCACCGGCACGGTCTGCGCCAGCGCGCGAGTCAGGCGCTGCTGGAGTTCGTCCGCGCGCGCCGGGGTGGCCGGTTGCTGCGTGTCGGTGTCCAGCAGCAGGAATGTGTCCTGCGCCATGCCGTTCGGCGAAACCAGCACGCGCGCCTCCAGCACCGACAGGCGCAGGCGATCCAGCATCGCGGTCACGGTGGCGAACAGGCCGTCGCGGTCGGGCGTGTAGACGAACAGTTCGGTGGTGCCGCGCACCGACAGCGGATGCACCGCGATCAGCGGCAGCACACCGTCGGCTCGCAGGATCGCGGCGGTCTGCCAGGCGATCTGCTCGGGCCGGTGGCGCAGGAAGCTCGCCTGCGGAAAGCCGGCCCACACGCGCTCGACGGTGGCCGTGTCGAAGCCGTCGGCCTGCAACAGCGGCAGTGCGTACTCCTGGCATTCGCGCACGCGGGTGGCGGCGTCGCGGGGCAGCTCCACGTCGCTGCGCAGGGCGTAGCGCGTGGCGCTGTAGAGGTCGGCCAGCAGGCGGTCCTTCCAGCCGTTCCACAGCCTGGGGCTGGTGCCGATGATGTCGGCGATGGTGAGCAAGTAGAGCTGGCCGAGCTGTTCGCGGTTTTCCACTACCTGCGCAAAGCGCGCGACCACGTCCGGGTCGGTGATGTCCTGCCGTTGCGCGGTGACGCTCATCAGCAGGTGGTGACGCACCAGCCAGGCCACGCGCTCGACGTCGTTGGGCGGCAGCCCGAGCTTCGTGCAGAACGCGCGCGCCTCCTCCTCGCCCAGCACCGAATGGTCGCCGCCGCGGCCCTTGGCGATGTCGTGGAACAGCGCCGCGAGCAGCAGCACCTCGGGCGTGGGCAAGGTCGGCCAGATCTCCCGGGCGAGCGGGAACTCGGCCTGCGCGGCCGGGTCGGCGAAACGCGCGACGTTGTGCAGCACGCGCAAGGTGTGCTCGTCGACCGTGTAGACGTGGAACAGGTCGTATTGCATGCGCCCGAACACGCGACCGAACGCCGGCAGGATCGCGGCCAGCAGGCCGTGGCGGTTCATCCGCCACAAGGCGTCCACCGAGCGGGCGCCCTGGCGCAGCAGGCGCAGGAACGCGGCAAGCACCTCCCGATCGTCGGCCAGTGCGCCGTCGAGCTGCGCAGTGGCCTGGTGGATGCGGCGCATGGTGTCGGCGGTGAAACCGACGATGCCGGGCTCGTCCAGGCGTGCGAAGAAGGCCTCCACCAGCGCGGCGGGGCGGCGCAGGAACACGTCCGGATCGCGCGCGGCCAGCCGCGAGCCGTAGCGCAGAAAGTGCTCGCCGACCGGCGCCGCCGTCTCGGCCGGCTCGAGCATTTCCTCGAAGCGTTCGACGATCTGCACCCCCAGCCGTTCGATCTGGCTGGCGGCGCGGTAGTAGCCCTGCATGAACTGCTCCACGCCCAGGTTGGTGGCGTGCTCGTCGACGAAGCCCAGTCGCGCGGCGAGCGCACGCTGGTAGTCGAACAGCAGCCGCTCCTCGGCGCGTCCGGCTTCCAGGTGCAGCGCGTAGCGGTAGCGGCGCAGGGTCGCTTCGGACTGCTCCAGGGTGGCGCACTCGGCAGGATCGAGCAGGCCCTCGCCGACCATCGCCTCGAAACCGTCGGCATGCGCCAGGCGCTTGCCGAGCCAGCGCAGCGCATCGAGCGTGCGCAGGCCGCCGGGGCCCTCCTTGATGTTGGGTTCGAGGTTGTAGGCGGTGTCGTCGTAGCGCGCGTGGCGTGCGTCGCGCTCGGCCAGGCGCACGGCGAGATAGGCGGACGGTGGCCACAGCGCCGGGTCGTCCACGATCGCCTGCAGCTCGGTGTCCATGGCCGGGTCGCCGGCCAGCCGGCGCGCGTCGAGCAGGCTGGTGAAGACGCTGGCTTCCTGCGCGGCCAGCGCCCGGCACTGCAGCGGATCGCGCACGGCGTGGCCGACCTTCAGGCCGACGTCCCACAGCGTGGCGAAGCATTGCTCCAGCGCGCGCAGGCGGGCCGGTTGCGCCTCCCGCACCAGCGCCAGCAGGTCGACGTCCGAATGGGGAAACAACAGGCCGCGGCCGAAACCGCCGACGGCGAACAGCGCCGCGCCGTCGACCTCGCCCAGGCAAGCGGTCCAGACGTGGGCGACCACGCGCGCGACCGCTTCGCCGCGGCGCCGGGCGAGCGCGCCGGCGTCGACACCCTCGCGGAAGGCGGCGGTCAGCGCGCGGTCGACGTCTTCAAGCAGCTGGCGCAGGGCGCGACGGGCTTCCACCGAGACGCCCGAGCGCGGCACGGCCGGGGGTAGGCGGGGAAGTGCGGGAAGGGTGGGTGGAATGGTCACCCTGGAAGCTTAACGGCCAGCGGTGGATGAGGCATGGTCGCGAGGCTTCCCCCATCCGCCCTTCGGGCACCTTCCCCCGCGGGCGGGGAAGGATCACGTGACGCGCACCGGGCTATCGGGCCTTGCCGTGCGGGCGAGGCGAGGCCCACGTGCCGCACACCCAGCTATCGAGCCTTCCCCCGCTCACGGGGGAAGGTGCCGACAGGCGGATGGGGCCGCCTTGCCTCAGGCATCCGGCCAGGGCGTCAGGATCTCGAAGCCGTCGTCGGTCACCGCCACGGTGTGCTCCCACTGTGCGGAGAGCGAGTGGTCCTTGGTGACCACCGTCCAGCCGTCCGGCAGCTGCCGGGTCTGCGGCTTGCCGGCGTTGATCATCGGCTCGACGGTGAAGGTCATGCCCTTCTTGAGCTCCACGCCAGTGTCGGGCTTGCCGTAATGCAGCACCTGAGGCTCGTCGTGGTAGACCTTGCCGATGCCGTGCCCGCAGTACTCGCGCACCACCGAGAAACCAGCCGCCTCGGCGTGCTTCTGGATCGCGTGGCCGATGTCGCCCAGGTGGGCGCCAGGCCGCACCTGCTCGATGCCGCGCATCATGGCCTCGTGGGTAGTCTCGACCAGGCGTTTTGCCAATACCGAAGGCGTGCCGACGAAGTACATGCGGCTGGTGTCGCCGTGCCAGCCGTCCTTGATGACGGTGACGTCCAGATTGATGATGTCTCCGTCCTTCAGGACCTTGCCCGGCGTCGGGATGCCGTGGCAGATCACGTGGTTGACCGAGGTGCACAGCGTCTTGGGAAAGCCGTTGTAGCCCACGTTGGCCGGCACCGCCTTCTGCACGTTGACGATGTGCTCGTAGGCGATCCGGTCCAGGTCCTCGGTGGTGACGCCTGGCTTGACGTGCTCCTTGAGCAGCGCCAGCACTTCGGCCGCCAGCTTGCCGGCGACGCGCATGCCTTCGAGGTCCTGGGGAGATTTGAGGGTAATGGCCATGGAATCCGCTTTGGAGAAGGCGGCAGCGCCGAGAGGCCGGCAGCTTGCCGCGGAGCCGGCGTACCGGCTACAATTGCACGGTTTTGCAAGCCGTTGAAGTCCTTCGAGAAGGTCCACGGCGCAAGACGAAACGGGATTGTAGCGCCCACGCGCTGCCAAGCCCAACCAACGCCACACACGCATCGGCACCGTCTTCGGGGTGCCGCGGTCCGTCGTTCGACGGTCGCGGTCGAGGCCGGGGATGCGTGGAGGTCCCAACCCCCGGGTCGTTTGCTTACGGCCCAACAATCGAGAACAGAACCATGGCACAAGTCACCATGCGCCAGATGCTTGAAGCTGGCGTGCATTTCGGTCACCAGACCCGCTACTGGAACCCGAAGATGGCCCCGTACATCTTCGGCGCGCGCGGCAAGATCCACATCATCAACCTCGAGAAGACCCTGCCGCTGTTCACCGACGCGATGAACTTCCTGTCGGGCCTGGCGCAGAAGCGCGGCACCATCCTGTTCGTCGGCACCAAGCGTTCCGCCCGCGAGCCGCTGGCCGAAGAGGCCGCCCGCGCCGGCATGCCGTTCGTGACCGCCCGCTGGCTGGGTGGCATGCTGACGAACTTCCGCACCGTCAAGCAGTCGGTGGCCCGTCTGAAGGAGCTGGAAGCGGCCGAGACCGACGGCACCTTCGACAAGCTGGTCAAGCACGAAGTGCTCTCGCTGCGCCGCGAGCGCGACAAGCTCGAGAATTCGCTCGGCGGCATCAAGAACATGAACCGCCTCCCCGACGCGCTGTTCGTGGTCGACATCGGCCACGAGGACATCGCCGTGCAGGAAGCGAAGAAGCTCGGCATCCCGGTGATCGCCGTCGTTGACACCAACTACAACCCGGAACTGGTGGACTACGCCATCCCGGGCAACGACGACGCGATCCGCGCGATCCAGCTGTACGCCCGTGCCGCCGCCGACGCGATCCTGGAAGGCAAGGCTGCCGCCCCGGACGCCGCCCACGGCGACGCCAACGAGTTCGTCGAGCTGGACGAGGAAGGCAACCCGGTCGCCAAGGACGAGCGCAAGGCCGCCCCGGCCCGTCGCGAGCGCGACAACCGTGGCCCGGCCAAGAAGGGCGCCGGCGCGCCGCGTCGTGATGGCGGCCGCGGCCGTGGCGGTCGCGAATCGACCGAAACCGCCGAGTAAGCCTTTCACGCTGCCGTGGCGGCCCGGCCGCCACGGCACACCAAGATTCGAGGATTCAAGATGAGCAATATCTCCGCACAACTGGTCAAGGAGCTGCGCGAGCGCTCCGGCGCCGGCATGATGGAATGCAAGAAGGCGCTGGTCGAAAACAATGGTGACATCGACGTCGCCATGGAATGGCTGCGCAAGTCGGGCCTGGCCAAGGCCGACAAGAAGGCCAGCCGCGTCGCCGCCGAAGGCCGCGTCGTCACCGCCCAGGACGGCGGCAAGGCCGTGCTGGTCGAGGTCAACTGCGAGACCGACTTCGTCACCAAGAACCCCGACTTCGTGAAGTTCAGTGACACCGTCGCCGACGTCGCGCTGAAGTCCGGCGCCGCCGACGTGGCCGCGCTGAACGGTGCTGCCTACCCGGGTGCCGGCAGCGTGGAAGAGGCCGCCAAGGGCCTGGTCGCGACCATCGGCGAGAAGATCGAAGTGCGCCGCATGGCGCGCGTCGAGACCACCGACGGCAAGATCGGCAGCTACGTCCACGGCGGCCGCATCGGCGTGCTGGTGGCGATCAAGGGCGGCTCCGAGGAGCTCGCCAAGGGCGTGGCGATGCACGTGGCGGCGATGAACCCGCCGTACGTGCGCGCCGATGACGTCCCGGCCGATTTCATCGCCAAGGAAAAAGAAATCGCGCTGAGCCAGATGTCGGACAAGGACAAGGCCAAGCCGGCCGAGATCCTGGAGAAGATCATCTCCGGCAAGATCAACAAGATCGTCTCGGAAGTGACCCTGCTGGGCCAGGCCTACGTGCTGGACACCAACATGACCGTGGGCGAGGCGCTGAAGAAGGAAGGCGCGGACGTGCAGCAGGTCGTGCGCCTGGCCGTCGGCGAAGGCATCGAGAAGGTGGAAGAGGACTTCCACGCCGAAGTGATGAAGCAGGCGGGCCTGGCGTAAGCGCCACCTGCACCGCTCAAAAAGGCCGCGGGCAACCGCGGCCTTTTTTTGTTCTTCACCCGATTAAGCGGCGCCCGTGCAGGCGCGCACCGTGTGCGCGACCGCGCGTGGCCGCTCTGGGCATGGTGCGGCCTGCGGTCGCGCACACGGTGCGTTCCGACGGGGTTCTCGGGGTTCAGGGGGTGTCCCGCAATGCGAGGCTCGCCTCTGGCGAACTCGCGGTCACGGGCATTCGCCCTTTCCGCCCATCGTGACCGCCGCGCCCCTCAGCCCCGCGGCTGCAACAGGTCCCAGCGGTTGCCGTAGAGATCCTCGAACACCACGACGGTGGCGTACGCCTCCTCCCGCGGTTCTTCAAGGAAGCGAACGCCCTTGGCGCACATCGCCTCGTAGCTGGCCCGGAAGTCGGCCGTCTGCAAAAACAGGAAAACACGTCCGCCCGACTGATTGCCCACCGCCTGCAACTGCTGCGGATTGGCAGCCTTCGCCAGCAGCAGACGCGTTTCGTGCGATCCCGGCGGAGCCACGATAACCCAGCGCTTGCCTGCGCCTTGCGGCGAGTCCTCGATCAGCGTGAGCCGAGGGAACCGGTGAAGTACGCGATGGCTTCGTCGTAGTCGCGTACAAGCAAGGCGATCGCGCCGAGGTGCATGGGAACTCCAGAGGTTGGCGGTTCTGCAGCATGAACGATTCGTCCCGTTCGCGCGGCCCTGCGCCTGACGTCGTACCGCCGCGCGGCTACAATATGCCGGTTTACCCACAATCCGGAGACCCCATGAGCGACCAGCCCAAGTACCGCCGCATCCTGCTCAAGCTCTCCGGTGAAGCATTGATGGGCGAGGCGGACTACGGCATCGACCCGAAGGTGATCGGCCGGCTGGCCAACGAGATCATCGAGGTGCGCAAGGCCGGCGTGGAAGCGGGCGTGGTGATCGGCGGCGGCAACATCTTCCGCGGCGCGGGCCTGGCGGCGGCCGGCATGGATCGGGTCACCGGCGATCACATGGGCATGCTCGCCACCGTCATGAACGCGCTGGCGATGGCCGACGCGATCGAGAAGCGCGGCGGCTATGCGCGGGTGATGAGCGCCATCCAGATCCACGACGTGGCCGAGGACTTCATCCGCCGCCGCGCCATCCGCCACATCGAGAAGGGCCGTATCGCGCTGTTCGCCGCGGGCACCGGCAACCCGTTCTTCACTACCGACTCGGCCGCCGCGTTGCGCGGGGTGGAGATCGGTGCCGACCTGCTGCTCAAGGCCACCAAGGTCGATGGCGTGTACACCGCCGATCCGGCGCGCGACGCCAGCGCGACCCGCTACGAACAACTGACCTACGACGAGGTCATCCAGCGCAACCTGCAGGTGATGGACACCGCCGCGATCGCGCTGTGCCGCGACCATGGCATGCCGCTGCGCATCTATGACATGACGGTGCCGGGCAACCTCATGCGCATCATGCGCGGCGACCAGGTCGGCACGCTGGTCACCGCGAGCTGATTTCCCTGTAGGAGCGCCCTTGGGCGCGACCGGCAACGGCGGGCCGCCAGGCAAGACCCGGGTGGCGGTCGCGCCCAAGGGCGCTTCTACACGGGACCGGGCGCGCCGGGCCGCTCACACTCCGCACTGCTATACTTGCCCGCTTCACGCAACGCCGGGTGACTCCCATGCTCAACGACATCAAGACCGATGCCCAGACCCGCATGGGCAAGAGCATCGACGCGCTAAAGCACGACCTGACCCGTCTGCGCACCGGCCGCGCCAGCACGGCGCTGGTCGACCACATCAAGGTGCCCTACTACGGTTCGGACATGCCGCTGAACCAGGTCGCCTCGGTCTCGCTGGCCGACGCCCGCTCGATCCAGATCTCGCCGTTCGAGAAGAGCATGGTCGCCCCGATCGAGAAGGCGATCATGGCCTCGGACATCGGCGTCACGCCGACCACCGCCGGCACCGTGATCCGCCTGAACATGCCGCCGCTGACCGAAGAGCGCCGCAAGGAGCTGGCCAAGCACGTGTCGCACGAAGGCGAGAATGCCAAGATCGCCATCCGCAACATCCGCCGCGATGCCATGCAGAAGGTCAAGGACCTGCTCAAGGACAAGCAGATCAGCGAGGACGACGAGCGCCGCGCCGACGACGAGATCCAGAAGCTGACCGATCGTTTCGTCAAGGAAGTGGACGGCGTGGTCAAGGCCAAGGAAGACGAGCTGATGGCGATTTGAGCGGCTTTCCGCTCATTGCCATGAACGCGACGCGGCGCTTTTGCTTCGCTCCCTCTCCCCTCCGGGGAGAGGGTTGGGGTGAGGGGTCACTCTTGCGAAGTATCCTCATCAGGGCCCACACGGACGACCGTCCCGGCGAGCCACGACCCCTCATCCGACCCTTCGGGCCACCTTCTCCCCGCAGGGGAGAAGGGATGATTCGCGCATGAGCATCCCCGGCCACATCGCCATCGTGATGGACGGCAACGGCCGCTGGGCGAAGGCGCGCCTGCGCCCGCGCAGCTTCGGCCACAACGCCGGCCGCAAGGCCGTGCGCGAGGTCGTCGAAGGCTGCCTGCGCCAGGGCGTGGAGGCGCTGACGTTGTTCGCCTTCTCCAGCGAGAACTGGCGCCGTCCCGATGAGGAAGTCGGCGCGTTGATGGAACTGTTCCTGCGGGCCCTGGACAAGGAAGTCGACGAACTTCACGAACAGGGCGTGCGCCTGCGCTTCATCGGCGACCTCAGCGCATTCAACGCCGAGCTGCGCAAGCGCATGGAGCTGGCCATGGCGCGCACCGCCGGCAACCTCAAGCTCGCGCTGAACATCGCGGTGAACTACGGCGGCCGCTGGGACATCGTGCATGCCGCCCGCCAGGCCGCCATCGCGGTGGCGCAGGGCGAGCTTCGGGTGGAGGACATCGACGAGGCACGCCTGGGCGGCTACACGTCCCTGGCCGAACTGCCGCCGCTGGATCTGTTCATCCGCACCGGCGGCGAAGTGCGCGTCAGCAATTTCCTGCTCTGGCAGATCGCCTACGCCGAGCTCTACTTCACCGACACCTTGTGGCCGGATTTCGACCAGGCATGCCTGGCCCGCGCCATCGAGGATTTCGACCGCCGCGAACGCCGCTACGGCAAAACCGGCGAGCAGGTCGCCCGATCCGTATGATCGATCGGTAAACCCCAAGGATCCTCGATGCTGCTCCAACGCACCCTCACTGCCCTGCTGCTCGCGCCCCTGGCGATTTTGGTGATCCTGCTACCGCCGGGCTGGACCTGGCTGTTCGCGCTGGTGACCGTGGCCGCCTTTCTGGCCGGGCTGTGGGAGTGGACACGTCTGTCCGGCCTGCGCAACCGGCCCGTGCGCGCCCTGCTGCTGGGGGGCGCGCTGGTTGTCTTTGCGCTGCTCTGGTGGCTGCGCGACACGATCCAGTGGCCAGTCCTGGTCGTGGGGGCCGCCTGGTGGGCGCTGGCCTGCGTGTGGCTCAAGCACTTCGCGTTCGCGGCTGCGCCCACGACGGAAAACCGCAATCTCAAGCTTGCCGCCGGCGCCCTGGTGATCTTCCCGGCGTTCGTAGGCCTGCTGGCGATCCACGCGAGCGAGCCCTACGGCCATTGGTGGACGTTGCTGACACTGTTGATCGTCTGGGCGGCCGACATCGGGGCCTATTTCAGCGGGCGCTTCCTGGGCAAGCGCAAGCTGGCACCCAACATCAGTCCCGGCAAGACCTGGGCCGGTGTATGTGGCGCCCTCATCGCGGGCGCACTGGTGGCAGTCGTCGGTGGCGCGCTGCTGGGCGTGGGAGGTTGGCGCCTGCTTGCACTGGCGCTGCTGGCGGTACTCACCGTGGCCGCCTCGGTAGTCGGCGACCTCATCGAGAGCCTAATGAAGCGCCATGCCCAGGTGAAAGATTCCGGGCGCATGTTCCCCGGCCACGGCGGGCTGCTCGACCGCATGGACAGCGTGTTTGCCGCAGTGCCGGTGTTCGCGCTGGGCAAGCTGCTGCTTGGCCTATGAGTAACGTCGCACCCCGCCGGGTCGCCGTGCTGGGCGCCACCGGCTCGATCGGCGGCAGCACGCTGGACGTGATTGCCCGCCATCCCGATCGCTTTCGCGCCAGCGTGCTGGTCGCCAACCGCAGCGTCGAAGCGTTGGTCGCGCTGTGCGTCACGCATCGGCCGGAGCTGGCGATCGTGGCCGATCCGGCCATGGAAGGCGCGCTGGCTCGCCAGCTCGCCGCCGCCGGCGTGCCGTGCGAAGTGGCGAGCGGTGCCGAAGCGATCACCGCCGCGGCGGCCGGCCCGCTGTGCGATATCGTGGTCGCCGCCATCGTCGGCGCCGCCGGGCTGGATTCGACCCTGGCCGCCGCACGCGCGGGCAAGCGCCTGCTGCTGGCCAACAAGGAGTCGATCGTGATGGCCGGGGCGCTGCTGCTGGCCGCGCTGCGCGAAGGCGGCGGCGAGTTGGTGCCGGTCGACTCCGAACACAACGCGATCTTCCAGTGCCTGCCTGGCGGCCGGCCGGAACTCGACGCGCACGGCGTGCGGCGGTTGATCCTGACCGCCTCCGGCGGCCCGTTCCGCGGCCGCAACCGCGCCGAGCTCGCCAGCGTCACGCCGGAACAGGCCTGCAAGCATCCCAACTGGGTGATGGGCCGCAAGATCTCGGTCGACTCGGCCACCCTGATGAACAAGGGCCTGGAAGTGATCGAGGCGCACCACCTGTTCGGTGCCGCGCCCGGGCGCATCGAGGTCGTGGTGCACCCGCAGAGCATGATCCATTCGATGGTCGAGTACGCCGACGGCTCGGTGCTGGCCCAGCTGGGCAACCCGGACATGCGCACGGCGATCGCCCACGCGCTGGCCTGGCCCGAGCGGATCGAGGCGGGCGTGGCGCCGCTGGACCTGGCCGCCTGCGCCCCGCTGGCCTTCGAGAAGCCGGATCTGGAAACCTTCCGCTGCCTGGCGCTGGCCTTCGCTGCCCTGCGCGAGGGAGGCGACGCCCCGGCAATCCTCAACGCGGCCAACGAGGTCGCAGTGGAGGCCTTCCTGGCCGGTGCACTGCCGTTCCTGTCGATCGCCGATCTCGTCGAGGGGGTGCTTGCGGAACTGCCGGCGCAGCCTGTGGTCGATGTCCAGACGCTGCGCGAGCGCGATGCGCAGGCACGTTCAGTGGCACGGCGGAAGTTGCGCACGGCTTGCTGATAAGCTCGGACAGAGAAGTACCTCCCCAGGTTTTTAGATGAATCCCTTCTTCGGCTCGGTGTTCTGGTTGCTGGTCACGCTGGGCGTGCTGGTGACCTTCCATGAGTTCGGTCACTACTGGGTCGCACGCCGCTGCGGCGTCAAGGTGCTGCGCTTTTCGGTCGGCTTCGGTCGGGCCGTGTGGAAGCGCATCGGTCGCGACGGCACCGAATACCAGGTCGCGATGATCCCGCTCGGCGGCTACGTGAAGATGCTCGACGCGCGCGAGGGCGATGTCGACCCGGCACTGCGCGAGGTCGAGTTCACCAGCAAGAGCGTGTGGAAGCGGATCGCCATCGTCATCGCCGGCCCAGGCTTCAACCTGATCTTCGCGGTGGCCGCGCTCTGGCTGATGTTCATGCTCGGTCGCCCGGACGCCGCGCCGGTGGTGACCGCCACGCCCGGCAGCATGGCCGCGGTCGCCGGCATCCAGTCCGGCGACCGCCTGCTGCGCGTGGACGGCGAGCCGGTGGCGACCATGAGCGACGCGATGGACGGTATCGCCACCGCCCTGCTCGGCCGCGAACCGCTGCCGATGGTGGTCAAGGGTCGCGACGGCAGCCAGCGCGACGTGGTGCTTCCGCTGCAGGAATTGCCGGCCGGCCGCAGCATCGACAAGTATTTCAACAAGCTGGGCCTGAAGCTGGCTCCGCCGCCTGCGGTCGCTGCCACGGTCGTGCCGGGCCAGCCGGCCGCACAGGCAGGCATGCAATCGGGCGACGTGCTGGAGGCGGTCAACGGCAAGCCGGTGGTCGATTTCGACGCGTTCGCCAAGGCCATCCGCGAGGCGTCGGCGCAGTCGCCCAAGCTGGACGTGACCGTGCGCCGCGGCCAGCAGACCCTGCACCTGCCCGTGGTGGCCCGCTATGAATCGCTGCAGGGGCAACCGGCCCGGTGGTCGGTCGGCGTCGGCGCGATCCCGCCGGAAAACGCCACGCGCCGCTACGGCCCGGTCAAGGCGCTCAGCGCAGCGCTTGGATCCACCTGGGACACCACCCGCCAGACCTTCACCATGATCGGCAAGATGGTCACCGGCGACGCTTCGACGAAGAACCTGTCGGGCGTGATCGGCATCGCCCAGGTGGCCAACCAGTCCGCCCAGGCGGGGCTGCCATACTTCCTCAACTTCCTGGCGCTGGTGTCGCTGAGCCTGGCGATCCTCAACCTGCTGCCGATCCCCGTCTTGGACGGCGGTCACCTGCTGTATTACCTTATCGAGTTGGTCAAAGGCAGCCCGGTAAGCGAGCGGACCCAGATGATCGGCCAGTACATCGGCCTGGTCCTGCTGTTCACGCTGATGGGGCTGGCGTTCTACAACGACATACACCGCACCCTGCTTTCGTGACGCGCGCGCTCTTCCCCGCGGCCATCGGCCCCGCCGTGGCAGTGACGCCCGCCGCGGCGCGCGGGTGCATTCCGGGACAGGGTTCGGCCCTTTCCCGTCCGTACATGCTGGAACGGCCTTGCGGCCGGCCGTCGGAATAACCCACCGGAATCGACGATGAAGCGTATCGCCGCCCTGCTACTGCTTGCCTCCCTCTCGGCCAACGTCCTGGCGTTCGAGCCGTTCGTCGTTTCCGACATCCGCATCGATGGCCTCAGCCGCATTTCGGCTGGCACGGTCTACACCTATCTGCCGGTGAACAAGGGCGACCGGCTGACGGACGAGGAGGCCGCCCGGGCGATCCGCGCCCTCTACGACACCAAGTTCTTCAGCGACGTGGAGCTCTCGCGCGAGGGCAGCATCCTGGTGATCAAGGTGGTCGAGCGCCCGTCCATCGCCAAGCTCACCCTGCGCGGCAACAAGGACATCAAGGAAGAAGACCTGCGCAAAGGCCTGAAGGAGATCGGCCTGTCCGAAGGCGAAACCTTCGACCGGCTCTCGCTCGACCGCGTGCAGCAGGAGCTGATCCGCCAGTACTACAACCGCGGCAAGTACAACGTCTCGGTCGACCCGCACGTGACCCGGCTGGACCGCAACCGCGTAGCGATCGACATCGAGATCCGCGAGGGCAAGGCCGCGCGCATCAAGCAACTCAACATCGTCGGCAACACCGCATTCACCGACAAGGACATCCGCGAAGACTTCGAGTCCGACACCAGCAATCTGATGTCGTGGTACTCCAAGGACGACCAGTACTCGCGCGAAAAGCTTTCCGGCGATCTGGAGAAGCTGCAGTCCTACTACATGGACCGCGGCTACGCCGACTTCGGCGTGGATTCCACCCAGGTCACCATCGCGCCGGACAAGCGCGCCATGTACATCGCCGCCAGCATCAAGGAAGGCGAGGTCTATACCGTCTCGGACGTGCACCTGCTCGGCGAGCTGATCCTGCCCGAAGAAGTGCTGCGCAAGCTGGTGTTCGTCAAGAAGGGCGACACCTTCAACCGCGCGCGGGTCGAAGCGACCTCCGATTCGATCAAGAGCATCCTGGCCAACATCGGCTATGCCTACGCCAAGGTCACCCCGGTGCCCAAGCTCGACAAGGACAAGCGCACCGTCGACATGACCTTTTTCATCGAACCGGGCCAGCGCGTGTACGTGCGCCGGGTGGTGTTCCAGGGCAACACCCGTACCGAGGACGATGTGCTGCGCCGCGAGATGCGCCAGCTCGAGGGCACGGTGTACTCGCAGGCGGCGGTCGACCGCTCGAAGATCCGCCTGCAGCGCCTGGGCTACTTCAAGAAGGTCGACATCGACAAGCAGCGCGTGCCGGGCACGCAGGATGCGGTCGACGTCACCGTGAAGGTCGAGGAGCAGTCCGCCGGCAGCCTGATGTTCGGCGTCGGTTACTCGCAGTACTCGGGCATGATCCTCAACGCCTCGGTGTCGCAGAACAACTTCCTGGGCACCGGCGACAGCTTCAGCGTAGGCGCCGAGCACAGCTCCTACTACTCGCGCGTCACGGCCAGCTATTACAACCCGTACCTGACCGACAACAACATCGGCATCGGCTACAGCGCGACGTACTCGAAGACCGACTACGGCAATACGGACTTCGCGAACTACGAGAACAGCACCAAGGCGTTCTCCACCTACCTGGGCATCCCGATCAGCGAAACCGACGGCCTGCGCGTGGGCCTGGGCCTGTCCAGCAACAAGATCAACACCTACCAGAACATCACGCCGCAGGTGCTGGTCGACTACCAGAACGCCATCGGCAACCGGACCGTGCACACCTGGACCGGCACGCTGGGCTGGAACCACGACACCCGCAACGGCTACTGGGCGCCCACCCGCGGTGGCCTGCTCTCGGCCAGCACCGAGGTGGCGCTGCCCGGTTCGACCGTGCAGTACTGGAAGTTCATGGGCGAGGCCAACCATTACTGGCCCGTCGGCGGCGGCTTCGTGCTCTACCTGGACGGCCAGGTGGGCTACGGCGAGGCGTATGGCAACCAGACCTACAGCCGCACGTTCGGCGACTTCGTGGCCGGCCAGCCGTACGACTTCCCGTTCTGGGAGAATTTCTATTCCGGCGGCGTGCGCGACGTACGCGGTTTCCAGGACAACACGCTGGGTCCGAAGGTGTGTATCGGCTCGGCCGGAGGCGGCACGCCCAACGCCAACGGCACCTGCAACGGCGGCTACTACGCCCAGCCGATCGGCGGTGCGTTCAAGGTGCTGGGCACGGCGCAGGTGTTCATCCCGCTGCCGTTCCTCAAGGACATCAACACCGCGCGCGTATCGGCGTTCGTCGACGTCGGCAATGCCTTCCGCAACTACCAGTCGTTCGACGCCAGCGATCTGCGCGCCTCGGCCGGTATCGCCCTGCAATGGCAGGCACCGATCGGCCCGCTGATCATCAACTTCGCCGTGCCGATCCGCTCCGACCCGATGGATCGCCACTACGAGGAGCGCATCCAGTTCACCTTCGGCAGCAACTTCTGACCCGGTTGCAAAGGTTCCTCCCGAAACGCGGCCCCACCGGGCCGCGTTTTTGTTTGGGCCTTCTGCAGGAGCGCACCTGTGCGCGACCACCATGTCTCCCGGTCGCGCACAGGTGCGCTCCTGCAGGAAGCCAAGCCGGCAGGCCTGCGGGAGTCGTCCCCCGCCCCGCCCTCGCCTACAATGCCCTGCCCCACAGGAGCGCGCATGAGCGAGCACAACTACACGGTGGCCGAGCTGGCCGAGCGGTTCGGCTTCGCCTTCCACGGCGACGGTACGCGGCGGATCGGTGGCGTGGGCACGCTCGCCGCGGCGCAGCCGGACCAGCTCAGTTTCCTTTCCAACAGCAAATACACCGCCCAGCTGAAGGCCACGCGCGCGGGCGTCGTGGTCCTGCGCGAGGAAAACGTGGGCGACTGCCCCACCGCAGCGCTTATCGCCTCCGACCCCTACGTCGCCTACGCGAAGATCGCCGCATTGTTCGAACGCCTCCCGGCAGCCCCCCGCGGCATCCATCCGAGCGCGGTGGTCGCCACCAGCGCGAAAGTGAGCGCCAGCGCCAGCATCGGTCCGCACTGCGTGATCGAGGATGGTGCGGTGGTCGAAGACGGCGCCGTGCTCGGCCCGCACTGCATCATCGGCCCCGATTGCACGGTGGGCGCGCAATCGCGCCTGGTCGCGCGGGTGACGCTGGTCACGCGGGTGACGCTGGGCAGGCGCGTGCTGGTGCATGCGGGCGCGGTCATCGGCTCGGACGGGTTCGGCCTGGCGTTCGAACGCGACCACTGGATCAAGATTCCCCAGCTGGGCGGCGTGCGGATCGGCGACGACTGCGAAATCGGCGCGAACACCACCATCGACCGCGGCGCGCTGGAAGACACTGTGCTGGAAGAGGATGTGCGCCTGGACAACCAGATCCAGATCGCCCACAACGTGCACGTCGGAGCACACACGGCCATGGCCGGCTGCGCGGCGGTGGCCGGCAGCGCCCGGATCGGCCGCTACTGCCAGATCGGCGGAAACGCGGGCGTGATCGGCCATATCGAACTGGCCGACCGGGTTACCATTACCGCCAAGAGCCTGGTCACGCATTCGATTCGCGAGCCCGGCGAATATTCCTCGGGCGTGCCGCTGCAGGACAACCGCCAGTGGCGCAGGAACGCCGCCCGCTTCAAGCACCTGGATGAGTACGCGCGCCGGTTGTCGGCGCTGGAGAAGGACAGTAACGATGAGTGACACCCCCGCGACGTGCGCCCTGCCGGTCAACGTGGAGCAGATCCAGCAACTGCTGCCGCACCGCTATCCGTTCCTGCTGGTCGACCGCGTGATCGAACTGGTGCCCGACAAGAGCGTGGTCGCGCTCAAGAACGTCACCATCAACGAGCACTTCTTCCTCGGCCATTTCCCTGGCCATCCGGTGATGCCGGGCGTGCTGATCGTCGAGGCGATGGCCCAGGCTGCTGGCCTCCTGACGCAGATCTCCAGCCGCCTCAAGGGTGACCAGGGCAGCCCGCTGTTCTATCTGGCCAAGGTCGACAACGCCCGCTTCAATGCCCCGGTGGTGCCGGGCGACCAGTTGCGGCTGGAGGTCTCGCTCAAGCGCCTGATGCGCGGCATGGGCCTGTTCGTCGCCCGCTCGCTGGTCGATGGCAAGGAAGTGGCCAGCTGCGAGCTGATGTGCGCCGCGAGGTCCGACAAATGATCCACCCCACCGCGCAGATCGATCCCGGCGCCGTCATCGGCAGGAACGTCACCATCGGCGCCTACAGCGTGATCGGTGCGGAGGTGGAGATCGGCGAGGGTACGGTGGTCGGTCCGCACGTGGTGATCGAGGGACCGACCAGGATCGGCCGCGAGAACCGGATCAGCCAGTTCGCCTCGATCGGCGGCGCGGCGCAGGACAAGAAGTTTTCCGGCGAGCGCACCGAGCTGGTGATCGGCGACCGCAACCTGATCCGCGAGTTCGTCACCATCAACCGCGGCACCGGTGAGGGCGGCGGCGTCACGCGCATCGGCGACGACAATTGGCTGCTTGCCTATGTGCACATCGCGCATGACTGCCAGGTCGGCAACCGCGTCGTGTTCTCCAACTATTCGGCGCTCGCCGGGCACGTGGAGATCGGCGACTGGGTGATCATCTCAGGCTATGCCGGCGTGCATCAGTTCTGCAAGGTCGGCGCACACGCGTTCATCGGCATGGGCTGCCTGGTCGGCTCCGACGTGCCGCCGTTCGTGATGATGGCCAACGAGCAGCACGGCCGCCCGCGCGGCATCAACAGCGAGGGCCTCAAGCGCCGCGGTTTCGATGCGCCACGCATCTCCGCGATCAAGCGCGCCTATCGCACGCTCTACATGGCCGGCCTGTCGTTGCCCGAGGCGCGCGTGCAGCTGGAAACCCAGGCACAGGACAGCGACGACGTGCGCGAGATGCTGGAGTTCCTGGGGCGCAGCGAACGTTCGCTGGCCCGATAAGCGCCTCGCTTATCGGAAATCGGCATGGGTTCTTGCTTTGGCTCCAGGAGACCTCGGCATGCAGGCTAGCGAAGTCTCCATACAAGTCCCTCTCATCGCCCTCATTGCCGGCGAAGACTCCGGCGACCAGCTCGGTGCCGAGCTGATCGCCGCGCTGCGCAAGCGTTATCCGCAGGCCCGCTTCGTGGGCATCGGCGGCGCGCGCATGCAGCGTGAAGGTTTCGAATCCTGGTACGACATCCGCGAGCTCTCGGTGATGGGTTTTGCCGAGGTGGTGCGGCACCTGCCGCGGCTGCTGCGCCTGCGCAAGGCGCTGCTCGGTCGCCTGCTCGAGACGCGCCCCGACGTCGTGGTCGGCATCGACGCGCCGGATTTCAATCTGGGCGTGGAGCGCCGCCTGCGCGAAGCCGGCCTGCGCACCGTGCACTACGTCAGCCCGTCGGTCTGGGCCTGGCGCGAGAAGCGCGCGGAGAAGATCGGTGCGAGCGCCGATCGCGTGCTGTGCCTGTTCCCGATGGAACCGCCGATCTACCAGCGCCACGGCGTCGACGCCCGCTTCGTCGGCCATCCTCTGGCCGACCGCTTCGCGCTGGTGTCCGATCGCGTGGGCGCGCGAGACGCCCTGCAATTGCCGCAGGACGCCCCGGTGCTGGCCGTACTGCCGGGCAGCCGACCATCGGAGATCGACCGGCTGGGCGCCATCTTCACCGATGCGGCGCGGCGCGTCAGCGCGGCCCTGCCTGGCCTGCGCATCGTGCTCCCCGCGGCCAACGCGCAGGTGCATGCGCGATTGAAGACCCTGCTGGCGAGGGGCTCGCGAGACGAGAGTGCGCCGCTGCTGATCGAAGGGCATGCCCACGAGGCCATGCTGGCCGCCGACGTGGTGCTGCTCGCCTCTGGCACCGCAACGCTTGAAGCGATGCTGGCCAAGCGCCCGATGGTGGTCGGCTACCGCGTGTCGCCGTGGAGCTACCGCATCGCCCGCGCCTTCAACATGCTCAAGACCGACGTGTACGCGCTGCCCAACATCCTGGCGCGCGCCTGCGGGCTGGGGCAGGAAAAGCTGGTGCCCGAGCTGATGCAGGACGACTGCACGGCGGAGAATCTGGCACAGGCCACGCTGGCGCTGTTCGCCGACAGCGAACGGCGCGGGCGGGTCGTCGCCGCGTTCGAACAACTGCACCGCGCGCTGCGCGGATCGGAAGAAGGTGGCGCGGGCGAGCGCGCGGCCGCCGCCGTGGCGGAACTGCTGGAGGCCGGACATGTGTCCTGACGGCCTCGATGACGCCCTAGACCTGCTCCCTCTCCCCCATCCCCAATCAGAAAAGGGGGAGAGGGCTGGGGTGAGGGGCCGCTCCAGCGATGAAGTGACTACGAAGCGTGCTCCGCTGGAACTCCCCGCAAGCCTTGTCCCCTCACCTCAATCCTCTCCCCGGAGGGGAGAGGAAGCAGACGTGCGATGCGATGTCGCCCCGCCGACCCGTCCAGCGCCTGGGCGAGCCAGGTCTCCGTCGAAACCCGCGCGATTGGTGGCCGGCGTCGACGAAGCCGGCCGCGGGCCGCTCGCCGGCCCGCTGGCAGTCGCGGCCGTCATCCTCAATCCGCGCCACAAAATCGAAGGCCTGGACGACTCCAAGAAACTCACCGAGGCCCGCCGCGAAGCGCTCTATGCCCAGATCGTCCAGCGTGCGCTGGCCTGGCACGTGGTGCTGGTGGAGGTCGAGGAGATCGACCGGATCAACATCTTCCAGGCGACCATGGCCGGCATGTGCCGCGCCGTGGCCGGCCTGGAGGTCGCCGCGCATGAGGCGTGGATCGACGGCAACCAGTTGCCCAAGGCGCTGCCCTGCCCCGGCAAGGCCATCGTCGGCGGTGACGCCCTGAAGCCGGCGATCAGCGCCGCGTCGATCATTGCCAAGGTCACCCGTGACCGTTTGATGCGCGCGATGGACGTGCAACACCCTGGCTACGGTTTCGCCAGCCACAAGGGTTACTCGACTCCCGAGCACCTGGCCGCGCTCAGGCAGCTCGGCCCCTGCTCGCTGCACCGGCGAAGCTTCGCCCCGGTGAAACTGCTGTTCGATCAGGGCAGTCTCTTCTGAGCCCGGCGCGGCATGCGTTTCCACACCGGGCACCGCTGCAAAAATAGGCCATCGGTCTATGCAACTTTTCCGCGGATAGGCGCATCCTATGGCTCAGGGAAGTCGGCCGGTCAGCGCCGCCTTCCAGCGTTCGCACGGACGCCGTCGTCCTCCACCGCGGAAACCCTCCGCAGGAGTCGTGCCATGTTGTCGCGCTTCTTCCATGTGCGCTCTGCACTCAAGCCGTTCGCCGCGCCCTCGGCCAGCCCGACCATCGAGCCCGGCATCAATCCCCCGCCCGAGCCTATCCTCCCCCACGTCGATTACGACAGGCATCCGCTGGAAACCAGCGGCTTCGACCACTACGTCGAGTGGAACGAGGACGACGAGCGGTTCTTGGTCCACTGAGCGCGACCGCCGGGTCCTGGCTCACTGTCAAGCTTGTAGGAAGCAGGCGCCGCGCGTAGCCTTCACGGACTAACCCGGGGATGCTCCCGAGTCCTTGATGTCTGCCCGCTTCGTCCACTTCCACCTGCACAGCGAGTACTCGCTGGTCGACTCGACCATCCGCATCAAGGCGCTGGTCGACGCCTGCGTGCGCGAAGGGATGCCGGCGGTGGCGCTCACCGACGACAGCAACATGTTCGCGCTGGTGAAGTTCTACAAGGCGTGCAGCGGCGCGGGCATCAAGCCGATCGGCGGTTGCGACCTGTGGATCGGCTCGCCGGATGATCCGCGTCCGTGGCGACTGACCCTGGTCTGCCAGAACCGCGAGGGCTACCTCAACCTGTCGCGCCTGGTCTCGCGCGCCTGGCGCGATGGCCAGCACGGCGGCAAGGCGCTGGTCGAGGCGAACTGGCTGACCCCGGACACGACCACCGGGCTGATCGCCCTGCTCGGGCGCGAGAGCGAGGTCGGTCGCATCGCGGTGAGCCAGGGCGTGGACGCCGGCATTGCCCGGTTGCAACCGCTGGTGCGTCTTTTTCCCGAGCGCCTGTATCTCGAACTCACCCGTTGCGGCCGTGAGGGCGAGGAAACCTGGAACACCGCTGCGCTGGCCCTGGGCGACGCGCTCGAACTGCCGCTCATCGCCAGCAACGACGTGCGCTTCCTCAAGCAGGACGACTTCGAGGCGCACGAGGCGCGCGTGTGCATCAACCAGGGGCGCGTGCTGGCCGATCCCAAGCGCCCGCGCGACTACTCCAACCAGCAGTACCTGAAGTCGCCCGAACAGATGGCGGAACTCTTCGCCGACCTGCCCGAGGCGCTTCAGAACACGGTCGAGCTGGCCAGGCGCTGCAACCTGGAACTGAAATTCGGCACGTACTACCTGCCCGACTTCCCGGTACCTGACGGCTACGACCTCGACAGCTACATCCGCGACACCGCACGCGCGGGCCTGGCCGAGCGCCTGGCCGCCAACCCGCTGGCGCCCGGCCACACGCTCGCCGACTACGAAACGCGGCTGGAACGTGAGCTCGACGTCATCATCGAGATGGGCTTCCCCGGCTACTTCCTGATCGTGGCCGACTTCATCAACTGGGGTAAGCAGAACGGCATCCCGGTGGGCCCGGGCCGCGGTTCGGGCGCCGGTTCGCTGGTCGCCTGGGTGCTCAAGATCACCGACCTGGACCCGCTGCAGTTCGACCTGCTGTTCGAGCGCTTCCTCAACCCCGAACGCGTGTCGATGCCCGACTTCGACATCGACTTCTGCATGGACCGCCGCGACGAGGTCATCGACTACGTCGCGCGCAAGTACGGCCGCGAGCACGTCAGCCAGATCATCACCTACGGCTCGATGGCCGCCAAGGCGGTGCTGCGCGACTCCGGACGCGTGCTCGGCATGGGTTACAACGCGGTCGACAAGATCGCCAAGCTGATCCCGCCGCGCCCGCTCGACCTGACGCTCTCCGACGCGCTCGGTCGCAGCGAGAAGTCGAAGAAGGAACCCGACCGCGTCGTCAAGGAGTTCTGCGAGCTGTACGAGCAGGACGAGGAAGCGCGCACGCTGATCGACCTGGCGCTCAAGCTGGAGAACCTCACCCGCAACGTCGGCAAGCACGCCGGCGGCGTGGTGATCGGGCCCAAGCCGCTCACCGAGTTCGCGCCGATGTATTGCGAGCCGGGCGGCGCCGGCATGGTCACCCAGTACGACAAGGACGACGTCGAAGCGGTCGGCCTGGTCAAGTTCGACTTCTTGGGATTGCGCACGCTCACCATCATCGACTGGGCGATGAAGGCGATCAACGCACGCCGCGCGCAAGCCGGCGAGGACCCGATCGACATCGGCGCGCTGCCGCTGGACGACGTACCGACCTACGAGTTGCTCAAGCGCGCGCAGACAGTGGCGGTGTTCCAGCTCGAATCCTCCGGCATGCAGCGCATGCTCAAAGACGCCAAGCCCGACCGCTTCGGCGACATCGTCGCGCTGGTGGCGCTCTACCGCCCCGGCCCGATGGACCTGATCCCCAGCTTCGTGGCGCGCAAGCACGGCCGCGAGGACGTGGAGTATCCCGACCCGCGCGTCGAACCGATCCTGAAAGAGACCTACGGCATCATGGTCTATCAGGAGCAGGTGATGCAGATGGCGCAGATCGTCGGCGGCTACACGCTCGGCGGCGCCGACCTGCTGCGCCGCGCGATGGGCAAGAAAAAAGTCGAGGAGATGGTCAAGCACCGCGCGACCTTCCGCGAGGGCGCCGCGAAGGACGGGCTCCCGGGCGACAAGGCCGACGCCATCTTCGACCTGATGGAGAAGTTTGCCGGCTACGGTTTCAACAAGTCGCACGCGGCCGCCTACGCGCTGGTGTCCTACCAGACCGCATGGCTGAAGGCGCACTACCCGGCCGAGTTCATGGCCGCGACGATCTCCTCGGACATGGACAACACCGACAAGGCGGTGACGTTCCTGGACGAGTCACGCGCGATCGGCCTGACCATCCTGCCGCCGGACGTGAACGCCTCGGATTTCATGTTCGTGGCCGTTGAACCGAAGGTCATCCGCTATGGCCTCGGCGCGATCAAGGGTGTCGGCCAGGGCGCCTGCGAGTCGATCGTCGAGGAGCGGCAGCGGGGCGGCCCGTACAAGGACCTGGCCGACTTCTGCCGCCGGGTCGATTCGGCCAAGCTCAACCGCCGCGTGCTCGAGGCACTCATCCTTTCCGGCAGCCTGGACGCGCTCGCGCCCAACCGCGCCAGCCTGATGCTGCAGTTGCCGGACGCGATCAAGGCCGCCGAGCAGCACCTGCGCGACAAGCAGTCCGGCCAGAACGACATGTTCGGCGCGCTGATGGGAACCAGCACGCCGGCGGTGCAGATCGAGCTGCCGACCGCGCCCGAGTGGCCGCTGGAACAGAAGCTGCAAGGCGAGCGCGACACGCTCGGCCACTACCTCTCCGGCCATCCCACCGACCCGTGGCGCGAGGAGCTGGCGCAGCTTTCCACCTGTCCGCTGGGCGAGATCGCCGAGCGCTACCAGCCGCCGCGCCCGCGCAAGAGCGACGGCGAGGAAAACCGTTTCCGCCGTGGCCCGGACACGCCCTGGACCGTGGCCGGCATGGTCACTGCCGTGCGCAAGCGCGGCGACAGCGACGCCTTCGTGCGGCTGGAGGACGGCACCGGCATCATCGAGGTCAGCTTCTTCGGCGAGCTCTACCAGCAGGTGGCGCCGCTGCTCACCCGGGACGAGATGCTCATCGTCGACGGCGGCCTGCGCATCGACGAGTTCTCCGGCGGCGGCTTCCAGCTGCGCGCCCGCGGTGCGATGACGCTGGCCGATGCCTGCCGCCGCCACGCGCGCGCTCTCAGGGTCAAGCTCAACGGCATCGGGCCGGGCTTCGAGCAGGAACTCAAGCAGACCCTCGCCGGCTACCGTGGCGGCCGCGCCACGGTGATCCTGCACGGCTACCACAACCGCAGCGCCCAGGCCGACCTGGAACTGGGCGAACAATGGCGCGTGGAAGCCATCCCCGACCTGCTGCGAGCCCTGCGCGGGCTGTCGTGGGTGGAAGCGGCCAAGCTCCGGATCGTCAAGTCCGAAGCCTGACATGCCCCTCTCCCGCCCGGCGGGATCCGAACGAGGGAACAAGGCACGCCCTTCCCTGGGCGTAGGCCTGAAGGGCCGAAGTCGAAGAACCACCCCGCCACAGGCGGCGCTTGGACTCCGATCCGCCCGGGGCGAACGGCCATGACCCCATACGCCTGCGTTCCCGCCTTTCCACCCACCCCGGCTATACTGGCCCGCTCAGCGTCCCGAATCGCCCGCGAATGAACCCCAACTTCCTCGATTTCGAACAACCGCTCGCCGAACTGGAAGCGAAGATCGAAGAACTGCGCCATGCCAGCCACGGCCAGGCCTTCAACATCGATGAGGAAGTCTCGCGCCTGCGCGAGAAGCTCAAGGTCAAGACGGCCGAGATCTTCCGCAACCTCAATTCCTGGCAGGTCACCCAGCTCTCGCGCCATCCGGCGCGGCCCTACACGCTGGACTACATCGGCGTGATCTGCGAAGAGTTCCAGGAACTGGCCGGCGACCGCGCCTACGCCGATGACGCCGCCATCGTGGGTGGGCTGGGCCGCATCAACGGCAAGCCGGTGATGATCATCGGCCACCAGAAGGGCCGCGACACCAAGACCAAGGTGCGCCGCAACTTCGGCATGCCGCGCCCGGAGGGCTATCGCAAGGCGCTGCGCCTGATGAAGATGGCCGAGCGCTTCGGCCTGCCGCTGCTGACCTTCATCGACACCCCTGGCGCCTACCCGGGCGTCGGCGCCGAGGAGCGCGGCCAGAGCGAGGCGATCGCCCGCAACCTGCTGGAAATGGCCGACCTCAAGACCCCGATCGTCTGCACGGTGATCGGCGAGGGTGGCTCCGGCGGCGCGCTGGCGATCGGCGTGGGCGACCGCGTGAATATGCTGCAGTACTCGACCTACTCGGTCATCTCGCCCGAAGGTTGCGCCTCGATCCTGTGGAAGAGCCAGGACAAGGCCCGCGACGCCGCCGAGGCACTGGGCATGACCGCCCCGCGCCTGCACGAGCTCGGCCTGGTCGACAAGGTCATCCGCGAGCCGCTGGGCGGTGCCCATCGCAGCCCGCGCTCGATGGCCGTGCGCCTCAAGGCCGTGCTGATGAACCAGCTCGACGAGCTCGAAGCGATCGCCGAGCCCGACCTGCTGGAGCAGCGCTACAAGCGCCTGCGCAGCTACGGCGCCTACGCGGAATAAGCCCATGGCCGGCGTGCGCGGCCTCGCCCACGCAAACATCCGCGCGCCGGAGGCCATGATCGCGCGCCTGTGCCGCTTCTATATCGACATAGTGGGCCTGCACGAAGGCCCGCGGCCGGCGTTCCGCTCCGGTTCGCGCGGCCACTGGCTCTACGCCAGCGAGACCGACGTGCTGCACCTGACGATCGCCGGCCCAGGTGACACCCCTGCTGCCCCGACCGGCCACCTCGATCACCTGGCCTTCGCCTGCACCGACCTTGCCGCCACCCGCGCGCGGCTGGATGCGGCCGGGCTGGCCTACGAGATCGACGAGGTGGACGAACTGGGCCAGGTGCAGCTCTTCCTCACCGATCCCTGCGGCCTGGACATCGAGCTCAACTTCAGCCGGTGAACTTGTAGGAGCGCACCTGTGCGCGACCCGCAGGCATCCCGGTCGCGCACAGGTGCGCTCCTACAAAGAGCCTCGACCCTCCGCGGTTTACTATCGAGACCCGTCCCGGAGAGGTTGCCATGGCCGACCACGCCAAGCTCGCCGTACTGATCGACGCCGACAACGCCCAGCCCGGCCTGGCCGAGGGCCTGCTCGCCGAAGTGGCCCGCTACGGCACCGCCCACGTCAAACGCGCCTATGGCGACTGGACCGACAACCACCTGCGCGGCTGGAAGGACCGGCTGCTGGACCTGTCGATCCAGCCGATCCAGCAATTCGGCTACACCAAGGGCAAGAACGCCACCGACTCGGCGATGATCATTGACGCAATGGACCTGTTGTACACCGGTCGCTTCGACGGCTTTTGCATCGTCTCCAGCGACAGCGATTTCACCCACCTGGCCGGGCGCATCCGCGAATCGGGCCTGACCGTGTACGGCTTCGGCGAGCGCAAGACGCCCGCGCCGTTCGTCGCCGCCTGCGACAAGTTCATCTACACCGACGTGCTCGGCAAACCGGACAGCGACAACGAAAAGCCGGCCGAGCTTGCGCCGCGCATGAACACGCAGGAGCTGCGCCAGGACACCCGACTGGTCAACCTGCTGCGCAACGCGATCGAGGATGCCGCCGACGATACCGGCTGGGCCGGCCTGGGCGCCGTCGGCAGCATGGTCAGCAAGCGTGCGCCGGAGTTCGACTCGCGCAACTGGGGCTATGGCAAGTTGAGTGGCCTCATCGCCGCGATCGGACTGTTCGAAACCGAGGACCGCCAGCACGGCAACGGCAAGCACATCTACGTGCGCAACAACAAGAAGAAGCCGGCTGCCCGTGAGTAGCCCACGCACGCTGCCCGAGACGCTGCGCCAGGCCCTCGACGGCCACCCGGACAGCCCGCTGTGCGTAGCTTTCAGCGGTGGACCCGATTCCGCGGCCCTGCTGCATGCGCTGGCCACACTGCCGCCGGCGCGTGCGCGCGGCTTGCGTGCGCTGCACGTGGACCATCGGCTACATCCGGAAAGCGGCGCCTGGGCCGCGCAGGCCGCCGCATTTTGTGTATCGCTCGACGTCGACTGCGAGGTGCGTCGGGTCGAGGTCGCGCGTGGCGGCAGCGACGGCCTGGAAGCCGCCGCGAGGCACGCGCGCTACGCCGCGTTCGCCGACGCGCTGCAACCGGGCGAATGGCTGCTGCTCGGACACCATCGGGACGATCAGGCGGAAACGGTACTGCTCAAGCTGCTGCGCGGCGCCGGCCCGCAAGGGCTCGGCGGCATGCGCGCGGTGCGTCCGCTGGGCGCCGGGAGGCTCTGGCGCCCGCTGCTGGACCTGCCGCGCGAGGTGTTGCGCGCCTATGTCGAAGCCCACGGATTGCCGTGCATCGACGACCCCTCCAACCGCGATACCAGCCTCGCGCGCAACCACCTGCGTCACGAGATCCTGCCGCGACTTCGCCTGCACTGGCCGCACGCGGTCGATTCGATCCTGCACAGCGCCTCACTCTGCCGCGCCGCCGACGACACCCTACGCGCGCATTGGCTCAAGGCCTTCGGCACCCTGCACGACTCCACCAACGACAGCCTCGATGCGCAGGCCTGGCTCACCCTCGACCCGGCCCTGCGCGAGCCCCTGCTCGACCACTGGCTGCACGCCAGTGGCCTGCCTGCACCCACCGCCGCGCAGCGGCGACAGATCGAGCGCCAGTGCCATGCCCGTGCTGGCCAGCAGCCCTGCGTGTGCTGGCCAGGAGCCGAGCTGCATATCTGGAAGGGCCGGCTCTGGGCACATGCGCCGCGGGCATCGGTCGATCCGCACTGGGAGGCGAACTGGCACGGCGAGGCATTGACCTTGCCCGACGGTGGCCGGCTGTCACTCAGCCCGGACGCGCGCCTGGACTCGCCGCTCACCGTGCGCCTGCGACGAGGCGGTGAACGCATCAAGCCCGCCGGCGACCGGCATACCCGCGAATTGCGCGATCTGTTCCAGCAGGTGGCGTTGCCGCCCTGGCGCCGCCTGGCCTGCCCGCTGCTCTACGCGGAAGGCGAACTGGTGGCGGTCGCCGACCTGTGGCGAACAGCACGCGGCGCGGCCTTGTTCGATGCCGCGCGCGCACGCCCGCGCTGGATACCACCTGGCTGAGCCAGAAGCTGGCCCTTCCCTTCCGGAACGGGGAAAGCGGCGAGTACACACTTCGCTCTGCCCGAACCCTCGCCCGCCTGACGGACCCTCTCCGGGAGGGAGGGGCTTCGGGCGCGCGACTCGAAGCAAAGTCCTTGCAAGGCCGCGAAAACATTGATTCCCGCCCCCCGCTGCGCTAGCGTTGCGGCCCATGGCCAAACCCGCTCCCGCCCCCGCGGAAACCCCGTCCGTCGCCGACTTCGAACACTCGCTGGACGAGCTCGAACAACTGGTGGCGCGCATGGAGGGCGGGGAGCTGAGCCTGGACGAATCGCTGGCCTCCTTCGAGCGCGGCATCGGCCTCTACCGTCACTGCCAGCAGGCCCTCGACAGGGCCGAGCTGCGCGTGCGCCTGCTGCTCGATCCCGATGCGCCCGACGACGCCGAACCCTTCGAATCCGAATCCTGACGCGCCCCAACTCGGCACACGGCTGCTCGCGCTGACCGCGCGCGCCGACGCCGCGCTGGCGCGCGTGCTGCCGTCCGAGCAGCAGCCGCCACTGGAACTGCACCAGGCCATGCGCTACGCCGTGCTCGGCGGCGGCAAGCGGCTGCGCCCGTTGATGGTCTACGCCGCCGGCCACGCGCTGGGGATGGACGGCATTGAACTGGATGCGCCCGCCTGCGCGGTCGAACTGATCCACGCCTACTCGCTGGTGCACGACGACCTGCCGGCGATGGATGACGACGCGCTGCGCCGTGGCCGCCCGACCTGCCACATCGTCTACGGTGAAGCGATGGCGATCCTTGCCGGCGACGCCCTGCAGGCGCTCGCCTTCGAGATTCTCGCCCACGATCCGCACAACGGCCGCGACGCCGCGCGCACGCTTCAGATGCTGCGCGTGCTCGGCCGCGCCTGCGGCGCCGAAGGCATGGCCGGTGGCCAGGCGCTGGACCTGTCGGCCGTGGGCCGCAAGCTCACGCTGGCCGAACTCGAACACATGCACGCCTGCAAGACCGGCGCGCTGATCCGCACTGCCGTGCGCCTGGGTGCGCTCACGGCCGGCGCGGACGCGACCGCGCTCGACGCGCTGGACCGTTACGCCGCCGCCGTCGGCCTGGCCTTCCAGGTGCGCGACGACATTCTCGACGTGGAAGGCGAATCGACGGTGATCGGCAAGACCGCCGGCAAGGACGCGGCGGCCGACAAGCCGACCTTCCCCTCGATCATCGGGCTGGACGCTTCGCGCGCGCGCCTGGCGGAGCTGACCGCCACCGCCCTGCAGGCGAGCGCGCCCTTCGGCCATGGGGCCGTGCTGCTCGAAGAGCTGGCGCACTACGCGGCCAACCGCTCCCACTGAAAACAACTGTAGGAGCGCCCTTGGGCGCGACCGGGATGCCTGCGGTCGCGCCCGAGGGCGCTCCTACAAAGTAGCCGGGCAGGCCGAGGCCCGCCCGGGAGTCACTTGATCAGCCGAAGCGTGAACGGATAGCGGTACCGCTCGCCTTCGTTCGACTTGATCGCGGCAATGATCGTGAATACCAGCCAGGCGATGCCGATCAGGATGCCGACCGGCACCGTCAGCAACGCGCCGAAGCCGAAAGTGATCAAGGTCAGCAGCAACAGCGCCACGCCCACGATGGCCAGGGTGATGTTGAAGTTCAACGCTTCCTTGGCCTGATCGTCCACGAAAGGCATCGTGTCCTTCTTGATCAGCCAGATGATCAGCGGCCCGATGAAGCAGCCGAGGCCGGCAAAGGCGCCCGTAAGCAATCCGCCAACCAACGCGGAAAGATGCGCGAACAGCGCCCACTGACGCTCTTCGTGACTGGGCATGCCGCCGGCCGAATCGAACGGCTCCGGCGGCGGAACCGGCTCGCCCGGAGGCGGCGGGGGCGGGACGACGGAATCGGGTGGAACGCTCATGCCAGGCTCCTCTTTCCTTCGATGACGCCGGCCTGTCGCCGGTGGCGCGATGCTAGCAAAGCCGCGCGGCGACGCCATAGGCCAAAGGCTACTGGCCGCCGACCGTCATCCGGTCCAGCAGGATCGAGCCGGTCAGGATCTGCGCCCGGCGGTCCACGTCGCTTCCCACCGCCACGATGCCGGCGAACATGTCGCGCAGGTTGGCGGCGATCGTGATCTCCTCCACCGGAAAGGCGATTTGCCCGTTCTCGACCCAGAAGCCCGCCGCGCCCCGTGAATAGTCGCCGGTGAGCGTGCTCACACCCTGCCCCATCACTTCGGTCACCACCAGGCCGGTGCCCATGCGCCTGAGCAGCGCGTGGAAGTCATCCTGGCCGGGCTCCACCAGCAGGTTGTGGATGCCGCCGGCGTTGCCGGTCGATTCCAGCCCGAGCTTGCGCGCCGAGTAGCTGCCGAGGATGTAGCGCGCCAGCACGCCGTTTTCCACCAGCGCGCTGTCCGCCGTGGCGACGCCTTCGGCATCGAATGCGCCCGAGCCCATGCCGCGCGGCAGGAACGGACGCTCGACGATGTTCATCCATTCGGGCATCACCCGCTTGCCGGCGTGATCGAGCAGGAAGCTGGCGCGCCGGTACAGCGCACCGCCGCTCACCGCGCTGACCAGATGCCCGATCAGCCCACGCGCGAGCTCCGGCACGAACAGCACCGGACACTGGCGCGTGCCCAGGCTGCGCGCGTTGAGCCGCGCCAGCGTGCGCTCGGCCGCCTTGTCACCCAGCGCCTGCGCGCTCATGAAGTCGTTGGCATCGCGCACCGAGTCATACCAGTAGTCGCGCTGCATGCCGTCGCCCTCGCCGGCGATCAGCGAGAGCGAAAGCGCATGCCGCGTGGCGCGCTCGCGCCCGACGAAACCGTGCGAGTTGGCGTACACCGAGAGCGTCTGGCCCGCCTGCACGGCAGCGCCATCGGAATTGGTGACGCCCGCGTGCGCGCGCCCGGCCGCCTCGATCTGTTGGCCCAGCGCGATCGCCTCGGCCGTATCGACCTGCCACGGGTGCCAAAGATCGAGGTCCGGAAAGCGGGTCGCCATGCGCGAGGCATCGGCCAGGCCGGCAGCGGGGTCGGCCTCGGTGAAGCGCGCGATCGCACAGGCCTGGTCGATTGTGGCCTGGATCGAGGCGGGATTGAGGTCGGCGGTGCTGGCCGTGCCCTTGCGCTGGCCGAAGTACACGGTCAGCCCGAAGCCACGATCGCGCGTGTGCTCGACCGTCTCCACCTCGCCCAGGCGGACGTTCACGTTGAGACCGCTGTCGATGCTCGCCGCCACCTCGGCCGCGCTGGCGCCGGCGGCGCGCGCGCGGCGGATGACATCCTCGGCGAGCTCGGCCAGGCGGTCGAGTTCCTGGTGGCTGGTGTCGGCGGACAGGACGGCTGCACTCACGGGGCGTTCCTTCAGGCAGGTAGAATGGGCGGCGAAACACTGCACGACTTCCGGACATGGGGTCGCCCCTGACCGATCAAAAGGAGCGCGCATGCCACCGGTCGCCGGCATCTACCGACACTACAAGGGCCAGCGCTACCAGGTGCTCGGCATCGCCCGCCACAGCGAGACGCTGGAGGAGCTGGTCGTGTACCGCGCGCTGTACGGCGAGCACGGCCTCTGGGTTCGCCCGCTGGCGATGTTCGTGGAGACCGTGACGGTCGATGGCGAGCCCGTGCCCCGCTTCGCGCTGGAAATGCCCAACCCACCCGATTCGATGGAAAGCCCGTGAGTCCCAGCCGCAGCCGCAACCAGACCGAACTCGACGAGCAGGACTACGGTCCCAGCCGTACCCAGCAGCGCCGCGAAGCGCTGGCCGTGCTGGCGCTCGCCAACCAGTTGGTCGAGCTCCCACCCAGCCGCCTGGCCAAGCTCGACCTTCCGGAGGACGTGCGCGAGGAGATCGCGAACGTCCGGCGGATCAGCGCGCACATAGCGCGCAAGCGCCAGCTTGCCTTCCTGGCCAAGAAGATGCGCCGCCACGAAGAGGCGGTCTTCGACAGCGTGCGGGCCGAGCTCGGCGAGAACCGCGAGCGTCAGCGCCAGGAAACCGCGGCCATGCATCGCCTGGAAGCGCTGCGCGATCGCCTGATCGACGACGACGAGGCCGCCGCCTCACTGATCGCCGAACACCCTTCGGTCGACCGCCAGCACCTGCGCTCGCTGATCCGCCAGGCCCGCAGCGAGCGCACCGCGAACAAGCCGCCGCGTGCCTACCGGGAGATCTTCCAGTTGCTGAAGGAACTGCAGCAGGAACAAGCGGGCGACGAGGGCGAGGACGCCCAAGACTGAAACACCCGCCGCCCTGGCTGACACGCCGAGGCGAGTCCCACCCCTCACCCCAACCCTCTCCCCGGAGGGGAGAGGGAGCTCGTTTTCCGCAAGCGTTTCACTCCAAGCCCTTCGCGGCGAAAGCAGTCTCGCCTCGCACTCCGGCTTTCGCTCCGCGCTCCGGCGCTGCGCCGTGGTTCTGCGATGTGGCCGTGCACTTCAGCCCACCTCGGCTCTGCACCTCAACTCTGCACTCTGGCCCAGCGCTCCGCATCTGCGCCCGACTCTGGGCTCTGGCCCTACGCTCTGGCTCCGCGCTTTGCTCCACGTTCCGGCTCTACGTTCTGGCTCTGCGCTCTGGCCTTATTGAAAAGTGCGCGCAGGAAGCGCGCTGCTTTTGCGACCCCTATGGCGCGGCGGGCGGGTGGCGGATCAGCCCGCAGGGTGGCCGGCAGGACGCCGGCCAGTTTTTCGTCGGGGCAGGAAGCCCCGTCGAAAAACCCCGCCATCCGCACGCGCACCCGGAGGGCCGAAGGCCCGTAGGGCGCGCCATCGGGTGCCCTTCTCTTTGGTTACTTTCTCTTGGGCAAGCAAGAGAAAGTGACTCGGGCGCCAACGGCGTCCGAAGCTCTTCGCTCTAAAGCCTCTCGCTCTAAGCCTTCGCTTCGAAGCGATTCGTTCCGAACGTTCGCTCAAGCAGCTCTCGAAGCTAGAGCGACCGCCGCGGCGACACCAGCAGATCCCCGAACAACAACCCCGCCACCAGCGAAATCAACAGCGTGATCAGCAGGATGAAGCTATCCATCCCCAACGTCGTGTCGCGCTCGAACAGATAAGACACGCTCTGGAACCCCACGCTGCCCGGCACCAGCAAAATGATCCCCGGCTCGCGCACCACCGCCCCAGGCCGATGCAAATAGCGCGCGTACAGATTCGCCATCGCCCCCAGCAACAACCCGCCCAGGAAGACGCCAAACGGCGCCCCGGGGACCGCATGAGATAACAGCCCGCCCCAGCGGGTGGCCAGATAACCCACCGCTACCGCAGCCACGACCACGATCCAGTCGCGCCGCGCCGCACGGAACAGGATCGCGAATCCCAACGCGCCAACCAGCAACGATGGCCAATCCATCCAGCGCGGCAACGGCTGCAACACGAACGTGCCCGCCGTGACGCCAAAGGCCGCGCACAACTGGCTGGCCGCCACGGTACCGAAGGTCAGCTTGAGCAGGGTCGCGATCGAACCGCCCATGCGCGCCATGCCCGAGGTCAGGTGCTGGCTGGAGATCTCGCGCACCGCCGTGGTCAACGACATCCCCGGCACCAGCACGATCAGCGCCGCCAGCACCACCGACTTGATTGCCAGCGGCACCACGAATGCACTGACCAGGATCGCGCCCGCCGTCGCCACCAGCGCACAGATTGCGTCGCTGGCGGCCGCCAGCCGCGGTCGGGTGGCTGCGAGCACCGTGATCAAGCCGATCAGCAGGCCGATCGCACCGGCCACCACCAGGTCGGCCCAGGAGCTGTGCAGGAACAGCGCCGCCACGCTCGCCGCCGACAGGCCGTAGCTGCCGATCACACCGGCCTGCGCCCGCCGCGTTTCCGGCCGACCCAGTTCGCGCAGCAGGCGAAAGCCCTCGCGCAGCCCCAGTTCCCCCGCGATGGCGCGATCGGCGATCGCATCGGCCTCGCACAGGCGCGCCAGGTGCACGTCGCCGGGCGGCAACCGCATCACCTGCGTGACCTGCGCCAACCCTTCCTCGGCGCCGGCGTCAGCGAAGGAGATGATGATGGCGGTGGGGCTGGACCAGACATCGGCGATCAGCGCCAGCCGCTGCGCCGACGCGGAAATGGCCATCTCCAGGCGCGGCGCCGACGTGCCGTACTGGTGCAGCCGGCGCGCCAGCTCCACCAGGAATGCGATGCGGGTTTCCAGCGGCGCCTGCGCCGCCCCGGGGATCAGCCCGCTCATGCGGCCGGTCGTACCTGCAGGGTGTTGCCGTCGACGCTGAGTACCTCGACCGTGGCGCCGAGCGGCAGGTCCGGGCCGTTGACCAGCCACTCGCCGTCACCCACGCGCGCCTTGCCGCGGCCATTGACGATCGGCTCGATCAGCACGTAGCGCTGGCCGACCATTTGCGCACCGCGGCGGTTAAGCCGCTCGCTGGCGGCGTCGCCGCGCCGGAGCCGGGGCTTGAGCACACGGGCGTAGACGGCACAGGCAAGGAACGCGAGCACCGCGAAGGCGATCGCCTGCGCCAGCAGCGACATGCTTGGGAATAGCCAGGCAAGCACGCCGGTGGCACCCGCGCCGATGCCGATCCACAGCAGGAAATAGCCCGGCAGGGCGACCTCCAGCGCAATCAGCAGCAGGGCCAGCAGCCACCAGAGGTGATGAATTGCGAGGGTGGAGAACATGCGGACTCCAGGTTGCGTGTGGCGATGGTGTCGCTTGCGAAAAGCGGCGGCAAGCGCGTGGCGTGCGGCAAGCTTGCCCCCATCCGCCCTTTGGGCGCCTTCCACCGTGAACGGAGGAAGGATCGGTCTTAGTTGCGCAAAGGCTAAGGAGCGAACCTCAGCTCTCACATCCCGGCCCTTCCCCCAAGCGCGGGGGAAGGTGCCGACAGGCGGATGGGGGAAGCCCCGCCTCAGCGCGGCGGTGGGACCGCCTTCGTCCCCTGCTGCGACAACGACTCCTTGGCCAGCTCGGCGATGCCCGCCAGCGAACCGATGATGCCGGTCGCCTCCATCGGCAGCAGCAACATTTTCTGGTTGGGCGAATGCGCGATCTCCTTCAGCGCCTCGACGTACTTGTTGGCGACAAAGTAGTTGAGCGCATTGAGATTGCCGTTGGCGATCGCGTCGGACACCATCTTGGTCGCTTCGGCCTCGGCCTCGGCCAGGCGGATGCGTGCCTCGGCCTCGCGGAAGGCCGCTTCCTTCTTGCCCTCGGCCGCGAGGATCGCGCTCTGCTTCTCGCCGTCGGCCTTGAGGATGGCCGCCTGCTTGAAGCCCTCAGCCTCCAGGATGTTGGAGCGCTTCTCGCGCTCGGCCTTCATCTGCTTGGCCATCGCGTCGACCAGGTCGCGTGGCGGCGCGATGTCCTTGATCTCGATGCGGTTGACCTTGACGCCCCAGGGATGGGTTGCCTCGTCGACCACGCGCAGCAGCTGCGCGTTGATGGTGTCGCGCTTGCTCAAGGATTCATCCAGATCCATCGAACCGAGCACCGTGCGGATGTTGGTCATCACCAGCGCGAGCGATGCCTGCTCCAGGTTGGCGACCTCGTAGGCCGCCTTGGCCGCGTCGAGCACCTGGTAGAACACGACGCCGTCCACGCGCACCACCGCGTTGTCCTTGGTGATGACGTCCTGCGAGGGCACGTCCAGCACCTGCTCCATCATGTTCATCCTGGCGCCCACGGCCTGGTAGAACGGAATCAGGAAATGCAGGCCCGGGCTCAGCGTACGCGTGTAGCGGCCGAAGGTTTCCACCGTCCATTCGTAGCCTTGCGGCACGATCCGTACGAGCTTGGCGATGACGATGATCGCCAGCACGATGATGACTACACCGATCACGATGCTGCCCATGTTCCCCCTCCCTTGACTGAGCAGCCAGTATAGGCGGCGGGCGACCCTGTAGGAGCGCACCTGTGCGCGACCGGGAGGCTCCACGGTCGCGCACAGGTGCGCTCCTACAGGGACCTCGCCGGCAGCAGCAGGCTCACCCGCAGGCCGCCATCTTCGCGATTGGCCAGGGCAATGCGTCCGCCGTGCGCCTCAGTGATCTCGCGCGCCAGCGCCAGTCCCAGGCCGGTCCCGGAACGCTTGGTCGAATAGAACGGCAGCAACGCCTGCGCCAGCACCGTCTCGCTCATGCCGGGACCGCGGTCGGCCACTTCGATGCGCCAGTCGTGGCCGACCTGGGCCAGCGAAAGCGTGACGCCTTCTTCGCTGCCCCCGGCCTCGTGGGCGTTCTTGATCAGGTTGATCAGCACCTGTTCGATCTGCGCCTTGTCGAACCAGCCCGGCTCGGTCGGCACCGATCCGGCGAACCGGAAACGGCAATGCAGCGCCAGGCTGTCCAGGAACGCCTGCCAGTCGATCGCCTGCGGTTGCGGGGTGGGCAGCTTGGCGAAGCTGGCGTAGCCGGCGATGAAGCCATGCAGGTGGCGCGCGCGCTCGCCGATGGTGGCGAACACGCCCGGCAGCCGCGCCAGGTCGCCGCGCCGGGCCAGTTCCGCGCCCGAATGCGCCAGCGACGAAATCGGTGCCAGCGAGTTGTTGAGCTCGTGGCTGATCACGCGGATCACCCGCTTCCACGTCGCCACCTCCTGCCGCGACAGCTCGCGCGTCATGCGGCGCAACGAGTAGAGCTTGTGCGGCCGCCCCTGCAACCGGAACAGGCGCTGGGACAGATGAAAGGTTTCATCGTTGCCGTCCATCGGCACGCTGAGCAGCGCATCCTCACCATTTTCCACCGCGCGCCGCAGCGCCTCGGGCACGTTGAGCAGCAGCTCGCCGAAATCCAGCCCGTTGAGGCTGCGCCCTTCGTTGAACAGGTGTCGGGCGGCGATGTTGGCGTAGGCAATGCGCCCCTGGGTGTTGGCCAGCACCAGCGACACAGGTGTGTGCTGCACCACGGTGTCGAGCAGCAGCTCGCGCTGCACCAGGTGCTGGCGTTGCTCGCGCAGGGTCTGGCCCAGCGCGTTGTGCATGCGGATCAGGGCGCCCAGTTCGTCGCGCCGGTCGGCCGCGATGGAAAAGCTGAAATCGCCATCGCGGTAACTGGCTACCGCGCCCTCGAGCGCGCGCAGCAGGCGACGGATCGGCGACATTACCTGCCCGCCCAGCCAGAATGCCAGCGGCAGCAGCACCAGCAAGGTGGCGAGCAGACCGCCGGAGATGCCCGGCCAGGCCGGCAGATGCACGCCCAGGCGCGGATCGTGGCGAAGCCACGCCAGCACCTGCGGCAACGGCCACTGGGTCAGGCCTGCGTAGACCAGCGCGCCACTGAGGCTCGCCAGCATCAGCAGCCCGGTCAACCGCGCCTGCAGCGATCTCAGTTGCATGCGAGGCTCCGGTCCAGGCGGATCAGTGGCACGCAGGGTCCATGGGGGTTTGCGGGCAGTTCACCGCCGGGCGCCCGTTGCGATCCATCGTGCCCATGGTGCCCACCCCGGCGTTGCCCGAGTGCTGCTGCGCGGCGTTGGCGTGCGGTGGGGTGAGGCCATCGCGCTCCTTGAACTTGAAGCGCGAGGCAGACTTCTTTTGCTGGACGGGAAGCGCCGCGTCGGCCCGATAGCTCGCCGTGGAAGCCGGTGCCGGGGTGCTCCAGCTGTCGCTGGCAGGCGTGCTGGTGGAAGGCACCGACTGGGCGTGCGCCCCGGCGGCGGACAACAAGGCGGCGAATATGAAAATCCGGATACGCATGGTTTCTGCTCCCTGGGGACTGGCGCCGATCATCCCGCGCGCCTGTGATACCGGCAACCGCCATCTGGCACACCCTGGCGCCGTAGGGTGGGCTTCAGCCCACCGCCCTGCGCCGCGATGTCCGCCGGTGGGTTGAAGCCCACCCTGCGCCCACTCAGCCGGTCGCCAATCCGTAGCGCTCCATGCGTCGGTACAGCGCCTGCCGCGACAATCCCAACGATTGCGCGGCCCGGCTGACCACGCCGTCGGCGCGATGCAGTGCAGTCTCGACCGCCTCGCGGCTGGGCTCGTCCAGGTTGCGCGCCACCGCGGGCGTGTGCTGCGGGAGATTGAGCAACTGCGGCGTCACCACGCCGTCGGTCGCCAGCAGCGCGGCGCGCTCGATCGCGTTCTTCAGCTCGCGCACATTGCCCGGCCACGGGTAGCTCACCAGCGCCTCGCGCGCCGCATCGCCGAGTTCGGCGCGGCCATCGAGAAAATGCTCGGCCAGCGGCACGATGTCGTCGGTGCGCTCGGACAACGGCGGCAGGTTCACCTCGATCACGTTGAGGCGGTAATAGAGGTCTTCGCGAAACGTGCCGGCGCGCACCATCGCCTTCAAGTCGGCGTTGGTGGCCGACAGCACACGCACCTTGACCTGTCGCGTGCGGCCCGACCCCAGCCGCTCGAACTGCCCGGTCTCCAGCACGCGCAGCAGCTTCACCTGGCCGGGCAACGGCAGGTTGCCGATCTCGTCCAGGAACAGCGTGCCGCCGTCAGCCAATTCGAAGCGGCCCTCGCGCGCCTTGTTGGCGCCGGTGTAGGCGCCGGCGTCGGCGCCAAACAGCTCCGCCTCGATCAGCTCGCCTGGCAACGCGCCGCAGTTGACGGCGACGAACGGCCCATTTCGCACCGGCGAATTGGCATGCACGATACAGGCGATACGCTCCTTGCCGGCGCCGTTGGGACCGGTGATCAGCACCGGCACATGCGAGCGGGCCACCTGGCAGGCCAGCTCCAGCGTCTGCGCCATCGCATCGGAGGCGAACACCAGCGAGTCCAGCGCGTAGGTCTGGCGCAGCACGTCGCGGCGCCGGCGGCGCTCGCGGCGGGTACGGTTGACCTCGCGGGTAGATTCGGAAAGCTCCAGCAGGTTTTCAACCGTGGCCAGCAGCTTGGTGTCGTCCCACGGCTTGGCCACGTAATCGGCCGCGCCCGCCTTGACCAGCTCCACTGCCGTCTCCAGGTGCGTCCAGGCGGTCAGCAGGATCACCGGCAGGTCGGTGTGGCGCTGGCGGATCGCACGGAACAGCGCCACGCCTTCCTCGCCGGAAGTGGTATCGGCGGTGAAGTTCATGTCCTGGATCACCACGTCGACCAGCTCGCGATCGAGCATCGCCAGGCCGTCCTCGGGCGTCAGCGCGATCAGCGGTCGGATGTCGTGCAGCGACAGCAGCAGCGACAGCGCCTCGCCGACCGCGGGGTTGTCGTCAATGATCAGGACGGTTCGCATTTTTTTCCTGCACATGTGGGCATGGATGCATCTCCACCCCAAAAGGTTGCCACAGGTCCGCCAAAGGGGAAGCCACCGCCCCTCAGACCGACCGCGTCGCCACCACCGGCGGCACGCGGGAGGCGCGCAGGGCCGGCGCCAGTACCGAAAGCTGGCCCAGCGCCCACAGCGCCAGCGCGCCGACCGGCAGATACCACAGCGGCAGGCGCGGCAGCTCGTAGCGGCTCATCAGCAGCAGGTTCAGTCCGACCGCCAGCAGCACGCCCAGCAGCACGCCGGCGCTGACGATCAGGAAGTTCTCCGCCTGGAAATAGCAACGGATGTCCGCGCGCGTGGCGCCGATGGCGCGGCGGATGCCGATCGTGCGCGTGCGCTGCTGTACCCAGAAATTGGCCAGCCCGGCGATACCGAGCGCGGTGACGAACAACAACCCGAGTGCCGAGGCGATCAGCAAGCCGATCATGGTGGTGTCGCGCTGGAAATAGCTGGCGCGTATTTCGCTGTAGGTCCGCAGCCGCTCGGGTTTGATCAGCCGCTGCGGGTTGACCCGCATCAGCGCGGCGCTCGCCTGTGCGAGTACCCGCTGGCGATCCTGCGGCGCGCTGCGCAACACGTAGAGCGCGCCGCCGCTATCGGGCGGTTGCGGCAGCAGCATGCTCTCGTCGTTGCTGCCGTCGGCGCGCAGGTCCGGGCGCACCAGCCTCTTCACGATGCCGACGACGCGGATGAACCGGTCGCCGTCGTACATGCTCTGCCCGAGCGCGCGCTGCCCGGGGTACAGGCGTTGCGCCAGTGCGCGCGTGATGATCGCGACGACCGGCTTGCCATGGGCCGGGTAGTCATCCGGGGTGAAACCGCGTCCCTCGACCAGATCCAGCCCCCAGGTGTCGATCAGGCCCAAGGTCCCGTCGTAGACGCTGGGCTCGACGCAGCCGCTCCCCTCCAGCGAATTGCGCTGTATCGCACGATCCAGTGCCTGCTTGTCGGGACAGATCCCCTGCGACCACTCGTTACGGTTGAGCGGCATCGAATAGCTGACCGCCACCGCGGCGCGCACGCCGGGGATGGCGCGCAACGCGGCCAGATCGACCACAAGCTGGGCGTCGGGATTCCCGACCTTGTCGATGTTCCGGCTGGGAACGGTCGAAAGCTCGTCCTCGGCCAGGCCGGTCGACACGCTGATCCGCTCCACGCGGCTGGCGATCATGTAGACCACGTTGCACACGATGGCCAGGGTGATGGCGACCTGCAGCGTCAGCAGCGTCGCGGTCAGCTTGTGGTGCCGCAAGCTGGCCAGTATGGGTTGCAATGGCATGCCGATGTGTCCTTGTGTGCGATCGGGCGGCTGGGTTGGCGCCATGGACGTCGATGGCCCGTCCGCGCCGGTGGATGGCGCGTCACAACGTCTTGAGCTGGAACCCGGGCGGCAGGCGGCACGCACGCCACGCCGGAAGCAAGCCGGCCAGCACGCTGGCGACGATCGCCAGCGCCACCGTACCCAGCAGCATCGGCACGTCCATCTGCGCCAGCCTCGCGTAGTCGTCGGGGCGCTGGCGCACGCTCCAAAGGCCCAGCTGCGCGATGGCCAGGCCGAACACGCCGCCGGCCACGCCGATCACCGCCGCCTCGATGCCCAGCTGAAGGAAGATGTCGCGCCGCCGTGCGCCCATGGCGCGGCGCACGCTGATCTCGCCGCTGCGGCGCAGGAACTTCGCCAACAGCAACGCCACGATGTTGGTCATGCACACCAGCAGGAAGCCCAGCGCCAGCCACAGTTGCAGGCGCACGTCGTCCGGCACCAGATTCTGGTGGGCCAGCCATGCCATCAGGCCGTACAACGCCGCGTGGGTCGCGGGTTTCTGGAAGCGGCCGAGCGATTTCTGCTCGGCCGAGTAGTCGACGAGGAACTGACGGTACGCCGCGACCTGCGCCGGGCTGTCCAGCTGCACCCAGAACTGCAGCCAGCTCGTGGTCGGGCTGTGCATCCGGTCCTCGGCCCGATCCTTGCCCCATCCGCTGAAGTTGCCGTTGACGCCCAGCTCGAGATCGACCGCGGTGGCCAGCGGCAGGAAGAACTCATCCGTATCGGCATACTGCCGGGTGGAGGTATCGGCGTAGAAGAGCGGATCGGGCTTCCACCGCGCGGTGACGCCAACGACCCGGAAATCGGTGTTCTCCAGCCGCACGGTCTGGCCGAGGCTGTCCTGGCCGCCGAACAGCTGGCGATTGAGTCCGTCGCTCAGCACCACCACGCGAGCACGCGTCTTGTCCTGCGCGTCCGACCAGCCCTGCCCGTAGGTGAACGGCACGCCGAACAGCCCGAAGACCTCCGCCGTGGCATAGCGCCCGGTCGCGTCGAACGGTTGCATGCCTGCACGCGCAGGGCGCACCAGCAGCGAGCCGCCCGCCATGGCCGCCTGCCGGGTGGCCTTGTGGGCATCGAGCAGCGCCATGGCGTCGGGCCAGGTGAAGTTGTCGCTCGGGTCGGGACTGCCCTCGTGCTGTTTGTAATCGAGCGGCGTGGGATCCAGGTGCGGGCGATACAACTGCGCGCTCCTGCCCGGGAGCGGATCGGCGGTCATCACGTGCAGCACGGTGATCATGGTCATGCTTGCGCCGATGCCGAGCCCGATCGCCCCCACCATCAGGCTGGTGAGGACCGGATTGCCCCTGAGGCTGCGCAGGGCGAGGTGGAGGTAGTAGGCGAACATTCCGTGTAACTCCTGGCAAATCGAATGCTGCGGCGGGTGGTCTTGCCCCTTGCTTACCGTCCTTGGAACCGAAAGGTTCGGCAGGTGATGGGAGCGCCCGCGCGCTTACGTCAAACCGACCGCGTCGCCACCACCGGTGGCACCGCCGCGGCACGCAGGGCTGGCGCAAGCACCGCCAGCTGACCCAGTACCCACAACAGCAGCGCGCCGGCCGGCAGGTAGTACAGCGGCAGACGCGGCAGCTCGTAGCGGCTCATCAGGACCAGGTTGAGTCCGAAGGCCAGCACCATGCCCAGCGCGATACCAAAGCTGACGATCAGGAAGTTCTCGGTCTGGAAATAACGCAGGATGTCGCCGCGAGTGGCGCCCAGCGCACGCCGCACGCCGATCTGCTTGCGCCGTTGCTGGACCCAGAAACTGGCCAGGCCCACGATGCCCAGCGCGGTGACCAGCAGCAGTGCCGCGATCACGCCCACGAGCATGCCGGCCATGGCACGGTCGGCGGCGAAGTAAGTGCGACGCAGCCCGCTGATCGTGTCGGTGTAGGTCTGGTTCACCACCACGGCAGGCGCGACCCGCGCGACCAGCGCGCGCGCCGCCTGCAGGACCTGGTCGGCCTTGCCCGGCGCCGTGCGCAATACGTAGACGCTGGCCAGGCCCTTGCCGGGGATGCCGGCCAGCAACAGGGTGTTGTGCGTGTGGCCGGGGTTGGGGTTGGGCCGCAGCAGCGAGCGGTAGGTGCCCACCACGCGGAAGACCTTGTCGATCGCGTAGACGGTCTTGCCGAGCGGACTCTCCCCCGGCCACAACGTCCTGGCGTAGTCGCTGTCGAGCATGATCGAGGGCGACCTGGGCAGGAACTCGCTGATCGGACCGAACTCGTCCGGGGTGAACCAGCGGCCTTCCGCAAGCTGCAGGCCCAGCGTCGAGGGCAACGCCGGGCCGCCCACGTAGAAGTGTCCCTGGTTGTCGTAATGCTGGTCATCCGCGCGCAGGCGGAAGCCGGCCTCGCCCGCCTGCTGCCCGAACGGCACCGCGTTGGTGACCGCCACCGACTGCACGCCGGCGATGCCGGCCAGGCCCGAACGCAGCCGCGCGGCCAGGTCGGCGGCAGCGCTGTCGTCGACGCCGTCGAGCGAGACCACCACGAGCCGGTCTTCGTCGACGCCGCTGCCCACCTGCATCGTGCCGATGCGGGCGGAGATGAGGAACAGCGCGTTGCAGAGGATCGCGCAGGCCAGGGCGATTTCCATGCCGATCAGGAACGCAGCCACGCGATGGCGGCGCAAGGCGGCGAGGATGGGTCGGATTTGCATGTGTGGGGTCCCGGATCTGTATCTAGGTTGGTGCGTTCCGTGGCGCTCGCGCGGGCGGCGCGGCTAAAGCGTCTTCAACTGCAGCGCTGGGGGCACGCGACTGGCACGCAGTGCCGGGAACGCGCCGGCCACGAGTGCCGCGGCAATCGCCAGCAGGATCGTGAGCAGCAGCATCGGCACGTTGAGCGCCACCACGTCGGCGTAGGCCACCGGCTGCTGGCGTACCAGCCACAGTCCCAGCAAGGTCAGCAGCAATCCACCCACGCCGCCGAGCAGGCCGATGACGCCCGCCTCGGCCAGGCATTGGGCGAAGATCGCGCTGCGCGTCGCGCCCAGCGCCCGGCGCACGCCGATTTCGCCGCTGCGGCGCAGGAACTTGGCCAGCAACAGGCCCACCGTGTTGAACAGGCACACCAGCAGGAAGCCGAACGCCAGCCAGGTCTGCAGCTTGACGTCGCTGGGCACCGCGTTCTGGTAGGCCATCCACTCGCGCAACGACATCATCCGCGTGTTGGCCGGGTGGGTGAGCCGGCCGAGCGCGCGCTGCTGCGCATCGTAGGCATCGAGATAACGGCGATAGGCGGCGGCCTTGGCGGCGGTGTCCAGCTGCACCCACAGGCCGACCGATTCGCACGGCGCGTTGCGCAGATCCATGCGGTCGGGCTTGCCCCAGCAACTGAACCAGCCGAAGTTGCCGGCATTGATGTCCAGCGCGGTCGGCATCGGCAGGAACACGTCCTGCGGCCGGACGTAGTAGCCACCGGTGTCGCCGCCCGAATAGCGCGCGCCCACCAGCATGTAAAACAGCGGTCGCGGCCGCCAATGGTCGAGCACGCCGACCACCTGTACGCCGGTGCCATTGAGCACGATCGTGCGGCCCACGCTGTTGGCGCCGCCGAACAGGCGCTGGTTGAGTACGTCGGAGATCACCACCTGGCGTATGCCGCGCGCCTCGTCGGCGGCATTCCACGCGCCGCCATAACGGAACGGCACGTCGAACATCGGGAAGAAGTCCGAGGTGGTGGCCAGCGTGTCGGCCATGAACGGGGATTGCCCGGCGAGCCCCGGCTGCACCTTGATCGAGCCGAACACGACCATCGTCTGCCTGTCGGCCTTGCCCGATTGCCAGAGGTCGTGCGCGGAGATGTAGTCCAGAAGATCCGCAGGGTTCTTGCGCACGTCGGCGCCGGTTTCCGGATCCAGCTGCGGGTAGTAGATCCGTGCGCTCTTGCCGGGCAGCGGATCGCCCGAGAGCAGGTACATCACCGTCAGCGTGGTCATACTGGCGCCGATGCCGACAGCGATCGCCAGCACCATCAGCGCAGTGAGTACCTTGTTGCGCTTGAGGCTGCGCATCGCCAGGTCGAAGTAATAGCCAAACATCAGGCGCGCGCCTCCGTCCTCTGCCCCCTCTCCCCGCCGGGGAGAGGGCTTGGGTGGGTCGGGCGGAGCGAGGGCTGCCGCCGTGCCTGAATATTCGTTCCGAATGCCATCATTAGCTTTGCCTCGTAAAAAAAACAGACTTCCCCGCGAGCCCCGGCCCCTTACCCCAACCCTCTCCCCCCTGCATCTATCAAAGATGGGGGAAAGGGAGCCAGATCAAACGCTTCGCGTGGCCACCACGGGCGGCACCGCGGCCGCGCGCATGGCCGGCCCCAGCACCGCCACCTGCCCGATCAGCCACAACGCCACCGCGCCGACCGGGAAGTAGTACGCCGGCAGCCGCGGCAGCTCGTAATGCAGCATCAGGAACAGGTTGATGCCGTAGGCCAGCGCCATGCCCAGCGCGATGCCGATGGTCGCCAGCAGGAAGTTCTCGGTCTGGAAGTAACGCAGGATGTTGCCCCGCGTGGCGCCCAGCGCACGGCGCACGCCGATCGTGCGTCGCCGCTGCGCGACCCAGAAGCTGCCCAGGCCGACGATGCCCAGCGCGGTCACCACCAGCAGCGCGATGCACACGCCTCCGAGCAGGCCGGCCATCGCGCGGTCGTCCTGGAAGAACTCGGCGCGGATGTCGTCCAGCGTCTTCTTCTCCAGGATGATGCGGTGCGGGTCGGTCTTGCGCAGCGTGGCGACCGCGGCGGCCAGCACGCGGTCACGGTCTTGTGGCGCGGTGCGGATCAGGTAGCGGCTGGCGTTGTCCGAATCCATCCGCAACGGGAACACCATCGACCACTGCGCGGTATCGTCGCCGCCGAACAACGCCGGGCGGATCAACCCGGCCACCACGCCGACCACGCGCACCGGATCGCCGCCGAGGTAGACGGTCTTGCCTAGCGCGGACTGCCCCGGCCACAGCTTCTCGCCCAGCCCACGGGTGATGATCACGGTGGTGATCTTCTTCGCAAGCTTTTCGTCGCGCGCCACCAGGCGCATGTCGAGGAACTCGCCCGGCTCGAAATCGCGGCCCGCCACCAGCTGCGTGCCGAGGGTCTGCAACAGGTTCTCGCCGAAGTACTGGGTGGCGTTGAGGGTCGCCTGCTTCTGCTTCGGATCGAGTTTGACGCTGGTGTTCCAGGAGCTGTTGGTGAACGGCACCTGGTTGGTCAGCGCCACCGATTTCACGCCCGGGATCTGGCGCAGCGCCACGAGGTCTTCCTGCGCGTGCGCCTTTGCGTCGGCGGTGTCGCCGATGCCGAAGGCCTGGATCTGGACCAGCTCGTGCTCGGCCACGCCGCTGACCATCTGCATGCGCTCGAGCCGTTGATTGATCAGGAACACCGCGTTGCAGACGATGGCGCAGGTCAGCGCGATCTCCAGCACCAGCAGCAGGGCCGTGATCTTGTGGCGGCGCAACGTGGAGAGGATCGGAAGAATGTCCATGGAATGCTCCTAGTTGCTCTTCAGCTGCAGCGCCGGGGTGACCTGGCAGGCCCGCCAGGCGGGCAGCAATCCGGCCAGCAGCGAGGCGCCGACGGCCAGCAGGAAGGTGGCCAGCAGCATCGACAGGTCCAGGTGGGCCAGTGCGGCGTAGTCGGACGGTTGCTTGCGCACCAGCCACAGGCCCACCAGCGAGAGCAGCAGGCCGGCGATGCCACCGGTGAGGCCGATCACGCCCGACTCCACCAACAGCTGCATGAAAACTTCGCGGCGCGAGGCGCCCAGTGCGCGGCGCACGCCCAGTTCCGGGCTGCGGCGCAGGAACTTGGCGAGCATCAGGCCGACCGTGTTGACCAGGCACACCAGCAGGAAACCCAACGCCAGCCACGCCTGCAGCCGCACGTCGCCCGGCACCACCTTGTTGTAGTCGAGCCAGCCCATCACGTCGAGCAGGCGCACGTTCGGCGGGCGCTGGAAGCGACCCAGCGTCTTCTGCTCCTGCGAGTAGTGCACCAGGAACTGCTTGTACGCGGCGGCCTTGGCCGGCGTGTCCAGTTGCACCCAGAACTGCAGCCACACGCAGGGCGCGGTGTCCATGTGGTCGGGGTCGGAGCCCTTGCCCCAGCAGTCGGTCGAACCGCTGCGGCCGAGCTTGAGCTCGTAGGCGGTGGTCAGCGGCAGGTACACGCCCTCGTTCTCGGCGTAGCTGCCGTTGTTGAGGTCGTAGAAATGCGGCGTCATGCGCCAGCTGTCCAGCACGCCGACGATGCGGAAGGCCACGTCGTTCATGCGCAGGGTTTCGCCCGTGCTGTCGCGGCCCTGGAACAGCTTGTCGTTGAGCTTGCGTGAGATGACCGCCACGCGCGCACGGCCTTCGTCGTCGGCCGCCGTCCACGGCCGCCCGTACCGAAGCGGCACGTCGAACATGGAGAAGAAGTCGGCCGTGGTGTAGCGCGCGTCTTCGAAGAACGGTTCGATCGCGGACTGCGCCGGCTGCACCGGCACCGCGCCACCGGTCATCAGCGCCTGGCGGTCGGCGCGCCGGGCATGGAGCAGGTTCATGCCGTCGGTCCAAGTCACCTGCACCGGCGGGTCCTCGTCGGGCTGATAGCCGTCCATGTCCTGCGGATCGAGCTGCGGGTAGTAGAGCTGGGCGCTCTTGCCGGGCAACGGATCGCCCGACAGCACGTGCAGCACGGTCAGCGTGGTCATGCACGCGCCGATGCCCAGCGCGATGGCCAGCACCATCAGCGCGGTCAGCGCCTTGTTGCGCCTCAGGCTGCGCAGGGCCAGGTCGAGGTAGTAGGTGAACATCAGGCGTGTTCCTCCGGGTACTGCGTCTGCACCCTCTCCCCCGCGGGGAAAGGGTTCGGGTGAGGGGCCGGGCGGAGCGTGATGTGCCGTCCCGACCTGGTAGCCAGATCCGTTGCTTTCATTGTTCTGCCTTCATCAGAACCAATTTCCTCGCGAGGCCCGGCCCCCCACCCCCGCCCTCTCCCCCGTCTTTGTAACGGGACGGGGATAGGGAGCAGAGCGCGAGCCAGGTCACGCACTTCGCGTCGCCACCACCGGTGGCACCTCGGCGGCGCGCAGCGCCGGGCCGAGCACCGCCAGCTGCCCGAGCAGCCACAACGCCAGCGCACCCGCCGGCAGGTAGCCGGCCGGCAGACGTGGCAGTTCGTAATGCGCCATCAAAAACAGGTTGAGCCCGTACGCCAGCGCCATGCCCAGCACGATGCCCGCGGTGGCGAGCAGGAAATTCTCGGTCTGGAAGTAGCGCAGGATGTCGGTCCGGGTGGCGCCCAGCGCGCGGCGCACGCCGATCGTGCGGCGGCGCTGCGAGACCCAAAAGCTGGCCAGTCCGACGATGCCCAGCGCCGTCACCGTGAGCAGCGCGATGCAGACGCCCAGCAGCGTGCCGGCCATCTCGCGATCGCTGCGGAAGAATGCCCGGCGAATCTCCTCGAAGGTGCGCTTGTGCGTCACCACGCGTTGCGGATCGGCCTTGCGCAGCGCGGCCACGGCGGCCTTGAGCACGCGCTGGCGATCCTGCGGGTGGGTGCGCAGCAGGTAGCTTTCGTCCTTGTCCGCGCCCATGGTGAGCGGCACGATCATCGCGAACTTCGCGGTCGCGTCGCGATAGGCGTTGGGCCGCACCAGGGTGTCGAGCACGCCGACCACGCGCAGGCCGACCTTGTCGGTCAGATAGACCGTGCGGCCGAGCGGTTCCTGGCCGGGCCACAGGCGCGCGGCGAGCGCGCGAGTGACCACAGTGACGGCCGGCAGCCCCTCGCTGCCGCCCTCGTTCAACGCCTTGAGCACCACGTCCGCGTTGACGTAGTCGTCCGGCACGAGCTCGCGGCCGGCCACCAGCCGCGTGCCCAGCGTCTGCGGCAGGTTCTCGCTGAAGTAGGTGGCCGCGTTGACGATCGGCTGGCGCTGCGCCGGATCGGTGCGCAGGCTGCTGTTGTCCCCCGAGCCGCCGAAGGGCACGGCCCGGCTCAGCGCGACCGACTGCACGCCCGGCACGCGCCGCAGCAGGGCGAGGTCCTCCCGCGCCCGCGCGTAGCGGTCCTCGCCCGCCGCCAGGTCGCCGAGCTGGATCTGCACGACCTCCTGTTCGGCCACGCCGCTGGGCATGTTCACCCGGTCGAGCCGCAGGCCGATCAGGAACACCGCGTTGCACACGATGGCGCAGGTCAGCGCGATCTCCAGCACCAGCAGCCAGGCTGTGGTGCGGTGCCGGCGCAGGGTCGAGACGATGGGTCCGATCTCCATGGCCATCGTCAGTTGCTCTTCAGTTGCAATGCGGGTGCCACCTGGCAGGCGCGCCAGGCCGGCAACAGCCCGGCCACCAGCGTCGCGCCGACCGCAAGCAGGAACGTCGCCAGCAACATCGGCGGATCAAGCTGCGCCAGAGCGGCGTAGTTCTCCGCGCGCTGGCGCACCACCCACAGCCCCAGCAGCGCCAGCAGCAGGCCGCCGATGCCCCCGACCAGGCCGATCATGGCCGACTCGACCAGCAGTTGTTCGAACACCGCCCGCCGCGATGCCCCCAGTGCGCGTCGCACGCCCAGTTCGCCGGCGCGACGCATGAACTTGGCCAGCATCAGGCCGACCGTGTTGACCAGGCACACCAGCAGGAAGCCGAAAGCCAGCCCGGTCTGCAGGCGCACGTCGTCGGGCACCACCTGGTTGTAGTCGAGCCACTGCATGAGGCTGGGCAGGCGCACGTTCGGCGCGCGCTGGAAGCGGCCCAGCCCCTTCTGCTCCTGCGAGTAGTGGACGAGGAAATCGCGGTAGGCGGCCACCTTGGCCCGGCTGTCCAGTTGCACCCAGAACTGCAGCCACACGCAGGTGTCCGACGGCAGGGTCGCGCCCAGGCCGCCAGCGCCGTTGGCCCAGCAGTCGTTCGATCCGTTGCGGCTCAGGCCGAGTTCCAGCGCGGTCTCCAGCGGAAGGAACACCTCTTCGGCGGGCGCATACACGCCGACGTTAAGGTCGTAAAAGTGCGGCGCCGGCCGCCAGTCGTCGAGCACGCCGGCGATGCGGTAGCTGGTGCCCGCCAGGCGCAGCTCGCGGCCCACGCTGTCCTTGCCGCCGAACAGCTGGTTGTTGAGTTCGCGCCCGATCACCACCTCGCGCGCCTTGCCCTCGTCGTCGGCGACGCTCCAGGCGTGGCCATACAGGAACGGCACCTCGAACATCGGGAAGAAATCGGCCGTGGTGTAGAACGCCTCCACGTAGAACGGATCGATCGCGGCCACGTCCGGCTGCACCGGCACCGAGCCGCCGGTCATCAGCGCCTGGCGATCGGCGCGTCGGGCATGCAACAGGTTGCGGCCGTCGATGAGCGTCACCTGCATGGGCGGGTCCTTGCCCGGCAGCAGCGCGCCGTTGTCGCGCGGGTCGATCTGCGGGTAGTACAGCTGCGCGCTGCGGCCCGGCAGCGGGTCGCCGGACAGCACATGGAACACGGTCAGCGTGGTCATGCTCGCGCCGATGCCCAGCGCCACGGCCAGCACCATCAGCGCGGTGAGCGCCTTGTTGCGGCCGAGGCTGCGCAGGGCAAGCTGGAGGTAGTAGGCGAGCATGGTGTCCTTGCGTGTCAGGCCGAGCGCGTGGCTTCCACCGGCGGCACCGCGGCGGCGCGGTGGGCCGGACCGAATACCGCGACCTGCCCGAGCAGCCACAGCGCGATGGCGCCGACCGGCAGGTAGTACCAGGGCATGCGGTCCATCTCGTAGTGCTCCATCAGGTACAGGTTGATGCCGAAGGCCAGCACCATGCCTAGCACCACGCCCGCACCACTGAGCAGGAAGTTCTCGGTGCGGAAGTAGTTGAGGATGTGGCTGCGCCGCGCGCCGACGGCACGGCGGATGCCGATCTGCCGGCGCCGCTGCGCGACCCAGAAGCTGGTCAGGCCGACGATGCCGAAGGCGGTCACCGCGAGCATCACCACGCATACGAGCACCAGCATCCAGACCATGCTGGCGGCCCCGGAAAAATAGTCGCTGCGGATGTCTTCGAAGGTCTTTGCCTCGGCCACGGCACCCGGTTCGAGCTTGCCCAGCACGTCTTCGGCGTGGCGCGCGACGCGGTCGCGATCGGCCGCTGCGCTGCGCAGCACGTAGTAGCTGAGCGCATCGGTCGGCTGCATCGGGAAGAACGCCGCATCGTAGATGCCGGGCAGGCCCGCGCCCGCCTGCTTGGGGCGCAGTACGTTCTCCACCACGCCCACGACCTGGTACCAGTACCGGTCCACGTACATGCGGCGTCCCAGTGCCGACTCCCCAGGCCACAACCGTTCGGCCAGGCGCTGGTTGACGATGGCGACGTGCGTTTCGGGCATGAACGACGCGCCCATCGAGGCACTGGCGTAGTCCTCGTCGCTGAACATGCGCCCCTGCTTCAGGCGCAGGCCGAGCGCGCGGTCCGCGCCCGCGCCCAGCAGGTAGACGTTGGAGTTGATGCTGGCCTTGTCGGTCGGCTTCATGTCCGGCCGCGTGGTGAAGTTGGTGTTCCAGCCGTTGCCCGACAGCGGCATGGTGTTGAGCACCGCCACCGACTGCACCCCCTGGATGCGTCGCAACGCCTCGAGATTCCGCGGGATTTCGCTGGCCGCACGGTCCGGATCGGCGCCAGCCAGCGTGACCACGCTCAGGCCCTGCTCGTCGATCGCGTTGGGCAGGCGGATCTCGCCGGCGCGCGCGCTGATCAGGAACACGGCATTGCACAGCACGGCGCAGGCGAGCGCGATCTCCAGCACGATGAGCAATGCCGGGATGCGGTGCTTGCGCAGGCTGGCGAGGATCGGTCCGATTTCCATGGTTTGGCCTCAGGCGCTCTTGAGCTGCGGCGCGGGCGAGACCACGCAGGCGCGCCATGCCGGCAGCAGCCCCGCAACCAGTGCCGACACCAGCGCGACGATGAAAGTGAAAGCGAACATCGAAAGATCCAGCCGGGCCAGGCTGGCGTATTCGGCCGGCTGGTGGCGGATGCCCCACAGGCCAAGCTCGGCCACCAGCAGCCCGAGCAGGCCGCCAGCGAGGCCGACGATCGCCGCCTCGACCATGAACTGCCCGAAGATCGCACCGCGCGTGGCGCCCAGTGCGCGGCGCACGCCGATCTCGCGCGAACGGCGCAGGCACTTGGCCAGCAGCAGGCCGATGGTGTTGGTCACGCAGATCAGCAGGAAGCCGAAGGCGAGCCCGGCCTGCAGGCGCGCGTCGTCCGGCACCACGTTTTCACTGCGCAGCCACTGCATCACGTCCGGCAGCGCGGTATCGGTGCGGTGGAAGCGGCCCTGCGCGATCTGCTCGCGCACGTAGCCATCGAGGAAGCGCTTGTAGCTGGCCACCGCGCTTGCCCCGGGCAGCTCCACCCACAGGCCGAGCCACATGCATGGCGCGGTTTCCAGGTGCTCGATGTCGGCCGCTTCCCAGCAGCTGATGTTGTTCGGCTGCAGTTCCACCGCGCGCGCCGCGCGCAGCGGCAGGAACGCGCCGTCGCCTTCGCCGTAGCTGCGCCCGATGTTGATCGCGTAGAAGCGCGGCTGCGGCGAGAAGTGGTCGAGCACGCCGACCACGCGGAAGTCGTGGCCGTTGAGTCGCAGCGTACGGCCCACGCTGTTGGTGCCGCCGAACAGCTTCTGGTTGAGGAAATCGGCGATCACGATGACCCGCGCGCCGGCGGCGTCATCGGCGGCGCTCCACCCGCTGCCGTAGCGGAAGGGTGCGCCGACCATCGGCAGGAAGTCGGCGGTGGTCATCACCGCGTCGCCGAAGAACGGCCGCCCACCCGCATCGCGCGACTGGATCTTTGCCGAGCCCAGCGCGACCAGCGCCTGCCGTGGCGCGCGGTGCGCGTCGAACAGGTTGTTGGCGTCGACCCAGGTGAGGTTTTCCTGCGGCCGGCTTTCGCCGGGGATATAGCCGTCCTTGGGATACGGGTCGATCTGCGGGTAGTAAAGCTGCGCGCTGCGGTCGGGCAGCGGATCGCCCGAGAGCAGCCGCAGCACGGTCAGCGTGGTGATGCACGCGCCGATACCCAGCGCCAGCGCCAGCACCATCAGCGTGGTGAGCACGCGGTTGCGGCCGAGGCTGCGCAGCGCAAGTTGGAGGTAATAGCCGAACATCCCAGGCTCCTGGTCATTGCTCCCTCTCCCCCACGGGGAAAGGGTCGGGGTGAGGGGTCGGGCAGCGCGTGGGCCCACGCCGGCCTTCACACCCCACCTGGCTCGATACCGTACGAGGCGAGCCCCACCCCTCATCCCAGCCCTCTCCCCGAAGGCAGAGGGCGCCAAAGCGTTACACCGAGCGCGTGGCCTCCACCGGCGGCACGCGCGAAGCCCTCATCGCCGGCGCCAGCACGGCTCCCTGTCCCAGCAACACAAGCAGCACCACGCCGGCCAGCAGATACAGCGGCGGCATCAGTTGCGCGCCGAGCCGCACCACCAGCCACACGTTCATCGACACGGCGAGCACGACGCCAAGCACGACGCCGCCGAGGGTGATCAGCAGGTTCTCGGTAAGGAAATGGCTGAGGATGTCGCGGCGGCGCGCGCCGAGCGCGCGGCGTACGCCGATCTGCCGACGCCGCTGGCCGACGCGGAAGCTGGTCACGCCCACGATGCCCGCGGCAGTGATCGCCAGCAGCACCGCACTGATCACCCCCAGCAACGTCGCCATGCCGCGGTCGCTCTCGTACGCGCGTTCGCGCACCTGGGCGAAACTCAGCACACCCAGCTGGGGGTCGAACATGCGGCGCGGATTGCGGGCCACCAGCGCCGCGGGTGCCGCGTGCATCGCGGCGGCCAGTTGGCCCGGACGCGTGCGCACGATGTAGAAGGTGCCCAGCGAACTGACCAGCCGCCGCGGAACGATCACCACGCGATGGGCGAAGTCCGCCGCCCAGCGAGCCACGCTCTGGGCCTGCAACCGCTCGACCACGCCGACGATGGTGGCGGGGTTGCCCCCCGCCAGGTAGACGGTGCGCCCGACCGCCCCGTCGCCGTGGAACAACGCCTGGGCCAGCGCCTGGGTGACGATGACCTCGGTCGGGTCCAGCCGGTCCTGGGCTCCCATGACACCGATCTCCTCGGGCCGGAAATCGCGGCCGGCGACCCGTTTCAGCCGCAACGTCCGCAGGAAATGGTCGTCGGCGAAGTACACGGTGGCGCCGGTTGTATCGGTGAGCTGGTCGGGACGCAGGCGAATGCCGTCGTCCCAGCCGGCGCCGCGCAGTGGATAGGAGTTGCTGACGGTCGCGTCGGCGACGCCTGGCAGGCCGCGCAGCACCTGCAGGTCGGCACGCGTCTCGGCGTCGAGCCGCGCGTAGGACGCCTTGCCGGCCCACTCGTTCTGGATCACGAAGGTGTTTGCCTCATCCAGCCCGGTCGGCTCGGACAGGTGGGACAGGCGCTCGTGCACGATGAACAGCGCGTTGCAGACGATCGCCAGGGTCAGTGCGATCTGCAGCGCGATGAGCACGGCGCCGGCCTTGTGGCGGCGCAAGGCGCTTAGGATGGGCCTGATCTGCATGTCCATGGCGCGCCTCAGTTGGACTTCAGCTGCCAGGCCGGCTGCACCTGTGCGGCGCGCCAGGTCGGATAGAACGCGGCCAGTACCGTGGCGCCGATCGCCACCGCCAGCGACAGCGCCACCAGCCGCAGGTCCAGGTGGGCAAGCCGGGCGATCTGCGGCTGGAACACCAGCCCCACGCCGAACATGCCCGCGCCGGTCAGCAGCACGCCCAGCGCGCCACCGGCCAGCCCCACCATGCCCGCCTCGGCCAGGAACTGCCGGTAGATGTCCCTCCGCGAGGCGCCCAGCGCGCGGCGCACGCCGATTTCGGGCGCGCGGCGCAGGAACTTCGCCAGCAGTAGCCCGATGGTGTTGACCAGGCAGATCACGAAGAAGCCGATCGCCACGGCCAGCGCGATCCGGCTCTCCGGTGGTACCGCGCCGCGATAGTCCAGCCACTGGCGCACGTCGCGCAGCCGCACGTTCGGTGCCCAGCCGAAACGGCCCGCCTCGCGCAACCGGCGCGCATAGCCCTCCAGGAAACGGCGATAGCCCTGCACCTGGGCCGCGTCGTCCAGTTCCACCCACGGGCTGATCCAGACGCACTCGCCGCGCAGCCAGCTCTCCCGGCCCGAGCCTCGCTTGCCGCCGCTGCCGCAACTGTTGTTGCCATAGGTTTCGATGCCTGCGGCGACGGCATAGGCAAACGGAATGAAGATCTGCGGCGCTTCGGCGTAGCCGTTGCTGCTGAACATGTCGAAGAAGCGCGGTTGCGGGTTCCAGTCGTCGATCACGCCGGCGACCCGGTAGGCCTGGTCGTCCATCACCAGTTCGCGTCCCACGCTGTCGGCTCCGCCGAACAGGCGCTGGTTGAGCTGGCGCCCGATCACCACCTCCGGTACGCCCGTATCGTCGCTGCCGGCAGGCCAGCCGGCGCCGTGCAGGAACGGCACGTCGAACATCGTGAAAAAGTCGGCGGTGGTGGCGTAGCCAAGCGCCTTGAACGGCAGCCGGCCCGGCTCCCGCGGCATCACGGACAACCCCACCGCGTACAGCACGGTCTGGCGCGGCGCGCGCCGGGCCTGCATCAGCGCCACCGCGTCGGTATAGGTCAGCGCGTCCGGCGGCTCGCCATTGCGGTTGTAGCGCGGCCCTCGGTTGTCGATCTGCGGCACGAACAGGCGCGAGGACTCGTGCGGGATCGGATCGCTGGAAACCACCCGGAACACCTCATAGGTGATCATCGACGCGGCCACGCCAAAGCCGATGGACATCACCATCAATGCCGTCAGCAGCGGGTTGCGCCGAAGGCTTGCCAGGCCGAGTTGGAGGTAATGGAGAAACATCCAGCATCCCTTGTCTGCCCGCTCCCGTCCGTGGGAAGAGGGTTGGAGTGAGGTAGGGGCGAAGCGCAAGCGCTGCCCCGGACCGGCACCCCGCCTTCGATCAACCTGCCGGACGGGTACCGCGCTTTGCGCCCGCACTCTTCCAGTGGGAGAGCAAGGCGGGGTTCAAACCGAACGCGTCGCCTCCACTGGCGGCACGCGCGAAGCTTTCATCGCCGGGGCCAGCACCGCGCCCTGCCCCAGCAGCAGCAGCGCGATCACGCCGGCGGCCACGTACAGGAGTGACAGTCGCTCCATTTCGAAGTGACTGACCAGCCAAAGGTTCATGCCGATCGCCAGCGCCGCGCCCACGATCACGCCACCGGCGCCGATCAACAGATTCTCGGTGAGGAAGTAGGAGAGGATGTCGTGCTTGGTTGCACCCAGCGCACGGCGCACGCCGATCTGCTTGCGCCGCTGTCCGACCCAGAAGCTGGTCAGGCCGACGATGCCCGCGGCGGTGATCGCCAGCAGCACCGCGCACACCACACCCATCAGGATCGCCATGCCGCGGTCGCTCTTGTAGGCCTGTTCGCGCACCTCGGCAAAGGTGCGCACGCCGCGCTCCTCGGGGATCACGCGCATGCGGTTGGTCTGGATCAGCAGCTGCGGCACCGCCTTGGTCAGGCGCTCGAGCTGCCCGGGCTGCGTGCGCACCAGGTAGCTGCCGAAGTTGCCGGTCAGCAGGCGCGGGATCAGGATCGTGTTCTCGGCGAAGTTGCCGGCCCAGGTGCCGGTCCAGGGCACCTGCAGGCGCTCGACGATGCCGATGATGGTGCTGGGCTTGGTGTGGCCGGAGTGGTACAGCACCTTGCCCAGCGCGCTGCCGTCCGGGTACAGCTTGTCCGCCAGCGCCTTGGTCACGATCACCACCGGCGTGGTCTGGAACTCTTTCGCGTCGACCCACTCGATCTCGCTCGGGCGGAAGTTGCGGCCGGCCACCAGCTTGGCCCCCATCGCCGCCAGCGCGTGGTCGTCGGTGAAGTAGAGGGTGGTGTGCGCCATCTCCTTCTTCGCCTCCGGCGTGGTGTTGACGCTGGTCGACCAGCCGCCGCCGCGCAGCGGGTAGGAGTTGGTCATGGTGGCGTCCACCACGCCCGGCATGCGGCGCAGCGCCTCCAGGTCGGTCTTGCCGAGCGACGGGGTGGCCTTGTCGTCGGCGCCGACCCAGCGGTTGGCCACGGTCAGCAGGTTGGTTTCGGTCATGCCGGTCGGGCGCGAGAGATGCTCGGTGCGCTGCTGGATGATGAACAGCGCGTTGCACACGATCGCCAGGGTCAGCGCGATCTGCAGCGCGATCAGGATGGTGCCGGCCTTGTGGCGCTTGAGGGCGGCGAGAATGGGCTTGATCTGCAACATCGTCGTCGCTCCTTTAGTTGGACTTCAGCTGCCACGCGGGCTGGACCTGCGCGGCCCGCCAGGTGGGATAGAACGCGGCCAGCAAGGTGGCCAGCACCGCGGCGAGCAGGGTCAGCGCCACCAGCGAGCCGTCCAGCGTGGCCAGGCGGGCGATCTGCTCGTCGAACACCCAGCCCACGCCGAGCACGCCCAGGCCGGTCAGCAGCAGGCCGAGCGCGCCGCCGGTCAGGCCCACGGTGCCCGCCTCGATCAGGAACTGCGCGTAGATCTCCTTGCGCGAGGCGCCCAGCGCCCGGCGTACGCCGATCTCCGGCGAGCGGCGCATGAACTTGGCCAGCAGCAGGCCGATGGTGTTGACCAGGCAGATCAGCAGGAAGCCCAGCGACACCAGCAGCGAGATCTTCGATTCCGGCGGGACGACCTTCTGGAAGTCCAGCCAGTCGGTGACGTCGCGCAGGCGCACGTTCGGCGCCCACTTGAAGCGGCCGGCCCGCTGCTGCTCGGCGGCGTAGCCGGTCAGCCAGCGCTTATAGGCATCGGCGTCGGCCGGGGTCGGAAGCTCGGCCCAGTACTCGATCCAGATGCACTCCGAATGCAGCCAGTTGTCCCAGCCGGTCCCGGGCGTTTCATTGCAGTTGTTGTTGCCCGCGGTGGTCATCTGCAGGTCGATGGCGCGAGTGAACGGAATGAACAGGCCAATCGGATCACCGAAGCCGCCGGTGTTGACCGGGTCGAAGAACAGCGGCTGCGGATCCCACTCGCCGATGACACCGGTGATGCGGTAGTCGTGGCCGTCCAGGTTGATCGTCTTGCCAACGCTGTTCTTGCCGTTGAAAAGCTTGTCGTTGAGCTTCTTGCCGATCACCACCACCGCCGCGCGGGCGTCGTCCTGCGCCTGCGTCCACGGGCCGCCGTAGAGGAAGGGGATGTCGAACATGGTGAAGGCATCGCCGTACCAGGCGTAGCTGTTCTCCTCGATCGGCAGGCGGCTGGCGTCGGCCGGAATCACCGACGGGGCGATCGGGTACAGCGCGGTCTGGCGCTTGGCCTTGTGCGCCTGCATGAACGCCATGGCGTCGGTGTAGGTCAGCGCCGGAGGCGGTTCGCCCTGGTCCAGGTCTTCCGCCTTCCAGTTGGCGATCTGCACGGCGTAGAGCTGGTCGGACTTCTGCGGGATGGGGTTGTTGGAGGTCGCCCGGAACACCGAATAGGTGATCATCGAGGCGGCCACGCCGAAACCGATCGCCATCACCATCAACGCGGTCAACAGCGGGTTGCGGCGGAGGCTGCGCAGGCCGAGCTGGAAGTAGTAGGCGAACATGTCGTGGTTTCCGGATAGGTGGACTTGCCGCACCGCTCCCTCTCCCCGGCGCACGCCAGGGAAGAGGAGTGGGAAAGGGGGAGGCCTTGCGCGGCCTTCCACGGCTGGAGAGCAAAAGCGAAGGGCTTCCCCCTCTCCCAACCCTCTCCGGCGGCGGTGCCGGTGGAGAGGGCTCTCAAGCAACCTCAGGCGTCGGCGACGCGCGTGTTGTGCGCGTGGAAGCGCGGTTCTTCGGACAGGTCGACCACCTGGCCGTCGATGATGTGCACGTTGCGCTGGGCGCGCGCGGCCAGCTCCGGGTCGTGGGTCACCATCACGATGGTGGCGCCCTCGCGATGGATCTCTTCCAGCAGCTCCATCACGCCGCGGGCCATCTGCGTGTCCAGGTTGCCGGTCGGTTCGTCCGCCAGCAGCAGGCGGGGCGAACCGGCCAGCGCGCGGGCGATCGCCACGCGCTGCTGCTGGCCGCCGGAGAGCTCGGCCGGGTAATGCTTGGCGCGCGAGGCCAGGCCCACCCGCTCCAGCGCGTCCATGATGCGCTGCTTGCGCTCGGCGCCCTTCATGCCGCGGTAGCGCAGCGGCACTTCGACGTTGTCGTAGACGTTCAGGTCCGGAATCAGGTTGAACGCCTGGAAGATGAAGCCGATCTTCTCGTTGCGGATCTTCGAGCGGGCGTTGTCGTTCAACTGGCTCACCTCGATGCCGTCGAGGTGGTAATGGCCACCGGTGAAGGTCTCCAGCAGGCCGGCGATGGTCAGGAAGGTGGTCTTGCCCGAACCGGACGGACCGGTGACGGCGACGAACTCGCCTTCCTTCACGTCGATGTTGAAGTCGCGCAGCGCGTAGGTCTCCACCACTTCGGTGCGGTAGACCTTGGACAGGTGGGTCATCTTGAGCATGGTTACGTCCTTCGGTGGTGGTGGTGTCTGGCTCTTTCCCCCTGCGGGCAGGGGGAAGGATCAATCGTCAGTCGCTGATCGCGACCTTGGCCGCATCCTTGAAGTTGTCGGTGCCGGAGATCACGATCCGGTCGCCTTCCTTGAGGCCTTCCAGGATCTCGACCTTGTCGATGCTGCTGGCGCCCACGCGGATCGGCTTCTTCTCGGCGATGCCCTCGTGCACGACGTAGGCGTAGTTGCCGCCGGATTCGTCGACGAACGAGCCGCGCTGCACGGTCAGCACGTTGTCGCGCTTGTCGAGCAGGATGCGCACGGACAGGCGCTGGTTCTGGCGCAGCTGCTTCGGCGTGCTGCCGTCGAAGCGCAGGCGCGCGGCGACCTCGCCATTGACGACCTCGGGCGAGATCGCGCTGACGATGCCCTTCCAGGTGTGGCCGTTGCCGGTGATCTCGCCGTTCATGCCGATCGCCAGGTCGCGGGCGAAGCTCTCGGGCACCTGCATCTCCACTTCCAGCGCGGACAGGTCGATGACGCTCAGCAGCTTGGCGTCCTTGGCCACGGTGGCGCGCTCGGCGATGAACAACTGGCCGACCTGGCCGTCCACGGGTGACTTCACGTTGAGGTCGTCCACCTGGCGCTGCAGGTCTTTCACCAGCAGCACCTGGCGCTCGTGGGCGAGCTTCTTGGACTTGATGTCGAAGTTGAGGCTCGCGTTGTCCATGCCTAAGTCGGACTTGGCGTGCTGGGTGGTCAGCTTGGCCTTTTGCAGGGTGTCCTTGGCGCGGTCCACGTCCATGCCGGAGACGGCGCCGAGCTTGAACGCCTTCTCGTTGCGGGCGAGGTCGCGCTCGGCCGCCTGCTGGTCGATCAACGCGTTGTCATAGGCCTTCTGCAGCGAAGAGCGCTGCTTGCGCGCCTCGATCTGCGCGCGCTGGTACTCCACTTCCATCGCGTCGGCGTTGGACTCTTCCTGCAGCAGCTTGTTGGTCAGCTCGGGGCTGTCGATGACGGCCAGCACCTGGCCCTTCTTCACCGTGTCGCCCGCATGCACCTTGACCGTGACCGCACCGCCGGAAGTGGCGTACATGGTCGGGCTGACCGCCGCCACCACCTTGCCCTCGGCTGCGATGTCGCGCACGAACAGGCCACGCTCCACGGTGGCGAAGGACAGGCGCGAGGCGCTCACCGAGGCGTCGGCCGAGAACAGCCGCATCGCGGTGGGCAGCGCGAGCGCCAGCGCGACCAGCACGGCCAGGCCGATGCCGCCGATGAGCAACTGGCGCTTGCGGTTGGGTTTGACCTCGACCAGGCGGTCTTGAGCGGAGGTGTCGCGGATCATCGGGCGGTCCTGACGGATATGACTGTGGCTGGTTGAGCAAGCGCCATGCCAACCGGTTCGGAACCGCGCGAGGCCGCGCAGCTGAGCGGGTTTGTTCGCTACCTCCCTCGACGTGTCCGCTGTCCGCGGACACCGTGACGGACAGGCGGACAAGCGGCCGGACAGTCGCCGGCGCAACAGGACTTGCGGGTTTTGTGCGCGCGAACGCGGCGCTCTGTTCCCTCTCCCGGGCCGGGGCGAGGGTTGGGGATGAGGGGCCGGGGCTCGCGGGGATGTTTCGTCCGGAGGGTGCTTTGGTTGTCGCCCTTGCGTGGCCTCACCGCAACTTGGCTCGCCTGCCGCGGGCTTCCGATCGCCTGACGGCGCCCGGGTCACTTTCTTTGCTGGCCCAAAGAAAGTAACCAAAGAAATGGCCTGCTAAGCACGGGGTGGCTAAAAAGCTAGGTGCCTGTGCGCTTTGCTTGGTCAGTCGCTCGCTCTTAGAGGAGCTGCCGCCGCTTTACCGCGGGCGCTCGGGAGCTGAGGCACGAAGAGTGCAAGGTCATGCACGTTCGCGGTACGTGGCTCCCTCTCCCCGGAGGGGAGAGGGAGCCAAGTGCGGCGCTCCTGTACCCAAACGCGCAAGCCCTCTTGCCTCAGCTCCCGAGCGCCCGCCGTAAAGCGGCGGCAGCTCCTCTAAGAGCAGGCGACTGACCCAGCAAGGCGCGGCGGCACCTAGCTCTTATTCCTCATCGGGCTTAGCCGGGCCATGTCTTTGGTTACTTTCTTCGGGCCAGCAAAGAAAGTAACCCAGGCGCCGGCAGGCGATCGAAAGCCCGCGGCAGGCGAGCCAAGTCGCGGGGAGGCCGCGCAAGAACGATAAGCAACATATCGCTCCTGCCGGCATTCCCGCGAGCCCCGCCCCTCACCCCAGCCCTCTCCCCGAGGGGAGAGGGAGCAGAGCGCGCAATCCTCAGCCTACGGCCTGCTCGATCCGCTGCTTGAGCCCCGCGTCGATGCGCGGCACCAGCTCCAGCGCCGCCAGGTTCTGCTCCAGCTGCTCGCGCCGGCTCGCCCCGAGCAGCACAGTGGAAACGTGCGGATTGGCCAGGCACCACGCAAGCGCCAGCTGCGCTTGGCTCACGCCAAGCTCCTGCGCGATCGGCGCCAGGTGGCGCACCCGCTCCACCCGTTCGCGCCCGGAACCGAGCACCGCCTCGCGCAGCCATTCGTAGCCGGGCTGCGCCAGCCGCGAGTCGTCCGGGATGCCCTCGTTGTAGCGCCCGGCCAGCAGCCCGGACGCCAGCGGCGACCAGATCGTGGTGCCCATGCCGAAGCGCTCGTACAGCGGCGCGTATTCGCGCTCGACCCGGTCGCGGTGCAGCAGGTTGTACTGCGGCTGCTCGACGACCGGCGCATAACAGTGGTTCTCGCGCGCGATGCGGTGGGCCTCGACGATCGCCTCGGCTGGCCATTCGCTGGTGCCCCAGTACAGCACCTTGCCCTGGCGGATCAGCGTGTCCATCGCCGCCACGGTTTCCTCGATCGGCGTGTCCGGGTCGGGACGGTGGCAGAAGTAGAGGTCCAGGTGGTCGACCCGCAGCCGTTCGAGCGCCTGGTGGCAGGCCTCGATGACGTGCTTGCGCGAGAGCCCGTGCTGGGTGGGTTTCGGATCGTCCACGGCGCCGAAGAACACCTTGCTCGACACGCAATAGCTGTCGCGCGGAAAGCGCAGGTCCGCGAGCACGTCGCCCATCAGCCGCTCCGCCTCGCCCTTGTTGTAGGTCTCGGCGTTGTCGAAGAAGTTGACGCCACGGTCATAGGCCAGGGCCAGCAACTCCCGCGCCTGCGAGCGCCCCACCTGCCGGCCGAAGGTCACCCACGCACCGAAGGACAGCGCGGACAGTTGCAGGCCGGTGCGGCCGAGGCGGCGGTAGAGCATGGCGGATCTCCTCAGGCGAAAGCGCCATTGTCGCCGACGCGGCCTCAAGATCCCGTAGGAGCGCACCTGTGCGCGACTGCCAGGCGCCGACCGCCGTACGGTCGCGCATAGGGGCACTCCTACCGGGCGAGGGCGATCAGCGCCAGCACGATGGCCGCGTAGACCCCCGCCACCACGTCGTCGATCATCACGCCCAGGCCGCCCTTCATATGGCCGTCCAGCCAGCCGATCGGCCAGGGCTTCCACACGTCGAACAAGCGGAACAGGCCGAAACCCACGGCGACCATCCACCATGGCGAGGGCACCAGCAACAGCGGCAGCAGTGCGAGCCACTGGCCGACGAACTCGTCCCACACCAGGCTGCGATGGTCGTCGACGCCGAGTGCGCGGCCGGCCGCGTTGCAGGCCCACACGCCCAGTGCAAAGGCCAGTGCCAGGACCAGCACGTAGAGCGGCACGCCCAGGTGGCGTAGCGCGAGCCAGGGCAGGATCGCGGCGAGCGAGCCGAAGGTGCCCTGCGCCACGGGCGCCAGGCCCGAGCCCAACCCGCATGCGAGCCAACCCGCCGGCGAGGCGAGCAGGCGGCGGCGTTGGTCGGCGGTGAGTTTCTTCCTGTCGGTCATGCAGATTCCGTTGGTTGCGCGCGGACGCGGGCTAGGCGCCGAAATGATCCCAGCCGCTGCGCATCGCGGCCAGTGGTGCCCCGTCGATCGCGCGCACGCCCTGGCCCTCGACGATCACGCCGATGCGCGTGGCGTGGGCCCCAACGGCGGCCAGCGCGGTGTGCATCGCGTCGACCGAGGCGGGTGGCACCGTGAAGCACAGTTCGTAATCGTCCCCGCCGGTCAGCGCCAGTTCGCGGGCAGTATCGACACCGAACACGCCCGGCAGTGCGGTCGACAGGGGCAACGCGTCGAGGTCGAGCTCGGCGCCGACGCCACTGGCCGCGCAAATGTGGCCCAGGTCGGCGAGCAGGCCATCGGAGACGTCAATGCAGGCCCTGGCATGCCCGCGCAGCGCCACGCCGGCACGCACGCGCGGCGTCGGGCGATCCAGCCGCTCACGCAAGGCGCGGTGCGCCTCGTCGTTCGCATCGAACGGCACCCTGCCCTGCAGCAACTGCAGCCCGCCCGCCGCGCTGCCGAGCGAGCCGGTGACGAACAGCGCATCACCCGCACGTGCGCCGCTGCGGGTCATCGCCCGCCCCGGCGGCACGAAGCCGTGCACCGCGACGCTCAGGCAGAACGGGCCGCGAGTGGTATCGCCGCCGACCAGCGCCACGGCATGTTCGCGCGCCAGCTCCCCGAAGCCGCCGGCGAGGCCGTCGACGATGGCCGCGTCGCCGTGCGGCAGGGTCAGCGCCAGCAGCGCCCAGGCTGGCACGGCACCCATCGCCGCCAGGTCGGACAGGTTCACCGCCAACGCCTTCCAGCCGATGTCGCGCGGCGCAGTGCCGTGGGGGAAGTGGACGCCCTCGACCAGGGTGTCGATCGCCACCGCCAGTTGCTGGCCGGGAGGCACCGCGAGCACCGCGGCATCGTCGCCGATGCCCAGCCGCACGTCCTCGCGCGCCAACGCGGTGCGGTCGCGGATGCGGTCGATCAGGCGGAATTCCATGGCAGGGCCGTCGGCGTGGAAACACGCAAGCAGAGCATCCGCGTGCACGCGAATGCAAGCCTCCGACGGCAACCAGGACCCTGTTCCGACTGCGGGATAGTCCGGCAAGCGGGTGAGGCGAACCGGCGGGCTCTCCGCAAGACTTCCCCCATCCGCCCTGCGGGCACCTTCCCCCGTGAACGGGGAAAGGATCCAGGCCGCAAGCCGTGCATCCAAGCCTTCCTCCGGCCCCGCATCCTAGCCTTCCCCCCGCGAACGCGGGGGAAGGTGCCGACAGGCGGATGGGGGCGCTCTTGGGCGCGATGCCGCGGTGCGCCCCGTGCCGGATGGCACAGCGCCCGCCGGCGACGGGGCTGGTTAGAATCGGTTGCCTTCAAGGGAGACTTCACTGATGCGCCCTGCCCTCCTGCAATGCGGCCATGCCATCCAACGCGCGGCATGGCTGTCGGCCCTTGCGCTCGCCAGCGGCGCGGCGCTGGCCGGCAGCACAGCCTCCCCCGCCAGCGTGCTCGAGCCAGTGCACGCCTTCTTCAACGCCATGGCGCAGCACGACCAGGCGGCCATGCGCGCGCAGGTGCTGCCGGCTGGTACTGCCACGCTGATGCGCGATGGGAAGCCGGTGCGACTGACCCTCGGCGATTTCGTCGACCACTTGAAGCCGGGCAAGGAGAAGATCGAAGAGCGCATCGGCACGCCGCAGGTGTTGGTCGACCAGGACCTCGCGGTGGTGTGGGCGCCCTACACCTTCCTGCTCGATGGCAAGCCGCACCATTGCGGCACGGACGTGTTCAACCTGGTGCGGGTGGATGGGCAATGGCGCATCGCGGCCATCGCCGACAACAGTCGCAAGTGCGAGCCGTAGGGCTGGCATAGGGTGGGTTTCAGCCCACCGCCGTTCCATCCACCCGAGCCGGTGGGCTAAAGCCCACCCTGAAGCTAGCGCGCGCCCTTCTCGGCCGAGCGCAGCTCGCCGGCAAGCTTGTCCAGCACGCCGTTGACGTAGCTGTGGCCGTGGTCGGCGCCGAAGCGCTTGGTCACTTCGATCGCCTCGTTGATGACCACGCGGTAAGGCACGTCGAGGCGATACTTCAACTCGTAGGCGGCCAGGCGCAGCGCGGCGCGTTCGATCGGGTCGATCTGTTCCACTTCGCGGTCGACGTAGGGCTTGATCGCCACATCGAGCTCGCCGACGTGCGTTTCCACGCCGTGCAACAGGTCTTCGAAGTATTCGAGGTCGGCCACTTCCATGTCCTGCTCGTGGCGGAACTGGTCGATCACCGCCTTCATGTGGCTGCCCGACAACTGCCAGGCGTACAGCGCCTGCAGCGCGCGCCGGCGGGCGCGCGAACGGGCGGCCAGGTCGATGCCTTGCGGAGCGCTCATCACAGCTTCCCGTACAGGTTGGCCATCTCCAGCGCGGCCAGCGCCGCGTCGGCGCCCTTGTTGCCGGCCTTGGTGCCGGCGCGCTCGATCGCCTGCTCGATGGTGTCGGTGGTCAGCACGCCGAATGCCACCGGCACGCCGGCGCTGTAGGCGGCCTGGGCCAGGCCCTTGGCGCATTCGCCGGCGACGTAGTCGAAGTGCGGCGTGGAACCGCGGATCACCGCGCCCAGCGCGATCACTGCCGCATAGCGGCCCGAGTTGGCGAGCTTGTGCGCGGCCAGCGCGATTTCCCAGGCGCCCGGCACGCGAATCAGGTCGATCGCGTCGTCCTTCACGCCGTGGCGCACCAGCGCGTCGCGCGCACCGGCCACCAGCGGCTCGACGACGAAGCCGTTGAAACGGCCCGCGACGATGGCGAAACGGCCCGTGGGCGTGGCGAAGTCGCCTTCGATGATCTTCATTGCGAATCCTTGGGCAGACGGGAAGCCCTTGCGGGGCCGGGTATTTTACGGGTTTGGGGCGTCGATATCTCCTGCACGAGCGCCCTTGCGCGCGACCGGACGCATCCGGGTCGCGCCCATGGGCGCTCCTACAGGGACATGTGCGGGTAGCCGGTGCACTCCAGGCGCGCCTCGCCACCGCTGACACGCAACCTCGCCTGGGCACCGAACGGCAGCGTGAGCTGGCGTGCGGCATGACCGTGCGGCAAACCGTGGATCACCGGGATGCCGGCCACGCGCGCCAGCTGCGCGAACGCCGCAGCCAGATCGTAGCCGTTGTCGCGCGGCCCCGGGCGGCAGGCGTGGAAGTCGCCCAGCACCACGGCGCGCTGCCTTGCCAGCACGCCGGACAGCTGCAACTGGTAGAACAGCCGCTCGATGCGATATGGCGGCTCGCCCAGGTCCTCGACGAACAGGATGCCGCCTTCGATCCGGGGGAAATAGGGTGTACCGAGCAGGCTGCACAGCACCGCCAGGTTGCCGCCCCACAGGGTGCCCTGCACGTCCAGTTCGACATCGCCCGCGCCGGACCAGGTGGCGACGCTCGTATCCGAACGGAGCGTGTTCCAGAAGTGGTCCCAGGTGAAGCTCGGCATCGGTTCGGCGCCCAGGTCCGCCAGCAGCGGGCCGGCGAAACTGCGCACGCCGCTTTTGGCGTACAGCGCCAGCTGCAGCGCGGTGAAGTCGCTGTGGCCGACCAGTGCGAGGTTCGAGCCGGCCAGCCGTTCGCGCAGGGCGCCGTAGTCGAGCTGGCCGAGCAGGCGCGCGGCGCCGTAGCCGCCGCGGGTGACCAGGGCGATGTCCGGCAGTTGAGTGAGCGTGGCCAGCGCGTTGATGTCGTTCGCGCGCTCGGCATCGGTGCCGGCAAAGCGCAGTTGCGCGCGTTCCAGCACTTCCTGGCCCTCGACGGTACAGCCAGCATCGCGCAGGCGCGCCACGCCGCGCGCCATGACGGCCGGGTCGTGGGCGTAGCCGGCGGGAGCGATCAAGCGGATGCGGGCGTTGGGCATGTCTAAATCCCTCGAAACGACCGACCCATTGTAGGGGCCCGCTTGCGAGCGATGCTCTTATGCCGGTCGCCAGAAGAGCATCGCCCGCAAGCGGGCTCCTACAGGGCCGGGTGGCGTCACACGTACTCGACCACTTCCAGATCAAACCCGGCCAGGCCCACCAGCTTGCGCGGCGTACCCATCACGCAAAGCTTGTGCACGCCCAGGTCGGTGAGGATCTGTGCGCCCAGGCCGAGCTGGCGCCACTCCTGCTGCTGCGCATCCTCCGGCGCCAGCGCGGCGGGCTGGCGCTTGAGCCGGGCGAGCAGGGCGTCGGTGGTGTCCTCGCCGGAAAGCACCAGCAGCACGCCGCGGTCCTCGTCGGCGATGCGCCGCAGCGCGGCGGTGACGGTCAGCCCAAGGTCTTCGCGCCTAAGGTGCAACACGTCGGACAGGGTGTTGCGCACATGTACGCGGGTGAGCACCGGTGCGCCGTCATCCACTGTGCCGCGCACCAGCGCGTAGTGGAGGCCGTGGCGAATGGCGTCACGGTAGGCGACCAGCCGGAACGGGCCGAACTCGGTGTCGACCTCTTCCTCGTGCACGCGCTGGATGGTTTTTTCGGTTTCCAGCCGGTAGCGGATCAGGTCGGCGATGGTGCCGATCTTCAGGCCGTGTCGGGCCGCAAAGACTTCCAGTTCCGGGCGGCGCGCCATCGAGCCGTCCTCGTGCAGGATCTCGATCAGCACGGCGGACGGTTCCAGCCCCGCCAGCGCCGCCAGGTCGCAGCCGGCCTCGGTGTGGCCGGCGCGGGTGAGCACACCGCCAGGCTGCGCGGTGAGCGGGAAGATGTGGCCCGGCTGCGAGAGGTCCTGCGGTCTGGCGTCGGACTTGACTGCCACCTGGATGGTGCGCGCACGGTCGTGCGCCGAGATGCCGGTGGTGACGCCCTCAGCCGCCTCGATCGAAACGGTGAAATTGGTGTGGTAGGGCGAGGTGTTGTCGCTGACCATGGGCTTGAGGCCCAACTGGCGCGTGCGCTGTTCGGTGAGGGTCAGGCACAACAGGCCGCGCGCCTCGCGAACCATGAAGTTGACGTCCTCCGGCCGCACCATCTGCGCCGCCATGACGATATCGCCCTCGTTCTCGCGGTCCTCGTCGTCGAGGATCACGACCATGCGGCCGGCGCGGAGGTCTTCGAGGATTTCGGGGATGCTGTTGAAGGACATGGGTCTACCTTGAGATGGGGTTTGCCCTTCCCTGCTTGCAGGGGAAGGCCGGGGAGGGTTCGCCCTGATTTCGACCAGGGCTCCAACGCCCTCCCAACCTCCCGCTGCGTTGCAGGGGAGGAGCGAAAAATCAGGCGAAGCCGTGCTGCTTGAGGAATGCTTCGTCCAGCCGCGGCACCTCGCCGCCGCCGATCAGCCGCTCGACGTAGCGCGCGATCACGTCCACCTCGATGTTCACCGCATCCCCCGCGCGCCTGGCGTGGAAAGCCGTGTGTGCCACGGTGTGCGGAATCAGGTTCACGCCGAACCGCGTGCCGGTTACCTCATTGACGGTGAGGCTGGTGCCATCGATGCAGATCGAGCCCTTGGCGGCGATGTAGCGCGCCAGGTCCGGCGGCACCTCGAACGTCCAGCGCTGCGAGCGTGCGTCGGGTGTGATGGAAACCACCTTGCCCACCCCATCGACGTGGCCGGACACCAGGTGCCCGCCCAGCCGGTCGGCCAGCCGCAGCGCCTTCTCCAGGTTGACCGGATCGCCGGCCTTGAGCTGGCCCAGCGTGGTAAGCGAGAGGGTTTCGTTGGACACGTCGGCGGCGAAGCCGCGTTCGCCCAGGCTGATCGCCGTCAGGCACACGCCGGACACGGCGATCGAATCGCCCAGTTGCACGTCGGCCAGATCGAGGTCGGCCGTATCGACATGAAGACGCACGTCGCCGCCGCGCGATTCGAGCCGCGCGATGCGGCCTACCGTCTGGATGATGCCGGTGAACATCAGCGCACCTCCCGGCCGGAGGTGGCGATACGAATGAACTTGGACATGAAACGTTCTCCGTGGACTGAACTGAGAACGCCCCAAGGCATGAGGCCCACGCACGGCCTTGGGAGCCATGCGCGCGACCGTCTTCTTTCATCCGGACTGTGACCGTCGGCTCCGGCATTCGACCGGATCTGCTGACCTTCCGCCGAGGCGGAAGCGCTCGCGGGCTCGTTTCTTGCGAAACCTACCGCCGGTGGGGAATTTCGCCCCGCCCTGAAGACGCGATTGCCGGCCAGGCCGGCGGGCGAAGTCTAGCATCGAGGTTTCTGTAGGAGCGCCCTTGGGCGCGACCGCGCGGCACGACGTCGCATGGCGGTCGCGCCCAAGGGCGCTCCTACATTCCAGGCCGCAGCCGAAGGCGGATGTCCTCGCCGACCATCCGGCGGTCCAGCGTCCTCAGCTGCCAGCGATCGGCCATCCGCGCCAGCGGCGGCAAGCCCAACAACGGGCGCGCCGTGTCGCCGAGCAACACGGGTGCGATATACAGCAGCAGTTCGTCGGCCAGGCCGGCCGCCAGCAGCGCCCCGCACAAAGTGGGACCGGCTTCGACGTGCAGTTCGTTGATGTCGCGGCGGGCGAGCTCGGCGAGTGCGGTCTGCAGGTCAAGACGGCCGGCGCCTTCGGGCAGCGACACGCGATCGATCGGCTCGAGATGAACCGGAACGGATGCATCGGACGCGTGCATCAGCAAGGTTGGCGCGACCGGTGCAAGCACATGGCTGCCGGCGGGCGTGCGTAGTTGGCGGTCGAGAATCACGCGCAGTGGTGCTACCGGGGCAAAGGCCTCCCCCTCTCCCCAACCCTCTTCCCCGACGGGGCCGGGGGAGAGGGAGTTGTTCCCTGCCCCGACCGTCTGCGCGGAAAATTGGGAGCTGTGTGCGCCTTCCTGCAAACGCACGGTGAGGCGCGGGTTGTCGGCCAGCACCGTGCCGCTGCCGGTGAGGATCGCCGAACTGCGCGCACGCCAGCGCTGCACGTCCGCCCGCGCGGCTTCGCCGGTGATCCATTTCGATTCGCCATCGGCCAGCGCAGTGCGGCCATCGAGGCTCATCGCCAGTTTGACCCGCACCCACGGACGCCCACGTTCGATGCGGCTGAAGAACCCGATGTTGAGCTCCCGCGACTCCTCCCGCAGCAGGCCCGTGTCCACCGTGATGCCCGCCGCGCGCAGTTTCTCCATCCCGCGCCCGGCCACCTGCGCGAACGGATCCTCCGCGGCTATCACCACCCGCGCCACGCCGGCAGCCACCAGCGCATCGGCGCACGGCGGCGTGCGGCCGAAATGCGCACAGGGCTCCAGCGTCACGTAGGCGGTCGCGCCACGCGCCTCCTCGCCAGCCTCGCGCAACGCGAACACCTCCGCATGCGGCCCACCCGCACGCCGGTGCCAGCCGGTCCCCACCACCCGTTCGCCGTGCGCGATCACGCACCCCACGCGCGGGTTGGGCTGCGTGGTGTAGAGCCCGCGCTCGGCCAGGCGCAACGCATGCGCCATGCGCTGATGGTCAATGCTGGAGAACGCTTCGGTCATGGCGTCGCTATCGTAGGGTGGGCTTCAGCCCACCGCTTCCTCCGCATCAGAGCCGGCGGGCTGAAGCCCACCCTACTTCGGTCCGCGCTTACTTGGCAGGCCGCTTACCGCCACCGAGCAACGGCAGCTGCAGGCCGTCAAGTCCCGGCAGGTCGCGCTCGAGCTTCTCGATTTCCTCGCGGAACGCCTGCACGTCCTCGAACTTCCGGTACACCGAGGCAAAGCGTACGTAGGCCACTTGGTCGAGCTTCTTTAACTCGCGCATCACCAGCTCGCCGACCTGGCGCGAAGGCACTTCGCGCTCGCCGCTGCGGCGCAGGTCGTTGATGATCTCGCGCACTGCGTTGTCGACATCGTGGCTCGCCACCGGTCGCTTCTGCAGCGCGCGATCGAAACTGGTGCGCAGCTTGCGCTCGTCGAACGCTTCGCGCCGCTCACCACTCTTGACGATCGCCGGCAGCTTCAGCTCCGCGGTCTCGAATGTATTGAAGCGCTCGCCACACTGGGGGCACTCGCGACGACGGCGCACGGTGGCGCCGTCCTCGGTCAGCCGCGAGTCGATCACGCGGGTGTCTTCGTGTTGGCAGAAGGGGCAGTGCATCCGGTGCGGATCAGCCGTAGACCGGGAACTTCTTGCACTGTGCCTCGACCTTCCCGCGCACCGTGGCGATCACCGCCTCGTCGCCCGGCGCATCGAGCACGTCGCACAGCCAGTTGGCGAGATCCACGCAGTCGGCTTCCTTGTAGCCACGGGTGGTGACGGCGGGGGTGCCCACGCGCAGGCCCGAGGTGACGAAGGGCTTCTGCGGGTCGTTCGGCACGGCGTTCTTGTTGACCGTGATGTGCGCCTTGCCCAGCGCCGCTTCGGCGTCCTTGCCGGTGACGCCCTTGCCGATCATGTCGACCAGCATCAGGTGGTTCTCGGTGCCGCCGGAAACGATCTTGTAGCCGCGCTGGATGATGGTCTTGGCCATCGCCTGCGCGTTCTTGACCACCTGCTGCTGGTACGCCTTGAAGTCCGGCTCCAACGCTTCCTTGAAAGCGACCGCCTTGGCCGCGATCACGTGCATCAGCGGGCCGCCCTGGATGCCCGGGAAGACGATCGACTGCAGCTTTTTCTCGATCTCCTCGCCCGCCTCGCCCATCGCGTCGCGGTTGGCGACGATGATGCCGCCGCGCGGGCCGCGCAGGGTCTTGTGGGTGGTCGAGGTGACCACGTGCGCGTGCGGCAGCGGACTGGGATACACACCGGCGGCGACCAGGCCGGCCACGTGCGCCATGTCGACGAAGAAGATCGCGCCGACCGAGTCGGCGATCTCGCGCATGCGCTTCCAGTCGACCACCTGCGAATAGGCGGAGAAGCCGCCCACCAGCATCTTCGGCTTGTGCTCGTTGGCCAGGCGCTGGACTTCGTCATAGTCGATCAGGCCCGCGTCGTTGACGCCGTACTGCACGGCGTTGAACAGCTTGCCGGAGATGTTCACCTTGGCGCCGTGGGTGAGGTGGCCGCCGTGCGCCAGCGACATGCCCAGGATGGTGTCGCCGGGCGAGAGCAGCGCCAGGTACACCGCCTGGTTGGCCTGCGAGCCCGAATGCGGCTGCACGTTGGCGTAGGTGGCGCCGAACAGCTGCTTGACGCGGTCCAGCGCCAGGCGCTCGGCCACGTCCACGTACTCGCAACCGCCGTAGTAGCGCTTGCCCGGGTAACCTTCGGCGTACTTGTTGGTCAGCACCGAGCCCTGCGCCTCCATCACGCGCGGGCTGGCGTAGTTCTCCGAGGCGATCAGCTCGACGTGGTCCTCCTGGCGACGTGCTTCGTCGGCGATGGCCTTGGCCAGCTCAGGGTCGAAACCTTCGATCGTGCAATCCTTCGGGAACATGCGTCGCCTCGGTGGTCGGGTGCGGGGGATAAGCCGAAAAGTGTAGTCCTCGCAGGGGTTGGCGGCCACTAGGCATGCTTGCGGCAAGGTTGCGTACATCGTACCGTACGCCGCACGCTAACCATGGAGCTCTCCCGATGGCTGTTCGCACACGTGCCGCGCGCCCATCTCTCGCACGCCGCCTGCGCGGCCTGCTCGCAGCCGCACTGCTGTCGATCCCGTTGGCGCTGTGCGCGGCCACGGTCGAGGGCGTGGGTATCCGGCCGACCACTTTCCCGGACCCGGTCAACCAGGGCCACACGCCGGGTTTCGTGTTCTATCCCTCGTCCGCGCCGACGCACGGCACGACGGCCTTCGGCCCGTACGACGTTGCCGCCACGCCCGGCGCCGAGGCGGCGTCTGGCGCGTGGCCGCTGGTGGTCATCTCGCATGGACATGGCGGTTCGGACCTGGGCCACCACGACCTGGCCAGCTATCTCGCGCGGCACGGCTTTGTCGTGGCCACCTTCGAGCAGCCCGGCGACAACTTCCACGACCAGAGCGGTTCGGCCACGTCCCGGGTGCTGGTGGGGCGCGCCGTCGAGGTCCGTGCCGTCATCGACACGCTGCTGTCCGATGCGCACTGGAAGCAGCTGATCGATCCGACGCGCATTGGCGTGGCGGGCTTCTCGGCTGGCGGCTACACCAGCCTGCTCGTGGTCGGCGCCAGGCCGCGCTTCGATCGTTTCATCGGCTATTGCCACCGTCATCCGAACGACATGGAGACGTGCGGCCCGGCGAAGAAGCTCACGCCCGAGGCGGCCGCCGCCTACCTGGCCGATATCCAGCACGACCTCGACCGCTGGGGCGACACGGCGGATCCTCGCGTCAAGGCCGCCTTCGTGATGGCGCCGCTGTCGCTGGTGTTCGACAAGGCCGGCGCCGGCGCGATCGATCGACCGGTCGACCTCTGGTATGGCCAGAACGACCACGTACTGCTGCCATCGGAAAACGCGCTGCACCTCAAACCGCTCGTACGCACCCTCACGCGCGTCACCGAAGTGCCGAAAGCCGATCATTGGGTGTTCCTGGCGCCCTGCTCGGCGGCGCTGGCGAAGGAGGCCGGCGCCATCTGCCAGGATCCGCCGGGCGTCGACCGTGCCAAGGTGCACGAGCGCATCAACGCCGACGCAGTGGCGTTCTTCCGCCAGACGCTGGGCACCCGCTGACATGCCCAAGGCACTCAGCGAACAGGACGCGGAAGCCTTCCGCGAGCGCATCTGCCAGGCGGCGGCGCGGCTGTTCGTCGAAGAAGGCCCGGCCGCCGTCAGCATGCGCCGGATCGCGGCCGAGCTCGGTTGCGGCACGATGACGCCCTACCGCTACTTCGCCAGCAAGGAGCAGATCGTCACGGCGGTGCGCACGCGCGGCATGCACCGGTTTTCCGAGGCGCTCGAACGCGCGCTGGACACACCCGGCGACGGCCGCGTGCGCAGCCGCGCGGTGCGCGATGCCTACATCGCCTTCGCCCGCCGCGAGACGGCCACCTACCGGCTGATGTTCGAATACCCCGAGCCGCACCGTGACGACCCGGCCTACCGCGAAGCCCACGCGCGCATGTGGCGCACCATCGCAGCCCACGTCGAGGTGCTGGTCGCCGAAGGCGCGGTGGAGGCTGACGCACCGCTGCTCGGCCACCAGATCTGGGCGGCCCTGCACGGTGCGGTGATGCTGGAGATCGCCGGCCTGCTGCCGGAGGGCTTCGATGCCGCCTCGCTGCACACCCGCACCGCAGGCACGCTGTTCGAGGCGGCGCGGCCCGGGCGCGGTCAGGCCTGATCCCTGCGGGCGCTTTCCTTGCGCCGGTGTAGCGCCCAGACCATCACGTAGCTGATCACCATCAGCAGCAGCCACGAGCCGAGCTTCGATAGCGGCACCATCGACCAACCGTGGCGCTGCGCCGGGTACAGCCAGGCGCGGCTGAAGGTGCCTACGTTCTCCGCCAGCCAGATGAACAGCGCCACCAGCACGAAGCCCAACAGCAGCGGCATGCGCCGGTGCACGCGGCGGACGCGGTAGTGCACCCAGGTGCGCCGGAACAGCCACGCCAGGCCGGCGAACAGCAACATTCTCGCGTCCGGCAGGTAGTGATGGGTGAAGAAGTTGAGGTAGATCGCCAGCGCCAGCGCCACCGTCGGCCCGAAGCCCGGATGGCCGGTAAAACGGAAATCGAATAGCCGCCAGGCCCGCGCGATGTAGCTGCCGACCGATGCGTACATGAAGCCGGAAAACAGCGGCACCCCGCCGAGGCGAAGCAGCGAGGGTTCGGGATAGACCCACGAGCCCACGGCCGTCTTGAACAGTTCCATCAGCGTGCCGACCACGTGGAACAGCGCGATCACCCGCGCCTCGCGCGAACTTTCCAGCCCGCTCGCCAGCAGCGCGAGCTGGATGCCGATCGCCGTCAGCGTGACGAAGTCGTAGCGAGCCAGCGGCGCGTCGGCCGGATACCAGCGCCAGCTTGCGAGCAGCAGCGCCACCATCAGTCCGCCGAACAGGCAGGCGGAGGCCTGCTTCACGCCGAAGCAGAGGAACTCGTAGGCGAAGGACGCCAGCCGCCCGCGGCGCGACGCCTGCCGGCCGATCCACCGCTCCCGCCCGCGCCATCCCCGCCGCGCGCTGCGCGCGCTGTCGATCGCGTCCATCGCCGCCTACCCCATGCCGAAACACGCAGCCTGCGGGGGCGACAGGCCCGCCGCATGGCAAGACACGGCCCGATCGGCGATAATTGGCGGTCATTTCCCCGCCTTTATCCGCCGGACCGCCCTCGCGGCCCGCGGACGCCCTTAGGGAGCCGAAGCATGCAGTACATCTACACCATGAACGGGGTGAGCAAGATCGTTCCCCCGAAGCGCCAGATCATCAAGGACATCTCGCTCAGCTTCTTCCCCGGCGCCAAGATCGGCCTGCTGGGCCTCAATGGCGCGGGCAAGTCCACGGTGCTCAGGATCATGGCCGGCGTGGACACCGACTTCCAGGGTGAAGCCCGCCCGCAGCCGGGCATCAAGGTCGGCTACCTGGCGCAGGAGCCGCAGCTCGACCCCGAAAAGACCGTGCGCGAAGTGGTCGAGGAAGGCGTGCACGAGATCCTTGACGCGCAGAAGCGCCTGGAAGAGGTCTACGCCGCCTACGCCGAGGAAGGCGCGGATTTCGACGCGCTGGCCAAGGAGCAGGAGCAGCTGGAGAACCTGCTCGCCGCCAACGATGCCCACGCGCTTGAGCGCCAGCTCGAAGTGGCCGCCGACGCGCTGCGCCTGCCGCCGTGGGACGTCAAGGTCGGCCCGCTCTCCGGCGGCGAGAAGCGCCGCGTGGCGCTGTGCCGCCTGCTGCTCTCCAAGCCGGACATGCTGTTGCTCGACGAGCCGACCAACCACCTGGACGCCGAGTCGGTCGAGTGGCTGGAGCACTTCCTGCAGGATTACCCCGGCACCGTGGTGGCGGTCACCCATGACCGCTACTTCCTGGACAACGCCGCCGAGTGGATCCTCGAGCTCGACCGCGGCCGCGGCATCCCCTGGAAGGGCAACTACACCGAGTGGCTGGAACAGAAGGACCAGCGCCTGAAGCAGGAAGCCCAGCAGGAGAAGTCGCGCCAGAAAGCGATCGAGAAGGAGCTGGAGTGGATCCGCTCGGCCGCCAAGGGCCGCCAGTCCAAGGGCAAGGCGCGCCTGAACCGCTTCGAGGAGCTCAACTCGGTCGAGTACCAGCGCCGCAACGAGACGAACGAGATCTTCATTCCACCGGGCGAACGCCTGGGCAACGAGGTGATCGAGTTCAAGAACGTCAGCAAGTCCTTTGGCGACCGCCTGCTGATCGACGACCTGTCGTTCAAGATCCCGGCCGGCGCCATCGTCGGCGTGATGGGCCCCAACGGCGCCGGCAAGTCCACGTTGATGAAGATGATCATGGGCAAGGAGCAGCCCGATTCGGGCGAGGTCAAGCTCGGCCACACCGTCAAGCTCGCCTACGTCGACCAGTCGCGCGACGCGCTCGATGCCAAGAACAACGTCTGGCAGGAAGTCTCCGGCGGTTCGGACATCCTCACCATCGGCAACTTCGAGATCCAGTCGCGCGCCTACATCGGCCGCTTCAACTTCAAGGGCACCGACCAGCAGAAGATCGTCGGCAACCTCTCCGGCGGCGAACGCGGCCGCCTGCACATGGCCAAGACCCTGCTGCAGGGCGGCAACGTGCTGCTGCTTGACGAGCCGTCCAACGACCTGGACGTGGAGACCCTGCGCGCGCTGGAAGACGCGCTGCTGGAGTTCCCCGGCTGCGCGGTGGTGATCAGCCATGACCGCTGGTTCCTGGACCGCATCGCCACGCACATCATCGCTTTCGAGGGCGACTCGCACGTGGAGTTCTTCCCCGGCAACTACAACGAGTACGAAGCCGACAAGAAGCGCCGCCTGGGCGACGACGCCGGCCCGAAGCGCGTGAAGTACAAGAAGCTGGCCTGAAGGCCGCGCGCCCCGCTCCCTCTCCCCTCCGGGGAGAGGGTTGGGGTGAGGGGTCGGCCTAGCCCGACAGCACCATCGAGCGACAGACCACTACACGATCAACGAGGAGCCCCCATGCACTTCATGCAGTCCCTGCACCAGTCATGGAAGCGCAATAACTCCCTCGTCTGCGTCGGCCTCGACCCCGAGCCCGCCAAATTCCCTGCCCACCTGCGCGACCGGCCCGAAGCGGTCTACACCTTCTGCCGTGCCATCGTCGATGCCACCGCCGACCTCGTCTGCGCCTACAAGCCCCAGATCGCCCACTTCGCCGCCCTGCGCGCCGAAGACGCGCTCGAGCGCCTGATCGCCCACATCCACGACGCGCACCCCGGCATCCCGGTCATCCTCGACGCCAAACGCGGCGACATCGGTTCCACCGCCCAGCACTACGCGACCGAAGCCTTCGAGCGCTACCAGGCCGACGCCGTTACCCTGAACCCCTACCTGGGCCGCGACTCGATCCAGCCGTTCCTGGACCGAGCCGACAAGGGCGTGATCCTGCTCTGCCACACCTCCAACCCGGGGGCCGCGGACCTGCAGGACCTGATCGTCGAGAGCACCGACGGCGAACGCCTCCCGCTCTACCAGCACCTGGCTCGCACCATCGCCCGCGACTGGAACGGCAACGGCAACTGCGCCCTCGTCACCGGCGCCACCTGGCCGGAGCAACTCGCGCAAGTCCGCGCCCTGGTCGGCGACATGCCCCTGCTCGTCCCCGGCATCGGCGCCCAGGGCGGCGACGTCGAAGCCGTCCTGCGCCACGGCCGCACCGCTGACGGCACCGGCCTGATGATCAGCTCCTCCCGCGCCATCCTCTATGCGGGCAATGGCGAAGACTTCGCCCAGGCCGCCCGCCAAGCCACTAACACGCTGCGCGACCAGATCAACCGCTGCCGCGGCTGACCCGCGCCTGCCCCGCATCAAGGGCGGCTCACACGCCCCGCCCTTGCGAGCCCCAGCGGCCACCATACGGTTTATTTCCTCATTTCTGAGTCATGAACATCATCGGCTCGACCCGGGATATATGCACCTCCCGCCACCCTTGAACAGCATGCACCCGAGCTTGCGTAACCGATTGATCCGGCTCGCTGCGCATACTCTTGACGCCAACCTTCGGGCAGCCTGACCATCGGTACATATCGCCCCTTTCGGGGTCTACCCGGCGTTCGACCACAAGGAAGTTCTCGCCGATGCAACAAGCCATTGCTCATATCGCGCTCGTGGTCCGTGACTACGACGAGGCGCTCGATTTCTACGTTGGCAAGCTTGGGTTTGCGTCGTCGAAGACACGTTCCAACCGGACCAGAACAAGCGCTGGGTAGTTGTCTCGCCAGCGGGTTCGTGCGGGGCGTCGTTGCTTCTGGCGCGAGCATCCACACCAGACCAAGAGGCCTTTATCGGCAATCAGGCCGGTGGGCGCGTCTTTCTCTTTCTGCAAACCGACGATTTCCGCCGCGACTACGACCGGATGGTTTCGGCGGGCGTGACGTTCGTGCGGCCTCCTCGTGAGGCACCCTATGGGACCGTCGCAGTATTCGAGGATCTTTATGGCAACCGCTGGGATCTGCTGCAATACAGCGCCAGCACGCCATATGCGTCTGCAGCGGTCTAACATGTCATTCGAAGCGGGCGGCTTCGCCGCCGCTCAATTCCAGCGTTAGGCGCGGACAAAATATGCCGCAATTTGTAACGCGCTACTTGCAGCTTGCCGGCCTTGCCGCAGCTGTAGGCGCAGCACTTCACATAGCCATCTTCTTCGGCGGGCCTGAGTGGTACGCCTTCTTTGGCGCGCCGGCTGGTTTAGTCGAAATGGCTCGATCCGGCAATGTCCGGGCGCCAATCAGCTGCTTGGTCATCGCTTCTTTCCTAGCGCTGCTTGCTGCTTACGCCTTCTCCGGCGCCGGCATCATTCGTCGGCTGCCATTCCTGCGCCTTGGGCTTGGCTCTATCGCCGCAGTGCTGATCCTGCGCGGCGCCCTGTTCATCCCATTGATCGTCTGGCGTCCTGTCGCCCTTTCCGGCGTTTGCGATTGCCGGAGCGTCGATGCGTTTATTATCGCCACCTCGGCGCTCTGTATCGCAATGGGCGTGGGCTATGCGCTGGGTGCTGTAGCCGCGCCTGATATTTCACCGAAGCCGCTTCACGGCCCCGCCTAATTCAGGCGTTAGATTGATGGATATCCACGCGAGATGAGCAAATGGAACAGTCCTTCCTGGCCTTCCTTACTTGATGGCTCTGCCTGCCCGATCTGCGTCCGTGGACAGCCACTTGATGTCATCGGCACCCTGGATTCTGCTTGGCTCACCATGAGCGAGAACGCACCGATGCCAGGCTATGTTTGCCTGGTCTCCCAAATACATGCTGTCGAGCTGCATGATCTTAGCGACTCTCAGGGGGACGCGTTCATCAGAGATGCCAGAGTCGTTTCAAAAGCGCTATCCATGGTCACTGGTGCAGTCAAGCTCAACTACGAGATCCACGGTAATACACTCCCTCATTTGCACCTGCACTTCTTTCCGCGTTATCCGGGCGACCCGTTTGAGGGGAGCGCTATCGAGCCTCACCGAGTCCAAGGGCCGGTCTATGCGCCCGGCCAGTTCGCGGAGGTCCGAGGCCAGTTGCTCGCGGCATTGCGGCCTAACAGTTCGTTCAAGGCAGGTGGCTTCGCCGCCGCTTAACTCCAGCATTAGGCGCCAGAGGAGGTTTCATGAGGAGTTGGAGTCGTTCCCTTGGCACATTTGGTGTCGGTTACTTCGTCGCAACTGCGGTCGGATTCGCGACCTTTACCCGACCGGTATTGATGTGGGCCATCACGTTCACGGTGATGCCACTGGTGTTCGCAGCACTCGCGTATTGGTACTTTCGCGGTACGCGTCTCAGAAAGGACGAGGCTCGCCGGGAAGCTTGGCGTTTGACGGCTTTCTGGATCGCATTGTCATTCCTGCTCGATGCACTCGCGTACGTTGTTGTTATTCCGCTAGCGTTCCACGCTCAGCCCAACTGGACGTTTTTCATTGACCAATCGCCTTGGATCTGGCCGTGTTACGCCACCATCGTCCCGATAGTCTTCGCCGGTCTGTGGGCCCAGCAGCGTCGCGCGGAAGGGGTTGCCTGCGCCCTGCGGCGCATGCCACCCAGCTAAAGGCCACTTCTCTTGCTAGCCAAGATCTCCGAGGTTCTTTTCGGTGGCACCCGCGCCTTTAACCAAGCGGAGCGACGCCTGCTTTCCTTTCTCCTGGAAGCCCTATCGGTCCAGGACCACGCGATTCTTTCCGCTCAGCTGAAATCCGTCCGCAAAGTACAAAGGCAGCATCCGGGCAAATTGTTGGCGGCTTATTACCGACCGGGCCACGACGTGCCCCGGTTGCCTTACTCGGGCGACGAGTACTGCCTGGCGATCATCCGCTACAGGTCGAATGTTCGCGTCAGGGCAACTGCGCTTGTTTTGCATGACGGCCGTTTTTCCACGCTGGAGCGGAACGTACCCAAGAGCCTCGCCGAAATTGGTGCGCTCGTATCGGTTGCATTGCATCCTGGCGGCTTCAGGAGCATCACTCGCCAGATTGATATGGAAGAGCATGCCGGGATCGAGTTGCGCTGACGGGATATCGGCTGGGAACGGGCTACCCTGGGTGCATGCACGAAAAGGGAGGGCTGATGAATCGGGAGAAGATCTGGGAGGCCATGTCCTATGCCTGGACGGAGGTCGGGCTGGACGCGGCCGGATTCCAGCGGTTCGCTCGGGACGCCGACCTCTCGGCCCATGATCCGCGTGCGCTTTTCCACGCGGTGTTCTGGCAGGTTTGTGGCGCCTTCGCGGTCGAGACCGCGTGGGCCCTCATGCTTATGGGCGTTACGTTGCCGGACTGGTTTTTTCCGGAGCCTGAAAAGAAGGTCTCGCGCTGGCTGGCACGCCCCCTGTCGTATTCGGTTCTGAATCCCCTCTGGTTGATGGGCTACCCGTTGTCCTGTCTCCTTGTCGCTAGCTACTGGCACCGGTTGCGGAAGGCCTCCGCCGCGCTTGCGCGAGCTACCTGAGAACGGACGCGCGCAACGGCCGCTCCAGGGTCACTGGCAACAACGGGGCGCATGGAAGCGGTTAAGCTCCAGCGCCGATTGCGAGGACCAACCGATGGCCACCGATCTCTCCTTCGTCGAGTACGTCGCCGAGCAATCCGGGCTCGGCGAGCGCTTCACGTTCAAGCGGATGTTCGGCGAGTACGGGCTCTACATCGACGGGAAAGTCGTGGCTTTCGCCTGCGACAACAGCGTGTTCGTCAAAGCCGCGGAAGCCACTGCCTCGCTGACGGCAAACCTTCCCCGGCGACCGCCCTACCCCGGCGCCAAGCCCTATCCGGTCGCCGATGAGCTGCTCGACGATTCGGAACAGTTGCATGCGCTTCTGATCGCGACAGTGCAGGCCATGCCCGAGCCCAAGGCGAAGAAGCCGAAGCGAAAAGCGCCTTAGATCGCAGACAAGCTGGGCGCGGAACGGGTGGGTCAGCAGAAAGGCGGACAGTCCCTCGATGGGGCGGCAGGGAGCTGGTGCCAACCCGCCGCCTCACCGCGACCGACAGGCCTCCCGCGAATACCAGCCTGGCGGGACGCCCGTACTGCGCCGTGCTGGACCGGATGTCCTGGATCTGGGTCTGGCCGCCCAATGGAGCGCGTCCCTGCGTTGTCGTGGTGAACAGCCGACCGCGCCCGATGAGCCGGGTCCCGCGGATAGTTCAACGGAACTGATCGCTCGCGGGCACCCAGGAACTGCCTGCCGCGGCAGGCGCCCGCGTCCGCGGCGCCGGTGTGGCTCCATCGTTGGGGCAGCCGGCTGGCAATGGCCCGCCGCTGACGCGTGCAGCGGCGCATTGCGCGGCGTTGTCCAGCTTGATCGGCGTAGCGGGCGGCGGGGTCGATGCGGCTGTCGCCGCGCTTGCGGCGACGGTGGGATCGAGTGATTTCACCGGCGCCAGGTCCAGCCGTTTGTAGAGCTCCGGATCCTTGGCGGCTTTCGCAGGCGGATCGCCGCCGCAGCCGAGCAGCGCCAGGGGGAACAGCGGGCTGACCTTGCAGTTGACCCGCACACCGCGCGGCAGGTGGAAGGTGTGTTTGATGGTGGTCTTCTCGACCGCGTGGCGCAGCGCGGTGTCGATGGCGCTTTCGCCTTCGGGCGCCCAATCGTCTTCGAACCGGGTCGGCCGGTAACCGATGTCGGGCGCGCGGTGTTCCATGATGTCGGTGTCGCCGTGCGGCTTGAGCTGGATGTAGCTGCCCAACTGGCCCTGTTGGGCACCCTCGGCCGCGCCCGGCTGTGCCTTGCCCTGTTTGCCCTTGCCCTGCCCCTTGCCCCGGCCGGCCTTCGGGGCCGGCGTGCCATTGGCGTCCGCCGCTTCGGGCGCGCCCTCACGTGCGCCCGGTGTGCCGGTGTCGCTGCCTTGTGGCGTTGCTTCAGGTGCGCTGGCGGGCGCGGTTTCCTGTGCGTTTGCGGCGCCCGGTGCCGTAGCGGCAGCTGCGCCCGCGGAAGCGGCAGGTGGGGCGGCTTGCGCCGGCGTGGCATCGGTCGACGGCGTGGCGGCGATCTGCGGGTGGGCCAGGATGATGGAGGCTGCGGACGACGTCGCGTTGGGCACATCGATGGCGGGCGCGGCCGGGTTCGGTGCAGCGGGCGCCGGCGTGGTTTCCCACGGCACGGCCGAGAGCTGCGGTTCAGCAAGCTGGATGCTGGGCGCCTGCACGCGCGGGCGTTCGCGCGGTACCTGCGGCGCAGGCACGTTGACCTGCGGCGCGAGGTTGATGGTCGGCGCGCCCTGTGCCGGCAGCGGGATCGCTTCGACTTCGGGCATGGCGGGCGCGGCCGGCGGTTGCGGGCGGACCAGTTCCACGGCGCTGGGCGGCAGCGCCTTCGGCGCAACGACCTGGTTTAGCGCGATGCTGGGCGCCGCGACCGGCGGGGCTGCCTGTGCGGGCACGGCGGGCATCGCCAGCGAAGGCGGCGTGGGCATGGGCCGATTGCCTTCGAGCTGCGGCTTGCGTACCGGTTCGGGCTGGAACTTCGGCGGCACCGGGCGCACCGCCGGTGGTGTATCGAGGTTGATCCTTGGCGGCGTCCCGGCGAGCGGCACGGGCGTGAGGTCCGGCGTCGGCTGCAGGCGCGGCAAGGTGAGTGGCGGCGGCGGCGCCGCGGCTTTGGCGATCTCGATGGTCGCCTTGGGCGCGGTCACGGTGATGACCGGCGTGTCGCGCCTGGAAGGCGCCGGCGTCGGAGCGGGGGTCGGCGTCTGGGTGGCTTGCGTCGCTGCCGCGGTGCTTGTGTTGCCGCGATGGCGCGGCCCAACGCGCTTGGGCGGCGTGCCACGCACCGGCGGCGGGGGTGGCGGCTCGGGCTTGTCGATCAGGCGCACCTGCAGCGGCGCGGTTTCGCGTGGCGGTTCGGGGAGGTCGTACGCGGGACCCAGGATGGCGCCGAACAGCACCATCAGATGCACCAACAACGTGCCCGCCAGTCCGGCGATGCGCAGGCCACGATCGCGGGGCCGCTCGGCACGCCGGCGGCGATAGACGAGGGCTTGCGCCGCAGCCTCGCGCGGTGCGCGCAGCATGACCACCGGGCGCGCGTCGGCGGGCGAGTCGCTCGGCTTGTCCGCGGGGGGCAGGGGCATGGCGAAAGTGTAGCTTGCGGGGTGGTTGGGCCGTGCGCCGTGAACGGGCGGGCCGTTTACCGCGGGACCCGACCGTGCCGGCGGCGGTGTCGGGCCGATGCATGAGACGGATCGCCCACAAGAGACCTCCTGCAGGCGTCCGATGGATGGATGGGCAACAGCGTCATGGCTTGCGGCAGTGCGCCGGTGGCGGCTTGCCGGCCTGCCGGGCCTCGCCGCACTCGGCATCGACGGCGCGTGCCGGCGTGTCGACCGGACACCCGTGGGGCAGCGGCTTGCCAGCGCGATAGATGGCAATGCATTCGGACAACGTGCGGGCGGGTGGCGCCAGTTCCTTCGCCAGCGGTGCGGGGGCCATGTCGAGGCGCTCGTCGCCGTCCTTCTTCGAGGGGGGCGCCGGCGGCATCGTGCAATCAGGGGTGGGGATGCCGAACAACGTCCGGCACTTGAGGTGGATGCCGTGACCCAGGTTGACGGACTGGTGTTCGTTCGTGTGGGTCGCGCTCATGGCGCGACGCACGCCCTGACCAACGATGGTTTCGCCGGGCGGCGGGAAATATTCCTCGAAGCGCGTGGCCTTGTACTTGATCGGCGTGTCGTGGCTCATCACCTGGCTGTCGCCCTGCGGCATGCGCTGGATGTAGCCGGGCGTCGGCGCGGTGGCGGTGGCGGCGCCCGCGGGCAACAGGGGTTGGCCGGTGCGGTCGTAGAGCCGGGGCGTTGCGGCGGTCGGTGCGCTGGCGGCGGCAGGCAGGCTGGCGGTCATCGCATCGCTGCGTGGCCGTTCGCGTGCGGGGAGCGGCAGCGTGGCCGGAGTCGGCTTCGGGAGGGCTGGCGGCGGTGCGGGTATCGCCGCGCGCGGACGCGCGATCAGGCGCACCTGCAGCGCTTCGCCTCGACGCACACGCACGACTTCACGCGCTGGCCGCGGCTGCATCTCCCACCACACGACGATGGCGAACAATCCATGCAGCGCCAGCATGAGCGCCAGCGCCAGACGGACGCGCCAGGGCTCGCGCGGCGGCGCCCGCTCCCGCCAGGCGCGCAACAACGCGCGCGTGTCCTCATCCAGCGGCGCCAGTCCGGTGCGGGGCGAGGGGGCGCGCCAACGGTGGGGTTCGACCTGCGGCGGGGAAACGATGGGGAAAGCTCCGTGCGTGGGGAAGCGGGCCGTCTCATGCCCACCTTCGCAAGACCATCACGTTTCCAAGGGGTTCCCGGCCGCATTGCAACTTGACCGCGCGGGCCGATCGCACAAGGCTACACAGGCGGCACCCGCCGCACCCCGCCATGACCGCCCCGCCCGCGCTCGCGCGCTTGAGGACGACCATGACGGCCCGCCATCGTCAGCCGCCATGCGCGGCCTCGTGCGGCGCCGTTCATGCCGATGCGAGTCCGCGCCTCTGCTTGAGGAGGGACGTCTCGTGTCGTACAGCACGGAAAACATCCGCAACATCGCGCTCGCCGGCCACGCCGGCACCGGCAAGACCACCTTGTTCGAAGCCTTGCTGCATGCCGGGGGCGTCATCCAGACGCCCGGTTCGGTCGAGCGCGGCACGACTCTGTCGGACACCGACGCGCAGGAGAAGGCGCGCGGGCATTCCATCGACAGCGCGATCGCCAGCATCGACCGCGACGGCTGCCACCTCAACCTGATCGACACCGCCGGCTACGCGGACTTCCGCGGTGCCACGCTGTCGGCGTTCGCGGCGGTGGGGACGGTGGCGATCGTGGTCAACGCCACCAACGGGATCGAGCACGGCACGCGGCGCATGATGGAGCGGGCGCGGGCACGCGGCCTGGCGCGCGTGCTGGTGGTCAACAAGATCGACTTCGAGGGCGCGCGGCTGGGGATGCTGGTCGATACGCTGCGCGAGGAGTTCGGCCCCGAGTGCCTCCCGGTGAACCTGCCCGCGCAGAGCGGCAAACTGGTGCTCGACTGCTTCTTCCACGACGAGGGCACCACCGATTTCTCTTCGCTCGCCGCGGCACACCAGCAGATCGTGGACCAGGTGGTAGAGATCAACGAAGCCACCATGGGCGCCTACCTGGACAAGGGCGAAGGCGCGCTCAGCCGCGAGCAGCTGCACGACGCGTTCGAGCAGTGCCTGCGCGAAGGCCACCTGGTGCCGATCTGTTTCGTCAGCGCGCGCACCGGCGTGGGCGTGAACGAGTTCCTGGACCTGGCCGCCCGCCTGCTGCCCAATCCGGCCGAAGGCAATCCGCCGCCGTTCGTCGATGGCCAGGGCGAGGCGATCATGGTCAATGGCGATCCTTCCGGACACGTGATCGCGGACGTGTTCAAGATCGTCAACGATCCGTTCGTCGGCAAGCTGGGCATCTTTCGCGTGTGGCAGGGCACGATCCGGCGCGACACGCAGTTGTTCGTCGACGACTCCCGCAAGCCGTTCAAGGTCGGCCACCTGTTCCGGTTGAACGGCAAGGCGCACGTGGAGATCGAGCAGGCCATCCCCGGCGACATCGCCGCGGTGGCCAAGGTGGAGGAGATCCACTTCGACGCGGTGCTGCACGACTCGCACGAGGAGGACGGCATCCACCTTGCGCCGATGGACTACCCGCAGCCGATGTTCGCCCTCGCGCTCACGCCCCGGCACAAGGGCCAGGAGCAGAAGCTCTCGCAGGCGCTGGCGCGGCTGGCCGAGGAGGACCCCTGCCTGCGCATGGAGCACCACAAGGAACTCAACGAGACGGTGGTGCGCGGGCTATCGGAACTGCACCTGAAGGTGATGCTCGAACGCATGCGCGAGCGCTACGGCGTGGAGGTGGACACGCACCCGCCGCGCATCGCCTACCGCGAGACGATCGGTGCACATGCCGACGGCCACCACCGGCACAAGAAGCAGACCGGCGGCGCCGGGCAGTTCGGCGAGGTGTTCCTGCGCGTGGATCCGCTCGATCGCGGCGCCGGCTTCGAGTTCGTCGACGAGGTCAAGGGCGGCGTGATCCCCAACCAGTTCCTGCCCGCGATCGAGAAAGGCGTGCGCCAGGCGATGGAAAGCGGCGCGGTCGCCGGGTACCCGATGCAGGACCTGCGCGTGACCGTGTACGACGGCAAGTACCACCCGGTCGACTCGAAGGAGGTGGCGTTCGTCAGCGCGGGCAGGAAGGCGTTCATGGATGCGGTGGGCAAGGCGCGGCCGATCGTGCTGGAACCGATCGTGGATGTGGAGGTGGCCATTCCCGAGGCCAGCGTGGGCGACGTCACGGGCAGCCTTTCGGCCAAGCGCGCGCGGATCATGGGGACCGATGCGCAGCGTGGCGGCGAACTATTGATCCGCGCGCAGGCGCCGCTGGCGGAGTTGACCGACTATCCGACCGAGCTGAAGGCAATGACGGGTGGGCAGGGGCGCTACAGCCTGGACCTGTCGCACTACGAGGCGGTGCCACCGCCGGTGCAGAGGCAGCTTTCCGAGGCGTGGAAGCCGCATGTGGAGGAGGATTGAAGGCTGAGGCAAGACCTCCCCCATCCGCCTGTCGGCACCTTCCCCCGTGGAACGGGTGAAGGCTCACGCTGGAGGCCGCGCCAGCTGCTTCTCCTCCGCACGCGGGGAAGGACCTGGCTGGAAGGCAGGCTACCGATCCTTCCCCCGTGGAACGGGGGGAGGCTCACGCTGGAGGCCGCGCCAGCTGCTTCTCCTCCGCACGCGGTGGAAAGACCTGGCCGGAAAGCACGCTACTGATCCTTCCCCCGCGCGCGGGGGAAGGTGCCCGAAGGGCGGATGGGGGAAGTCTTGCGGGAATCCCCCGGACTCAGGCCGCCAGCGCCTCGATCACCGCGTTGGCAAATGCCGGGATGTCATCCGGTTTGTGGCAAGACCTCCCCCATCCGCCTGTCGGCACCTTCCCCCGTGGAACGGGGGAAGGCTCACGCTGGAGGCCGCGCCAGCTGCTTCTCCTCCGCGCGCGGGGAAGGACCTGGCTGGAAGGCACGCTACCGATCCTTCCCCCGCGCGCGGGGGAAGGTGCCCGAAGGGCGGATGGGGGAAGTCTTGCGGGCAGCCCCCGGACTCAGGCCGCCAGCGCCTCGATCACCGCGTTGGCAAACGCCGGGATGTCATCGGGCTTGCGGCTGGTGATCAGGTTGCCGTCGCGCACCACCTCGCGGTCCTCCCACTTCGCGCCGGCATTTTCCAGATCCTGCCTCAGCGACGGCCACGAGGTCACCTTGCGGCCGTCGACCTGCCCCGCGTTGATCAGCGTCCACGGCCCATGGCAGATCGCTGCCACCGTCTTTCCCGCCTTGGCGAACGCCTGCACCAGCTCGACCGCGGCCGGCTGCGTACGCAACTTGTCGGGATTGATCACGCCGCCGGGCAGCACCAGTGCGTCGAAATCGGAGGCATCGACCTCCTCCAGCTTCATGTCCACCGGCACGCTGCCGGCCCAGTCGCCGCCCTTCCAGCCCTTGATCTCCTTGGCATCACCAGGCGCGACCACCTGGACGTCCGCGCCGGCCTCCTCCAGCAGGCGCTTGGGCTCGGTCAGTTCGGAATACTCGAACCCGTCGGTGGCGAGCACGGCGATGGCGCGGCCGCTGAGCTTCTTCGATGGCGTCATGGTGATCCTCCTGCGAACGAAGCGGGGAGGATGGCGCGTGGTGCATGCGCAAGGCGTCTTGCGCATGTCATCCGGGCGTTAGCGCCCGCGATCAGCGCTTGGGCTTGAGCAGCGTCCCGGTGCAGTTGGGCGAGCCGCACAGGCACTGCCACAGCTTCTTCAGCCGCGCGGTGTAGGGCACGTCCAGCACGATGCCGTAGTCGTACGTCAGTTCCTCGCCCGGCTTGATGTCGCGAATGGCCTCGATCAGCACGCGGTCCTTGCGCGGGTTGCCGCTCTCGCTTTCCTCCACCACGGCGCGGCAGTTCGGCGCGCAGCTGTGGTTGATCCAGCGCGCGGTATTGCCCTTGCGGTTGGCGTCGATGATGTAGTCGTCGTTGAGCGTGAACAGGAACGTGTGCCCGGTCTCGCCACCGTCCCCGTACATGTCGTCGGCTTCGGCGTGGGTCATCAGCGTGCCCTTGTACTCGACGATCTCCTCGCCCTTCTTGATCGGCGCGGTGGCGAACACGCCATTGCCGTGGATGGGGGAGCGGCGGGCGACGTAGCGGCGTGACATGCGTGGGGAACCCTGGGGCGAAAGACGCTGATGATGCCCGTTCGCCGCGCACCGCGAAACCACGCCAACCGTCGCGTCCGCCGGTCGGCTGACGCGAACCGGGCGGCTGTGGTTAGAATCGGGAATTCGAACGATCGTTTGGAGAATCCCACGATGCGTTTCCTGCGCTGGATCGTCCCGCTGTCGCTGGCCCTCGCCCTGATCGCCTGCGGCCCGCCCCGCAAGAGCGTGTTCCCGCCCACCGTGAGCATCCAGCAGTTGGAGCTTGCGCCCGGCGGCGCCTGGCGGCTGACCGTGCGCATCCAGAACAACAGCTACGCCGGCATGGATTTCAGCGCGCTCGACGCGCAACTGGCGATGGCCGACAGCGTGCCGGTGCGCGTGCACGGCAACTTCGAGCGCGACATCCCCGCCTTCGCTGGCGACTCGGTGCAGATCGACGTGTTGCCGACACCGGCGATGGGCAAGGCCTTGGCGGCCAGCGCCGCGAAGGGCAGTGCCGGCGCCCTGCCCTACACGCTCTCCGGCAGCGTTCGAGCCAAACCGGAGCAGGAGAAGGCGCCGCGCGATTTCGACTTCTCCGGCAAGGACTGGCTTTCGCCGGTACCGGGCATCGCCAACACCTGGCGCTGACCGCCCCCCGCACACACCGCAATGGCGGGCTGAAACCCCGCCCTACGCTTGATCCGAGGAACTTCCGATGACGATGTACAAGGCCCCGCTCGACGACATGCGCTTCGTGCTGCACGACCTGTTCCGCGCGGAGGCCACGCTGACGCCGCTGGCCGGCGGCGAGGGCCACACCCGCGATCTGCTCGATGCGGTGCTGGAGGAAGCGGCGCGCTTCAACGAGCAGGTGCTCGCCCCGCTCAACGCCTCCGGGGACGCCGAGGGTTGCCACTTCGACAAGGCCACCGCCACGGTCACTACCCCGAAGGGCTTCAAGGAGGCCTACCGCACCTACGTCGAAGGCGGCTGGGCCGGCCTGACCATGCCCGAGACGATAGGCGGCCAGGCACTGCCGGAAGTCATCGGCGTGGCAATGAAGGAAATGCTCGACTCGGCCAACCTTGCCTGGGGCAACTACCCGCTGCTCAGCCAGGGCGCGGCGCACGCGCTGCAGCTGCACGGCGACGACTGGCAGAAGGAAGTCTTCCTCAAGCCGATGGTCGAGGGCCGCTGGTGCGGCAGCATGTGCCTGACCGAGCCGCAGGCCGGCTCCGATCTGGGGCTGCTCAAGACCCGCGCCGAACCCGCCGCGGACGGCAGCTACCGCGTCACCGGGACCAAGATCTTCATCACCGCCGGCGAGCACGACCTCACCGAGAACATCGTGCACCTGGTCCTGGCCCGCCTGCCCGACGCGCCGGCCGGCAGCCGTGGCATCTCGCTGTTCGTGGTGCCGAAGTTCAAGGTCGCGCGCGACGGTTCCATGGGCGAGCGCAACGCGGTCGCCGCCGGTGCGATCGAGCACAAGATGGGCATCCACGGCTCGCCCACCTGCGTGATGAACTTCGATGGCGCCGAAGGCTGGCTGATCGGCCAGCCGCACAAGGGGCTGTTCGGCATGTTCACGATGATGAACGCGGCTCGCCTGGCGGTCGGCGTGCAGGGCATCGGCCTGGCCGAGCGCGGATGGCAGAACAGCCTCAACTATGCGCGCGAGCGCCTGCAGGGCCGTGCGCTGAGCGGCGCGGCCTACCCCGACAAGCCGGCCGACCCGCTGGTGGTGCATCCGGACGTGCGCCGCATGCTGCTGACCCAGCGCGCCATCGTCGAGGGCGGCCGTGCGCTGATGCTGTACGCCGCGCTGCAGCTGGACGTCGAGGAGCGCGCCGCCGACGAGGCCGCGCGGGCGAAGGCCGGCGAGCTGGTGGCGTTCCTGATTCCCATCGTCAAGGGCGTGCTCACCGAGCTGGCGCAGGAGAGCGTCAAGGAGGCCGTGCAAGTCTACGGCGGGCACGGCTATATCGCCGAGAACGGGGTGGAGCAATTCGTGCGCGACGCCCGCATCATCACGCTCTACGAGGGCACCACCGGCATCCAGGCGATGGACCTGCTGGGCCGCAAGATCATGCAGCTCAAGGGCGCGGGCTTCCGCCACTTCCTGGAGGAGATCGCCGGCTTCTGCCAGCAGCACGCGGGCGACGCGGCGCTGGGCGAATTCATCGGACCGCTGTCGAAGGCGGCCAAGGAGTGGCAGGCGCTCACGATGGCGCTGGCCGAGCGCGCGCAGGCCAACCCGGAAGAACTGGGCGCGGCGGCGGTGGACTACCTCTACTACTCCGGTTACGTGGCGCTGGCCTACATGTGGGCGCGCGGCGTGGCAGCCGCTGAGGGTAGCGCGCAGTCCGCGGCGTTCAAGCAGGCCAAGCGGGATACCGCTCGGTTCTACTTTGCCCGGATGCTGCCGCGCTGCGCGATGCACCGCGCGGCAATCGAGGCAGGCGTGGCGAGCATTCCTTCCGTGGGTTGAGGCGGGCGATGGGTGGGCTGAGGCCCACCCTCCCTCGTCGCGAGGTGGCGGTGGGATGAAGCCCACCCTACTTCAATCGCGCCAGATCAGGCTCGCGAAACGACCGCTGTTGGCTCCGTCCCGGCGGTAGGAATAGAAGCGCTCGTCGACCCGCGTGTCGAAGCCGCCGCCGTGGACACGTGTCACGCCAGCGGCGGCCAGTTTCTGCCGCGCCAGGCCGGCCAGGTCGCAGCGCCAGTGGCCGGGCCGCGTCGCGGTGAAGCAGGTGGACGCTTGCGCGTTCCGCTCCACGAAGGCCGCGCGCACTTCCTCACCTACCTCATAGGAAGGTGCGCCGATGCAAGGCCCCAGCCACGCCATCAGCCGCGCTGGCGCCATTCCCATCGCGTCGACCGTCGCCTCCAGCACGCCCGCGGCCAGGCCGCGCCAGCCCGCATGGGCGGCGCCGATGCGGGCGCCGTCCTCGCTGCAGAACAATACCGGCAGGCAGTCGGCGGTGAGGATCGCCAGCACGGTGCCGGACAGATGCGCCACGGCCGCATCCGCCTGGGGTTCTTCATCGCTGGCGAGCGGTCCCAGTTGCGCGACGGTGGTGCCGTGCACCTGGCGCAGCCAGCGCGGTTCGGACGGCAGATCGAGTGCGTGGGCCAGCGCGTCGCGGTTGCTCGCCACCGCCTCGGGACTGTCGCCACTGCGCAGGCCCAGGTTGAAGCGCGCATAGGCGCCCGTGGAAATACCGGGGCCATGACGCGTGGTCACGGCCGCATGCACGCCACGCGGCGTGGGCCAGTCGGGGAGGATCCAGGGTTCGGTCATGGGGATGGCCGTCTCGGGGGAGCGGCAAGCATAGCGCGCCCGTGCATGCCTCCCGGCGGTGGAAGGCCCGCGTTGCGGGCTACGGCTCGCGCGGCTCCAGCGCGTCGGCATGCAGCGTTGCGATCAGTGCGTCCAAGTCCGCCGGGCGCTTCGCCTCGAAAGCCATTGCTTCGCCCGTCGCCGGATGCTCGAAGGCCAGCCGCTCGGCATGCAGCGCCTGCCGACGGAAGCCGCGCAACGCCGCCACCAGTTCCGGCGTCGCCCCCTTGGGCAGGCGCAGGCTGCCGCCGTACAGCGGATCGCCGACCAGTGGATGGTGGATGTGCGCCATGTGCACGCGGATCTGGTGGGTGCGGCCGGTTTCCAGGTTGCACTGGATCAGGCTGTGCGCGCGAAAGCGTTCGCGCAGGCGGTAATGGGTGACGGCGTGCTTGCCGTCCTCCTCGTCGCGCACGGCCTGGCGCAGGCGGTCGCCCATGTGCCGGCCGATCGGCGCGTCGACGGTGCCGCCGGCCACCAGCGTGCCGAGCACCACTGCTTCGTACTGCCGCTCCACCTCGTGGCGCGACAGCATGTCCACTAGCGCGGTATGCGCGGCCAGCGACCGGGCCACCACCATCAGCCCGGAGGTGTCCTTGTCCAGCCGGTGCACAATGCCCGCGCGCGGCAGTTCGGCCAGCGTGGCGTCGTGGTGCAGCAGCGCGTTCAGCAGCGTCCCGGCCGGGTTGCCGGCGCCCGGATGCACCACCAGGCCGGCCGGCTTGTCCAGCACCAGCAGGTGCTCGTCCTCGTGTACGACGACCAGGTCGATGGCCTCGGGCGCGTTTTCCACCTCGTTGACCAGCTCGGCCTCCAGCCGCACCTGCTCGCCACCGCGCAACAGCTGGCGCGGCGGCGCCTTGACGCCATCGAGCGTCACCGACCCGGCCTTGATCCACGCAGCCAGACGCGAGCGCGAATAGTCGGGGAACATCTCGGCCAACGCCTGGTCGAAGCGCCTGCCTGCCGCCGACAGGGGGACCTGACCCTCGTGCCGGATGACGGTCATGCCGCCCTCCGCGGGTGGCTGGCGGTTTGGGCTATCATCCCCACGATCACATCCATACAAAATTCCCAATGCGCTTATTCTGCAAACTGCTCGCCGTGCTGGTCCTGGGCCTGTCCCTGGGCGCCTGCTCGATGTTCGGCCACAAGCGCGAGACCATCGACACGATGTCGGTGGAGAAGCTCTACGCCACCGCCCACGACGATGTGATGAACGGCGACTATGCCGCAGCGACCAAGGCTTACCAGCGCCTGATCGCTCGTTTTCCGTCCGGCGACTACAACGAGCAGGCGCAGCTGGAGCTGGCCTACTCGCAGTACAAGGACAACCAGCCGGACGACGCGTACTCGACGATCAACCGCTTCATCAAGACCTATCCGACCCAGAAGCATGTCGATTATGCCTATTACCTGCGCGGCCTGATCAATTTTGGCCGCACCAGCGGCGTGATCGAGCGCTTCGTCTCGCGCGAGGGCTCGCAGGCACGTCGCGACCAGGCGTACAACCTGCAGGCGTTCGACGACTTTGCCGAACTGGCGCGCCGCTTCCCCGACAGCGCCTACACCGCCGACGCGCGCCAGCGCATGATCTACCTGCGCAACATCCTGGCGCAGTACGAGATCAACGTGGCCGAGTTCTACTTGCGCAACAAGGCGTTCGTGGCAGCAGCCGACCGCGCGCAGTACGTGGTCGAGCACTACCAGCAGGCACCGCAGACCGGCGACGCGCTGGCCATCCTGTCGCGCAGCTATCTGGCACTGGGCCAGAACGAGCAGGCCGAGAACGTGCGCAAGGTGCTGGCGCTCAACTATCCCGATCACCCGTACCTGACCGATCCCAAGTGGCCGCATGCGCCTTCGACGCTGCGCAAGCTGATTCCCTTCTCGGGACATCATTGAGGAAAAAGGCCGGCGCATCGCCGGCCTTTTTTTCAGTAACGCGGCCTGTGCGTGGCCCATGCTGGATGGGGGTCGCGCACAGGTGCGCTCCTAGAGGGCTATTTCCAGCCGGAGGTGATGGGGTAGCGGCGTTCGCGGCCAAAGGCGCGGGTCGTGACGCGCGGGCCGGGGGCCGCCTGGCGGCGTTTGAATTCGTTGCGCAGCACCAGGCTGGCGACGCGCCGCACCGTATCGGGGTCGAAGCCGGCGGCGGCGATCTCGGCCTGCGATTGCTCGTCCTCGATGAAGCGCTGCAGGATGGCGTCGAGCACGTCGTAGGGCGGCAGCGAATCCTGGTCGGTCTGGTCCTCGCGCAGCTCGGCCGAGGGCGGGCGGTCGATCACTGCCGGCGGGATCACGCAGCCGGCCTCGTTGCGCCAGCGCGAGAGCCGGTACACCACGGTTTTGTAAACGTCCTTGAGCGGAGCATAGGCGCCGCACATGTCGCCATAGAGGGTGGCGTAACCGACCGCCATTTCGCTCTTGTTGCCGGTGGCAAGCAGCAGGTGGTGGTGCTTGTTGGACAGGGCCATGAGCATCACGCCGCGGGTGCGCGACTGCAGGTTTTCCTCGGTGGTGTCGGCGGCCTTGCCGGCGAAGGCGGGCGCCAGCGCGGCGACGAAACTCCGGTAGGTCGGCTCGATGTCGATCACGTGGTAGGCCACACCCAGGCGCTCGGCCTGGTCGCGCGCGCCATCCAGCGACAGTTTCGAGGTGTAGCGGGTGGGTAGCATCACCGCGGTGACGCGTTCGGCGCCCAACGCGTCGACCGCGAGCGCCAGGGTCAGCGCCGAGTCGATGCCGCCGGAAAGGCCCAGCAACACGCCGGGGAAGCCGTTCTTGTCGATGTAGTCGCGGATGCCGCGAACGAGCGCGGCGTACAGGGTCGCCTCCGGGCGGGTGTCGGCGGCGACCGGCCAGCCCTCGGCGCTCAGCGTGCGTGTGGACGGCTCGAAGGTGGCCCACAGCAACGCGTCGACGAAGGCAGGCGCGCGCGCGGCGATCGTGCCGTCACCGTTGACCAGCATGGATGCGCCGTCGTACACCACTTCGTCCTGGCCGCCGACCAGGTTCAGATAGACGATGGCGCAGCCGGTCTCCTTCGCACGCGCGGTGAGCAATGCCTCGCGCGTGGCCTGCTTGGCGTCGTCCCACGGCGAGGCGTTGATTACCACGATCAGCTCGGCACCGGAGCGCGCGGCCTGCGCGGCCGGCTCAGGCTCCCAGATGTCCTCGCAGACGAGGAAGCCCACGCGCACGCCGTTGACCATGCCGGTGGCGCTGGCGTGGCCCGGGCGGAAGTAGCGCTTGTCGTCGAACACGCCGTAATTGGGCAGCGCCTGCTTGTGCGCGACGCATTCGATGCGGCCTTCGCGCAGCAATGCGGCGGCGTTGTAGACCTCGCCCTCGCTGTGCGGGAAGCCGACCAGCGCAGCGAGGCCGTTGGTGCCGTGCGCCAGCGTGACGATCGCCTCGTTGCAGGCCTGCAGGAAGCTCGGGCGGATCAGCAGGTCCTCGGGCGGGTAGCCGCTGATTGCCAACTCCGGGAACACCACCAGGTCCGCACCGCCGGCGTGCGCCTGGGTCATCAGTTCGCGGATCTTCGTGGTGTTGGCAGCGACGGCGCCGACGGGGAAGTCGAACTGGGCCAGGGCGAGGCGGAGTTGGGTGGTCATCTGGGGGCGCGGTGGTGGGAGGCGCACATGATAAGCGAGGGGTGTGAGAGGCTCGAAAAGCCGGGGCTGAGGCAGGCTTCCCCCATCCGCCCTTCGGGCACCTTCCCCCGTGAAGCGGGGGAAGGATCACAACCATGCCATGCCGGCTTCTCCGCATGCTCGCGCCAGAGGCGCCATCCGATCCTTCCCCGCCCGCGGGGGAAGGATCACAACCATGCCGTGCCGGCTTCTCCGCATGCTCGTGCCAGACGCGCCGTCCCGATCCTTCCCCCGCCTGCGGGGGAAGGTGCCCGAAGGGCGGATGGGGAAGCCTTGCGGGGAGGCATCAAGGACGCCTCGCTGCCATGGTGCCCTCCAGCGAGCCCCGGCTCTTCGCCCCTCTCTCCGGAACGGAGAGAGACAAAAAAAGGCCACGCTCTCGCGTGGCCTTTTGTCGTGCGCAGAATCGCGCGCTTACTTCATCAACTTCGCCAGCGTCTTGCCCAGGTCGGCCGGCGACTTCACGGTCGTCACGCCCGCCTTCTCCAGCGCCGCGAACTTCGCCGCCGCGGTGCCCTTGCCGCCGGAGATGATCGCGCCGGCGTGACCCATGCGCTTGCCGGCCGGGGCCGACGCGCCGGCGATGAACGACACCACCGGCTTGGTCACGTACTCGCCGATGAACTCGGCGGCGTCTTCCTCGGCGCTGCCGCCGATCTCGCCGACCATGATGATGCCTTCGGTCTGCGGATCGTCCTGGAACAGCTTCAGGCAGTCGATGAAGTTCAGGCCGTTGATCGGGTCGCCGCCAATGCCGATGCAGGTGGACTGGCCCAGGCCCTCGTTGGTGGTCTGGAACACCGCTTCATAGGTGAGCGTGCCCGAACGCGACACGATGCCGACCTTGCCCGGCTTGTGGATGTGGCCCGGCATGATGCCGATCTTGCACTCGCCCGGGGTGATGACGCCTGGGCAGTTCGGCCCGATCAGCACGGTCTCCGGATGCTGCGCCAGCACGTTCTTCACGCGCAGCATGTCCAGCACCGGGATGCCCTCGGTGATCGCCACGATCACGCGGATGCCCGCATCGATCGCTTCCATGATCGAATCGGCCGCGAACGGCGGCGGCACGAAGATCACCGACGCGTCCGCGCCGGTCTCTGCGACCGCCTCGTCCATCGAATTGAAGACCGGCAGGCCGATGTGCTGGCTGCCGCCCTTGCCTGGGGTCACGCCGCCGACGATCTTGGTGCCGTAGTCGATCGCCTGCTCGGCGTGGAAGGTGCCCTGCTGGCCGGTGAAGCCCTGCACCAGCACCTTGGTGTTCTTGTTGACCAGAACGCTCATGCTTTCTCGCTCCTCACTTCGCGGCGGCCACGGCTTTCTGCGCCGCGTCGTTGAGATCGTCGGCCGGCGTGATCGCCAGGCCGGAGTTGGCCAGCAGTTCGCGGCCCTTCTCCACGTTGGTGCCCTGCAGGCGCACGACCACCGGGATGGTCAGGCCCACTTCCTTCACGGCGGCGATGATGCCCTCGGCGATCAGGTCGCAGCGCACGATGCCGCCGAAGATGTTGACCAGGATGGCCTTCACCTTGTCGGAGGAGAGGATCAGCTTGAACGCCTCGGTCACGCGCTCCTTGGTCGCGCCGCCGCCGACGTCGAGGAAGTTGGCCGGCTCGCCGCCCGCCAGCTTGATCACGTCCATGGTGGCCATCGCCAGGCCCGCGCCGTTGACCATGCAGCCGATCGAGCCGTCCATGGTCACGTAGTTGAGGTTGTGCTGCACGGCAGCCGCTTCGGCCTGGTCTTCCTGGGTCAGGTCGCGCATGGCGACCAGCTCGGGATGGCGGAAGTCGGCGTTGTCGTCGGAGTTGACCTTGCCGTCGAGCGCGGCCAGGTTGCCGTCCTCGAGGATCGCCAGCGGGTTGAGCTCGACCAGCGACAGGTCCTTCTCGTTGAACAGCTTGTACAGGCCCAGCATGATCTTGGTCAGCTGGTTGACCTGCTTGGCGTTGAGATCCATCGCGAAGCCGAGGTTGCGGCACTGGTAGGGCTGCAACCCCTCGACGAAATCAACGACGATCGTGTGGATGTCTTCGGGCGTGTCGCGGGCGACCTGCTCGATGTCCACGCCGCCGTGCTTGGAGGCAATGAAGGAAATCGCCTTCGAGTCGCGGTCCACCAGCACCGAGAGGTAAAGCTCCTTGGCGATGTTGGTGGCATCGGTCACCAGCACCAGGTTGACCGGCAGCGCGCGGCCGGCGGACTGGTAGGTCGCCATGTTCGTGCCCAGCATGCCCTTGGCGGCAGCGCGCACGTCGTCGAGGCTCTTGCAGAACTTGACGCCACCGGCCTTGCCACGGCCGCCTGCGTGGATCTGCGCCTTGACCATCCACTGCGAGCCACCGAGCGCCTTGGCGGCGTCGACGGCAGCGTCGGGGGAGTTGGCAACCTTGCCCGGCGGCACGGTAATTCCGTACTGCGCGAACAGCTCTTTGGCCTGGTACTCGTGGAAATTCATTCCTATACCTCGAGCGAACTTGGAAAACGTATCGGGCCGCACGCGCGCTAAGGCAGCGTGGACGCGGGAGAGGTCGGACGGCGGCTTTCAGCACGCTGCCGGCGTGCAGTGCGCGCTGCCTGGAGTCAACCGGGCACGAATCGCGCAATACGGCCGGGCATTTTCGCGCAAAGGCGGCCTTCATGGAAAGTGCCGCCCGTGCCGGCCCATCCGTGCGCCGCGATGCTGGCGGCGCGCGCCGGCCTGTCTATACTCGGACGAACGCCGCGTCGAAGCCGTCAACGTGCCTTCCACGATACCTACCGCCGAACCGCCCGTTTTCCAGCCCGCCCGCCCGGCGGCGATGGCAATCCGCCACGAACTGTTCTTCCTCAACTACTTCCGGCTGGCCCAGGCGCTGGTCTACACGGGCCTGGCGCTCAGCTCGCCCCGGCTGACCTGGCCGACCGTTGACCAGCCGGTGCTGGCCTACGTGGTGATCGGGGTCTACCTGTTGTTCGCGCTGGGCATGCTGGTGCAGACCCGCAACGCGATGGCCAACGCACGACTGGTGGTCTCCGGCGCGCTAGTGGTGGACATCATGGTGGCGGTGCTGGCGGCCTGGCTGATCCACGAGGCGCGCATCGGCATCGCGATGATGCTGGCGGTGAACCTTTCCACCGGCGCACTGGTGTTGCCGCTGCGGCTTTCGTGTTTCTTCGCCGCGCTGGCCACGCTGGGCATGCTCGGGCACACGCTGATCGTGCAGGCCCCGGGCGACGGCGATCTGCTCGAATCGGGCCTGCTGGGCGTGGCGTACTTCGCCACCACCACGCTCTGCCACGTGCTGGGACGCCAGTTGCGCGCCACCGAGGCACTGGCCGAGCAACGCAGCCTGGACCTGGCCAACCTGTCCCAGGTCAACGAGCTGATCATCCGGCGCATGAAGACCGGCGTGCTGCTGGTGGACGATGCCAACCGCATCCACCAGTTGAACGAGTCGGCCTGGATGCTGCTGGGCAATCCGCCGGCCGACCAGCGCGACCTGGGCAAGCTGGCGCCGGAGCTCTCGCGCCGCCTGTACCACTGGATGACCTCCGGCAAGCTGGACGAGACCGCCACGCAGCTGGCCGACGGTGTGCCGGAAGTGGTGCCGCGCTTTACCCGCCTGGCACCCAACGACGACTCGCACGTACTGATCTTCCTGGACGACACCTCGCTGCTCTCGCGCCGTGCGGAAGAGCTGACCCTGAGCTCGTTGGGGCGGTTGTCCGCCTCGATCGCGCACGAGATCCGCAACCCGCTGGCGGCGATCCGCTACTCGGCGCAGCTGCTGGCCGAATCCAAGGAACTTACCTCCAGCGACGCGCGCATGGTGGAGATCATCAACAACCATTGCGTACGGTTGAACGAGATCATCGAGAACATCCTGCAGCTCTCGCGGCGGGAGCGCTCGCGTCCGGAAACCCTGGACCTGGGTCGCTGGGCCCACGGGTTCGTGGAGGAATACAAGCAGGGCAACGACATTGGCGGCGACTCGCTGCGCGTGATCACCGGGTCCGTGCCGGTGGCCGCGGTGGCCGATCCGCAGCAGTTGCAGCAGGTGATGTGGAACCTGGTGCAGAACGCCCTGCGCTACGGCCGCATGCCCGGTGAACCGGCGCGGGTGATGGTGGTGGTGCGCCAGGGCGAACACAGCGTGCCCATCCTGGAAGTGATCGACCGCGGCCCGGGCATCGCGCCGAAGGTGGCGGCACAGATCTTCGAGCCGTTCTACACCACGCACGAGTACGGCACCGGGCTGGGCCTGTACCTGGCCAGGCAGATGAGCGAAGCCAACCAGGCCTCGCTCGAATACGTGCGCGTGGCCGGCGGCGGCAGTTGCTTCCGGTTGACCCTCACGCCGCCGGCAAGGCACCCGGCCGACGGCGGGGATGCGGCCTAAGCTTGCTCCCTCTCCCCTCCGGGGAGAGGGCTGGGGTGAGGGGCCGGGGCTCGCGGGAAAATTAATCCAGCCCCCCGCCAGAGAAAAGCTGAAGCCGGCTTTCGCGATCTTCTCCCCGGCGTTACCGAGCCAGCCGTAGTTCCAGGCGAGCCCGGCCCCTCACCCCACCCTCTCCTCGAAGGGATGAGGGAGCAAAGGCGTGAAGCGCGTAATCACGCCATTTCCTGCCCCGGAGCAGAGCACAGAACCGCCAAACTGCTATACCCTTTCGTTGTTACCGCCTGACGAAGAGAACCATGTCCGCACAGACCGTCCTGGTCATCGACGACGAACGCGACATCCGCGAGCTGCTCACCATCACGCTCGGTCGCATGGACCTCCAGGTGGAGGCGGTGGGCACCGTGGCCGAGGCCCGCCGGGCGCTGGGCGAACGCAGCTACGATCTGTGCTTCACCGACATGCGCCTGCCCGACGGCACGGGCCACGAGGTGATCGAGCTGATCGCTGCCACCCACCCGGACACGCCGGTGGCGATGATCACCGCCTACGGCAACGTCGACGCGGCGGTGAACGCGCTCAAGGCAGGCGCCTTCGACTTCGTCTCCAAGCCGGTCGACATCCAGATGCTGCGCCGGTTGGTACGCACCGCGCTGCAACTGGCCGAGGAACGCAAGAGCGGTGGCGGCGCCGCCTCCACCGGCGCGGCCGGGCGGCTGGTCGGCGACTCGCCGGCAATGCAGCAGGTGCGCGCCACCATCGCCAAGCTCGCGCGTAACCAGGCGCCGGTCTATATCGCCGGCGAATCGGGTGTGGGCAAGGAGTTGGTCGCGCGGCTGATCCACGAGCAGGGCCCGCGCGCCAACGGGCCGTTCGTGCCGGTCAACTGCGGCGCGATCCCCTCGGAGCTGATGGAAAGCGAGTTCTTCGGCCACAAGAAGGGCAGCTTCACCGGCGCCGGCGCCGACAAGGAAGGCCTGTTCCAGGCCGCCCATGGCGGCACGCTGTTCCTGGACGAGGTGGCCGAACTGCCGCTGCACATGCAGGTCAAGCTGCTGCGCGCGATCCAGGAAAAGGCGGTGCGTCCGATCGGTGCGCGCGAGGAAGTGCCGGTGGACGTGCGCATCCTCTCGGCTACCCACAAGGATCTCGCCCGGCTGGTCGAACAGGGCCAGTTCCGCCAGGACCTGTTCTACCGCATCAACGTGATCGAACTGCGCGTGCCGCCGCTGCGCGAGCGCCGCGGTGACGTGCCGCAGCTGGCCTCCTTCATCCTGCGCTCGCTGGCCGCCAAGAGTGGCGGCACACCCGGCCGGCTGAAGCCGGATGCGCAGCAGGCGCTGGAGGAATACGACTTTCCCGGCAACGTGCGCGAGCTGGAAAACATCCTCGAGCGCGCCATGGCGATGTGCGATGGCGACATCATCGGCGCCGATGACCTCATGCTGCCGCAACGGCCGTTGCGCCAGCCCGAACCGATGAATGCCGCGCATGCCGCCATGCACGCGCCGCAACCGGGCGCCGCGGTCGCCGCGCAACCGGCGGTGCCACATGCGACCGGGCCGGGGAGCGGCGTGCCGCTGGACGACTACATCAGCAATCTCGAACGCACGGCGATCATCAAGGCGCTGGAAGAGTCGCGCTACAACAAGACGGCGGCGGCGAAGAAGCTTGGCATCACCTTCCGCGCGTTGCGTTACAAGCTCAAGAAGCTGGGCATCGACTGACGCTTTTTGCGGCTTTTTCCTCTGGGGAGGACTGGGTGAGGACGAGGGGCTCGCGGGAATGCCCGCCGTAGCTGTTCGCTTGTTTGTCGTTCTTGGGCGGCCTCTCCGCGACTGGGCTCGCCTGCGGCGGGCTTCCGATCGCCTGCCGGCGCTCGGGAGCTGAAGCGGGAAGAACGCGCGATTGTGCCCGTCCGCCGCACTCTGCTCCCTCTCCCCTCCGGGGAGAGGGCTGGGGTGAGGGGCCGGGGCTCGCGGGGCTGTCTGCAGGAGCGCTGCCTTGCTTGTCGTTCTTGCGCGGCCTCTCCGCGACTGGGCTCGCCTGCGGCGGGCTTCCGATCGCCTGCCGGCGCTCGGGTCACTTTCTTTGCGGGCCCAAAGAAAGTAACCAAAGAAATGGCCTGGCTAAGTACCGGGTAGCTAAAAAGCTAGGTGCCTGTGCGCCCTGTTTGGTAGGCCTCTTGCTCTTAGAGGAGCTGCCGCCGCTTTACCGCGGGCGCTCGGGAGATGAGGCAAGGGAGGCACTTGGCGGGTTAGGTGGTGCCGGCGCGAGCGCCGCACTTGGCTCCCTCTCCCCTCCGCGGAGAGGGTTGGGGTGAGGGGCCGGCGCTCGCGGGGAATGTGCTTCCCGCCGGTACCCCATAAAACAATGCCGCCCCCTCACCCCCGGTGGCCTGGGGGAGAGGCGGCTATTCGCTCGCCTCCGTCTCCTGCCCGCCCAGCGCCTGCCGCATCGTCCGCAGCAGTTGTTGCGTGTTGATCGGCTTGTCGACCAGGTACAGCCGGTCCAGCCTGGGCAACTCCTCCAGATCCGGCGGCGCCTCGGGCCGCGCCAGCAGCAGCACCGAGCGCCGATAGCCGTGCTCGATCAGCGCCGCCAACGTGCGCACGCCGGTGAACAGGTTCATGTCCGCATCCATCACCACGAGGTCGGGCACGCCGTGGGCCTCGATCCACTGCAGCGCCGCGGTGCCGCTCTGGCTGGCGTGCGGCTGGTAGCCGTAGCCGTCGAGGATGTCGACCAGCAACGACAGCGGACCGGCCTCCTCCACGACGACCAGCACGCGCTCGGCCTCGCCCATCAGGCTTTCGCCCTGCTCCTCCTGTACCGCCGCCTCGACATCCGGTTCCGCGATCGGGATGTAGAGGTGGAAAGCGGTGCCTTTGCCCGGTTCGCTGTCCAGGCGCATGACGCCGTTGTGCCCGGCGACGATCCGCTGGCAAGAGAGCAGGCCCAGGCCGGTGCCGCTTTCCTTGGTGGTGAAGAACGGCTCGAACAGATGCTCGCGTACCTCCGGCGACATGCCCGGCCCGGTGTCGGCGACGGTCAGCCGCAGGTAGCGGCCTGGATGCGGTTGCTCGCCTTGCAGGAAGAAGTCCTCGGCCAACTCGCACTCGCACGCTTCGATGCGCAGATTGCCCCCGGCCTCGCCCATGGCCTGGATCGCGTTGAGACAGAGATTGAGCAAGGCCTGCTGCAGTTCGGTGTGGTTGCCTTCGAAAGCCAGTTCGCGATCATCGATCACGAGGTCCATTTCCACCGCACGCGGCACGCTGCCGCGCAGCAGCAGGCCCAGTGCATCCATCAGCGCGCCCACGCGCACCTGCTCGGCGCGCCGCGCGCCGCGGGCGAAGGAGAGCATCGACTGAACCATCTGCAGACCACGCCGACCGCAGTCGCGCACCAGCGCGCCCAGGCGCCCCAGGCGCGGGTCGTCCTGGTAGTCCTGCAGGCTGTCGCCGGCCAGCAGCAGCGGTTGCAACAGGTTGCGCAGGTCGTGGCTCAGGCCGCCGGCGAGCATGGCCAGGCTCTCGAAGCGCTGCGCACGGATCAGCTCTGCCTCGGCGCGGCGCTTGGCCCGCACGGCCTCGGCCTCGGCCAGCGCACGGCGCACGGCGCTGGCCAGCCGCGTGGGATTCTGCTTGAGGATGTAGTCCGTGGCGCCGTTGCGCAGTGCCTCGACCGCGGCCTCCTCACCCAGCGTGGCCGAGACGTAGATGAAGGGCAGATCCCCGTCATGCTGCCGAAGCAGCTCCAGCGCGCGCTGGCCGGAGAAGCCGGGCAGGCTCAGGTCCGACAGCACGATGTCCGGGTGGAACTCCTCGAGGCAGGCGATGTAGCCGGCCTCGTCGTCGACCAGCCGCACCTGATAGTCGATTCCGTCCGCGTCGAGTTCCGCCTGGATCAGCTCCGCATCGATCGGGTCGTCCTCGACCTGCAGGATGCGAATGGTGGGCAGCGGGCGTGTGGTGGCGTTGGGCATGCAGTCTATTGCGCTCCTGTTTCGTTCCGTCGTCCAGCACCCAAAGTCATTCGTGCTCCGGCAACTGGTTGAGCACGGCCCAGAAGCGGCCCAACGTCCGCACCGCCTCGAAGAACTGGTCCACGTCCACCGGCTTGATCACGTAGGCGTTCACGCCCAGGTCCCAGCTGCGCGCCAGGTCGCTTTCCTCGCGCGAGGAGGACAGGATCACCACCGGGATCAGCCGCCACCGCTCGTCCGCGCGCAGCCGGGTCAGCACTTCCAACCCGTTCATGCGCGGCATCTTGATGTCGAGCAGGATCACGGACGGATCAATATCCTCGCGCCCCTGCCAGGGGCCTCGGCATTGCAGGTAGTCCAGGCAGTCGACGCCGTCTTCCACGTGCACCACCGGATTGGCCAGGTTGGCCTCGCGCAGCCCGTCCATGGCCATCTCCGCGTCGGCCAGGCTGTCTTCGACCAGCAGCACGGGACCCAGGTGGCGGTTGTTCATGACGAAAGCCTCGTGGTGCGCGCTTCGGCCAGTTCAGTGGCCGGCAGCGAGAAGTGGAAGCTTGCGCCGCGGTCCGGTTCGGCTTCGGCCCAAACCCGGCCGCCGTGGCGCGCGACGATGCGGCGCACGTTGGCCAGTCCGATGCCGTTGCCGGGGAATTCGGAGGCACGGTGCAAGCGCTGGAACACGCCGAACAGCTTGCCGGCGTACTCCATATTGAAACCCGCGCCGTTGTCGGCCACCGTGAAGACGTATTCACCATCGCGGTCACGGTTCATGTCGATGGCGATCTTCGCCACCTCGCGCCGGCCGGTGTACTTGACCGCGTTGCCGATCAGGTTCTGCCAGACGGTGCGCAGCATGTTCTCGTCGCCGATCACGATCGGCAACGGCCCGATGGTCCACTCGATGGTCCGATCGGCCGCTTCGGACTCGGCCAGCGCGCGCGCCTCGTCGACCAGCGACTGCATGTCCACCGCCTGCAACCGGAGTGCGCCGCGGCCCAGGCGCGAAAACACCAGCAGATCGTCGATCAGCTGCGCCATGCGCGTGGCGGAGGTGGAGATCACGTCCAGGTAGTGGGCGGAGGTCTCATCCAGGTGCTCGTCCATGTGGCGCTTGAGCTTGCCGGTGAAGCCGGCGATGTGGCGCAGCGGCGCGCGCAGGTCGTGCGAGACCGAGTAGCTGAAGGCCTCCAGTTCGCGATTGACGTCGGAGATCTGCGCGACCTTGCCTTCGAGCTGGCGGTTGAGTTCTTTCACCTGCTGTTCGACCAGTGCGCGCGCGGTGACGTCGCTGACGGTGAGCAGCAACACCGGCTGCTCGCCCTCATGCTGCTGCAGGCGGCGGGCGTTGACCATGACGTGGCGGTCGATCCCGCCCACGGTACGCTGCACCAGTTCGTAGTCCCACAGTTCGCGGTCATGCAGCAGCACGTCGCGCAGGCGCTGCAGCAGCGCGCCATCGGTCCAGGCGCCCTCGCCCACTTCCTGGAGCGGGCGCAGCTCGCGTTGTTCCTCCTGCGGCAGGCCGTACAACTCGCTGAAGGCGGTGTTCACCAACAGCGTGCACAGCTGCGCATTGAGCAGTGCGATCGGCTCGCGCACCGCCTGCACGATCATCTGTGCCCGGCGCACGGCTTGGCCCTCGCGCGTCTCGGCGCGCATGCGGCGGGCAATCTGGCGTTCGGAGACGAACACGATGATCGAAAGCAACACCACCTGTGCGATCGAGGTGATGGTCAGCACCAGCGCACTTTCGAAGGCACTGCGCCGGGCGTGCGCGCGACGTTCCATCAACACCGTGCCTTCGTTACGCACCACGGTGTCGATCTGCCCGTCCATCGGAAACAGCGTGCCGGCGTCATGCAGCGCCGCCACTGCGCCGGCGCGGTCGCCCTGCTGGATCCGCGTGAGCGCCTGCTCCAGCAACGCCAGCCGCCCGTTCACCACGTTGCCCAGCGAGCCGATCGCCGCCTGCTGGGTGGGGTTGTCGCGGGTCATGTCGCTCAACTGCCCGAGCAGCGCGGGTACGTCGTTGCCGGCCTGGCGCGCCTTGTCGACCAGGCCCGGTTCGCGGGCACCCTCGAGCAGGCGGAAGATCGCCGCCTCGCTGCTGCGGGTGACGTAGGCAATGCGGTAAGTGAGCGACTTGACCTCGGAGGAATGCGTGACCAGTTGCCCCGCTTCCATCGCATCGTCGTGGCTGGTGCGGGTGGCCAGGTAAGGCAACAGCACGATCACCAGCACCGCGCACAGCAGCCCGGCCATGCGCCAGCGCGGTACCCGCCAGCGGTGCAGACCGCGGCGGAGCTCGGGCAACAGGGCGCGATGGCGGCTGGGCATGCGGAGAGGATTCCTCACGGCGCGTCGGACCAGCGGAGCTTACGGCCTATCGCCCCTCGGCCGGTAAACGTGCAATGAAAGCCTACGGCGCGTTAGGGGCGGGTGATGGCTGGCGTGCGACCGCCCCCTCCCCCCGGAGGGAAAAGGTTCAACAGCGCGCGCCCCGAGGCGCCTGGCCCGCACACCGCGCTGCTCCCTCTCCGCTCCGGGAAGAGGGTTCAACCAGCGTCATCGCGCCGGCTGCGCCTGCATGCGGAAGTGCAGCTCGCCGCCGGCGAGGATCTGCCCGTGGTGCAGGAACGGTTTGGCCAGCGGCTTGCCGTTGAGCGTGATCTCGCCGACGTAGGGGTGCGCATCATCCAGCGGCGCGGCGCTGATCGTGAAATCCCTGCCGTTGGTCAGGTGCAGCGAGGCCCGCTCCACGAACGGCCTGCCGATGGCGTAGACGTCGCTGGCGGGCGTCACCGGATAGAAACCCATCGCGGTGAACACATACCAGGCCGACATCTGGCCGAGGTCGTCGTTACCCGAGAGGCCGTCCGGCCGCGCGGCGTACTGGCTGTCCATGATCTGCTTGAGCCGCTGCTGCGTCTTCCACGGCGCGCCGGCGTAATCGTACAGGTAGGCGATGTGGTGGCTGGGCTCGTTGCCGTGGGCGTACCAGCCGATCAGGCCGGTGATGTCCTCCACGTGCTTGAAGTGGGCCGGGTCGATCTTTGCGTCGAACACCTCGTCCAGTCGCTGGATGAACTTCGCGTCTCCGCCCATTGCTTCGATCAGCCCGGGCACGTCCTGCGGGACGTACCAGGAATACTGGTAGGCGTTGCCCTCGGTGTAGTCAGTGCCGTAGCCCGCGGCCGCAGGGTCGAACGGCGCGCGGAAGGTCCCGTTGGACAGCCGTGCGCGCATGAAGCCGGTCTTGGGATCCCACGCATTCTTCCAGTTGCCGGCGCGCTTTTCGAAGGTGGCGGCGACGTCGCTGCGCCCCATGGCCTTGGCCATCTGCGCCAGCGACCAGTCGTCGTAAGCGTATTCGAGCGTCTTGGAGGCGCCTTCGGGTTCCTTGTCGATCGGCACGTAGCCGAGCTTCATGTAGTCGGCCAGGTCACCGTAGGGCCCGTACGTGGCACTGGCGACCATCGCATCGAGCGCCTTGCCGGCGTCGAAGCCGCGAACGCCCTTGATCCAGGCGTCGGCGATCACCGGCACGGCGTGGTAGCCGATCATGCACCAGGTCTCCAGGCCCTGGTACGCCCACACCGGCAGGATGCCGAACGGACTCGCCTCGCGCGCGGCGATCAGCGAGCGGATGAAGTCGGTGCTGCGCTCGGGGTTGAGCAACACCATCAGCGGCTGCTGCGCGCGGTAGACGTCCCACAACGACCAGGTCGAGTAGAACTCGTAGCCGTCGGCCTGGTGCACGGCGTGGTCAGGCCCGCGGTACTGGCCGTTGGCGTCCATGCTCAGCGTGGGCGAGAGCATGGCGTGGTAGAGCGCCGTATAGAACTGTTTCCGCACGATGGCCGATGCATCGATGTCGATCACCGCCAGCGCCTTGTCCCAGGCCGCCTTCGCCTGCGCGCGGCGGGCGTCGAAATCCCATCCCTTGCCGTCCACGTCGAGGTTCGCCACGGCATTGGCGGCGCTGACCGGCGAGATCGCCACCTTCACTTCCAGCGGCCTGGCGAGCCTGCCGAAGTCGAACACGCCGACCAGCGCGCGGCCGTTCTGCGCATCGCGGTCGACCGGCTGGTTGCCCGGACCCTTGAAGCCCTTGTAGACCACGTCGTTTTCGCGGTCGTACAGCGTGCGCGCGGTGATCGGCTGGTTGAAGCGCATGGCGAAGCACAGCTCGCGCCCCGGCGCCCAGCCACGGGTGGTGCGGCAACCGGTGACCGTCCCGTCGTCGTGCACCTGCAGGCGCGACCACAGCACCTTGCCCGGGTAGTCGTAGATGCTCGGGCGCAGGTCCAGCAGCAGGTGCGCGCTCTTGCCCTTCGGAAAGGTGTAGCGGTGCCAGCCCACGCGGCGTCCGGCGGTGAGTTCCGCACGGATGCCGTAATCGGCCAGGGTCACGGCGTAGTAGCCGGCCTGCGCGACTTCCGTGGCATGGTCGAAGCGCGAGCGGTAACCACTGCCCGGCTTGGCCGGATCGCCCGGCTCCAGCCTCACCTCGCCCGCGATGGGCATCACCAGCACGTCGCCCAGGTCCGAGTGGCCCGAGCCGGAGAAGTGCGTGTGCGAGAAGCCCAGGATGCTGTCGTCGCCGTACTGGTAGCCGGCCGCCCACTTGTAGGCGTGCTTGAAGTCCGGCATCGCCGTGTCCGGCGAGAGCTGGATCATGCCGAAGGGCACCGTGGCGCCGGGAAACGTGTGGCCGTCGCCGCCGGTGCCGATGCGCGGGTCGACTTCGCCCGCGTGGCCGGCGGCCGCAAGGGCAAGGCCGGGTGCAAGGGCCAGGGCGAAGGCAAGGCAGGACAGGCGGACGGCCATCGGAGGCTCCATTTGGATCGTTCCAAATGCGTACGCTAGCAGCGCGTCGCCCGCGGCGCATGTTGCGCTGCGTGAAGCCGGTTTGCTCAGGATCAGCTAGATTTGGATCGTTCCAAACCGTCTTTTCCACCGGGTGCCCAATGGAAAGCAACACCCCGCTCGGCCGCAAGGTTACCGTGCGCGACATCGCCGCGGCCTGCGGCGTCTCGCGCGCCACCGTATCGCTGGTGCTGCGCGACAGCCCCCTGGTCAACAAGGACACCCGCGCCCGCGTCGAGGAAGAACTGCGCCGCCAAGGCTACGTCTACAACCGCGCTGCTGCCAACCTGCGCCGGCGCACCTCCTCGTCGATCGCGCTGGTGATCAACGAGCTGGCCAACCCGTTCTTCGCGGAGTTCGCCGCGGGCGTGGACGATGTGGTGGGCGAGGCGGGCATGGTCACCCTGCTGGGTTCGTCCAGCGAGTCGCCCAAGCGCGAACAGGCCGTGCTCGGCTCGCTGATCGAGCACGGCCCCGGCGGCATCATCCTCTCGCCCGCCGAGGGCAGCGATGCCAGCCAGGTGCTGGCCGCGGTCGGCGCGCGCACGCCGCTGCTGGTGTTCAATCGCGAACTCAGTGGCGAGCAGCCCGAATACGCGCACTGGGATTCGCTGGCGCTGGACAACCAGCAGGGCGCGCGCGAGGCCACCGCGCACCTGATTGCGCAGGGCCACCGGCGCATCGCCTTCTTCGGCGGCCACGGGGATTCCTCGTCCTGCCGCCAGCGCCGCGCAGGCTATCGCGAGGCGATGAAGGCCGCCGGTTTCCCGATGGCGTCGCACTGGGAGGTCGAGTGCCTGCCCACCCGCCTGGATGCGGCCCGCTGCGCCGAGGCGCTGTTCAAGGCCGATCCCGCGCCCACCGCGGCGGTCTGCTACAACGACGCGGTGGCGCTGGGCCTGATGCACGGCCTGGCCGAGCGCGGGCTGGCGCCGGGGCGGGATTTCGCATTGACCGGCTTCGACGACATCGCCGAGGCCGCGCTTGCCACCCCGTCACTCACCACGCTCGCCGCCGCGCCGCGCGCGCGCGGGCGCCAGGCCGCGCAGATGCTGCTCGAACGCCTGCGCGATCCGGAAGCCGAAGCACGGCGCATCGTCGCGCCGGTCAAGTTGGTGATCCGCACCAGCAGTTGTCCGCCCCTCGCCTGACCGGACCGAAGGAGTCCCCCATGGCCATCACGCAAGCTCCCAACCGGTCGCCCGCCCCCCCTGCCGACGGGCCGCGCGAGCGCTACACCACCTATCCGGCAGCACTCGCGGTGGTCACCACGATCTTCTTCATGTGGGGCTTCCTCACCTGCCTCAACGACATCCTCATTCCGCACCTGAAGGCGCTGTTCGAGCTGAACTACAAGCAGGCGATGCTGGTGCAGTTCACCTTCTTCGGCGCGTACTTCCTCATGTCGCTGCCCGCCGGCCGGCTGGTGGCGCACCTGGGCTACAAGCTCGGCATCGTCGCGGGACTGGCGATCGCCGGGCTCGGCGCCGCCGGCTTCTGGCCGGCGGCGGGGCTGCACTCCTACCCCGCCTTTCTCGGCGCATTGTTCGTGCTGGCCACCGGCATCACCGTGCTGCAGGTGGCCGCCAACCCTTACGTGGCGCTGCTCGGACCGGCGCGCACCAGCTCCAGCCGCCTCACGCTGGCGCAGGCGCTCAATTCGTTCGGCACGTTCCTGGCACCCCACTTCGGCGGCCTGCTCATCCTTGCCGTCGCCGTGAAAAGCTCGCTCGAAGTCGCCCAGCTCTCGCCCGCCGAGCAACTGGTCTACCGGGCGCAGGAAGCGCAGGCCGTGCAGGGCCCCTACCTTGGGCTGGCCATCGCGCTGTTCGTGCTGGCCGTGCTGGTGTACCTGTTCCGCCTGCCGGCGCTGGAGGAAGCCACCGAGCAGGCCGACCGCGGGCACCACACGCTGCTCGACGCGCTGCGCATCCCGCACGTGCTGTTCGGCGTGATCGCGATCTTCTGCTACGTCGGCGCGGAAGTGGCGATCGGCAGCTTCATGGTCAACTACCTGTCGCTGCCGCGCATCGGCAACATGCCCGAGACCACGGCCGCGACCTACGTGTCCTACTACTGGCTGGGCGCGATGATCGGCCGCTTCGCCGGCTCCTGGCTGATGACCCGCTACTCGCCGCGCGCGCTGCTGGCACTGTTCGCCGCGGTCAATATCGTGCTGCTGGCGGTCACCATGAGCACCGCCGGCATGACCGCCACCTGGAGCATCGTGGCGATCGGCCTGTTCAACTCGATCATGTTCCCGACCATCTTCACGCTGGGCATCGAGCGGTTGGGGCCGCTCACCGAGAAAGCGTCGAGTTTGCTGATCATGGCGATCGTCGGCGGCGCGGTGATTCCCTTCGCACAGGGCGCCCTGGCTGACGCGATCGGCGTGCAGGCGGCCTTCGTCCTGCCGGCCGTGTGCTATGCCTACATCGTGTTCTACGGCCTGCGCGGTTCGCGGATCGTCGGCGCGCCGCTGGAGGGCCGATGAACCGTCCCATCCTCTGCTTCGGCGAGGCGCTGATCGACTTCCACGCCGAGGGCGCTGGCGCGACCGGCTTCCCGCGCGCGTTCGTGCCCTTCGCCGGCGGCGCGCCGGCCAACGTGGCGGTGGCGGTGGCGCGCCTGGGCGGCGTGGCGCGCTTCGCCGGGATGCTCGCGTGCGACCCGTTCGGCGACTTCCTGCTCGACAGCCTCCAGCGCGCCGGCGTGGGCGTGGCCGACGTGGCACGCACCGACGAAGCCAACACCGCGCTGGCGTTCGTCAGCCTGGACGCCCGCGGCGAGCGCAGCTTCAACTTCTATCGCCCGCCCTCGGCGGACCTGCTGTTCCGGCCGCAGCACTTCCGTGCGCAGGCGTTCGATGATGCGGCGGTCTTCCACGTCTGTTCCAACAGCATGACCGACCCCGACCTCGCCGAAGCCACCCGCGAAGGCATGCGCCGCGCGCAGGCCGCCGGCGCGCTGGTCAGCTTCGACCTCAACCTGCGCCCGGCGCTGTGGCCGCGGGAGTCGAACCCGCGTCCCTCGGTATGGCCGGCGCTGCACCTGGCAGACGTGGTCAAGCTGTGTGCCGAGGAATTCGCCTGGCTGGCCGAGGACGGCGCACTGCTCAACCGTCTGTGGCGCGGTCGCACGCGCCTGCTGGTGGTCACCGACGGTCCGCGGCCGCTGCGCTGGTTCCGCCGCGACGCAAGCGGCGAGCTGCCCTGTCCGCAGGTGACGGCGGTCGACACCACGGCCGCGGGCGACGCCTTCGTCGGCGGCCTGCTGTACCGGCTCGCCGCGCTCGGCGATGCCACCGCCTTCGAGGCGCTGCTGCGCGACGACGCGGCGCTTGAAGGAATGCTTTCCTTCGCCGCCGCCTGCGGCGCCCTCACCGTCACCCGCCAGGGCTCGTTCACCGCGATGCCGAGTGCGGCGGAAGTCGACGCCTTCCTGGAATCAAACCGATGAACACCCTGCCCGACTTCCGCAGCGAGAGTTTCCTGCGCGAGCACATCGCCCGGACCATGGCGTTCTATCACCCGCGCGCGATCGACCCGGCGGGCGGCTTTTTCCATTACTTCAAGGACGACGGCACGATCTACGACCGCAGCCATCGGCACCTGGTCAGCAGCACGCGCTTCGTCTTCAACTACGCCTTCGCGGCGATGGAGTTCGAAGACCCCGACTACCTGGAAGCCGCGCGCCACGGCCTGCGCTACCTGCGCGACGTGCACCGCGACCCGGCCACCGGCGGCTACGCCTGGACCCTTCGCGACGGCCAGCCGGATGACCGCACCAACCACGCCTACGGCGTCGCCTTCGTGCTGCTGGCCTGCGCCAGCGCGCTGCGCGCGGGACTGGTCGAGGCGGAGCTGTGGATGGACGAAACCTGGACGCTGCTGGAGAAGCACTACTGGGACGCCGCGGCCGGTCTGTATCGCGACGAGGCCGACGCGAACTGGCAGTTCTCCTCCTACCGCGGCCAGAACGCCAACATGCACATGTGCGAGGCGATGCTGGCCGCCTACCAGGCCAGCAACGACGTGCGCTACCTCGACCGCGCCCTGCTGCTGGCCGACCACATGACCCGCCGCCAGGCCGCCAAGGCCGGTGGCCTGGTGTGGGAGCACTACGACGTCGACTGGAACGTCGACTGGGACTACAACCGCGACAACCCGCGCCACCTGTTCCGCCCCTGGGGCTTCCAGCCGGGCCACCAGACCGAGTGGGCCAAGTTGCTGGTGATTCTGGAGTCGCACTTGGCCGGGCGCGGCCGCGAGGAGCGCTGGCTGCTGCCGACCGCCCGCCACCTGTTCGACACCGCGCTGATGCGCGCCTGGGACCCGAAGCACGGCGGCATCCATTACGGCTTCGCGCCCGACGGCAGCATCTGCGATCCGGACAAGTACTTCTGGGTGCAGGCCGAGTCACTGGCTGCCGCGGCGCTGCTGCACGCACGCACCGGCGAGGCGGTCTATGACCAGTGGTACGAGCGGTTGTGGGCGTACGCGTGGGAGCATTTCGTGGATCACCAGCACGGCGCGTGGTATCGCATCCTCACCCACGACAACCGCAAGTACGACGATCAGAAGAGCCCGGCCGGCAAGGTCGACTACCACACCATGGGCGCCTGCCACGAAGTGCTCGCGCTGATCCGCGCCGGCGGCCAACCATGAACAGGGGACTTTCGATGAAGGCACTCGCAGTCTGCATGATCGGCGCGCTCGCGCTGGCCACCACCCTCGCCGCCGCGGCGGACGCACCGCGCTACGACCCGCTCCAGACTTTTGCCCCGTTCACCTACCCCGACCCGGTCAACGCCTACCGCTCCGGCGACGGCAAGCCGGGCCCGCTGTTCTGGCAGAACCGCGCCGACTACACGATCGAGGCCACGCTGGACCCTGCCAGCCGCCTGCTCAGCGGCCACGAGACGATCACCTACACCAACCACAGCCCCAGCGCGCTGGACGTGCTCTGGCTGCAGCTGGACCAGAACCGCTACAAGACCGATGCGCGCGGCGCTTTCACTAGCGAGTTCCCGACCGAGTTCACGCACGGCTACCAGATCGCCTCGGTGCAGGTGGAAGACGGCAGCGGCCACCTGACGCCGGTGAAGTGGGTCGTCTCCGACACCCGCATGCAACTGCACCTGCCCGAAGCGGTGAAGGCCAAGGGCGGCAGCGTGCGCGTACACATCGCCTGGAGCTTTACCGTGCCGGGCGAGTTCGGCGGCCGCATGGACGTCAACGCGAGCAAGAACGGCGACATCTTCGAGATCGCCCAGTGGTACCCGCGCCTGTGCGTCTACGACGACCTGCGCGGCTGGGACACCGCGCCCTACCTCAACAGCGAGTTCTACCTGGAGTACGGCGACTTCGACTACAAGGTCACGGTGCCTTCGGACATGATCGTGGCCGGCTCCGGCGAGCTGGTGAACCCGCAGGAGGTGCTCACGCAGACGCAGATCAAGCGGCTGGACGAAGCCCGCCACAGCGACAAGACGGTGATGATCCGCACGCCGGCGGAGGTCAACCAGCCGTCCAGCCGTCCGAAACAGGGCGGCACGCTGACCTGGCACTTCCGCATGCACAACACGCGCGACGTGGCCTTCGGCGCGTCCAAGGCGTACGTGTGGGACGCCGCGCGCATCAATCTGCCCCATGGCAAGAGCGCGCTGGCGATGTCGGTGTACCCGGTCGAGAGTGAGTGGAACCGCGCCACCGAGTTCCTCAAGGCCTCGGTCGAGCATTTCTCGAAGGAGTGGTTCCCCTACCCCTGGCCGGTGGCGATCAACGAGGCAGGCACGGCCGGCGGCATGGAGTACCCGGGCATCACCTTCGACCACAAGCGTGCCAAGGGCGGCGCCCTGCACATGCTGATCGCGCATGAGATCGGGCACACCTGGTTTCCGATGATCGTCGGCTCCAACGAACGGCGCGACGCCTGGATGGACGAGGGCTTCAACACCTTCGTGGACATCTACGAGGACGAGGCCTTCAACCACGGCGAGTTCGCGCCCAAGCGCGACAGCGAGTACGCGCCCGGCGGCGGAAATCCGGCCGACGAGATCGCCAGGGTGATCGCGGATCCGCAAGCACCCGCACTGCTCAATGGCGCCGACATGACGCCGGAGAAGTACCGGCATCCGATCAGCTACTTCAAGGGCGCCTTCGGCCTGGTGCTGCTGCGCGAGCAAATCCTGGGGCCGGAGCGCTTCGACGATGCTTTCCGCAAGTACATCGCCACCTGGGCCTTCCGTCATCCGTCGCCGTCGGATTTCTTCCGCTTCATGGAAAGCGAAGCGGGCGAGGACCTCGGCTGGTTCTGGCGCGGCTGGTACCAGCACAACTGGACGTTCGACATGGCGGTGCGCAAGGTCGAACCGATCGATGGCGACTGGTCGCATGGCGCGGCAGTGACGGTGGCGAACCTGGACCGGCTCGTGCTGCCGAACACGTTGCGGCTGACCTACGACGACGGCAGTACCAAGGACGTGCGCGTGCCGGTGGAGACCTGGCAGCAGCACCGCGAGTACGTGGTGCGGGTGGCTGGATCACGCAAGGTGGTGTCGGTGGCGCTGGATCCGGCGCATGGGCTGCCGGAGGCGGATCGCACCAACGACGTGTTGCAGGTGAAGTAGCCCGCGGGGCTTCCCCCATCCGCCTGTCGGCACCTTCCCCCGTGGAACGGGGGAAGGCTTACTCGGGCGAAACTTCGACACCCGGTCCTTTCCCCGTTCCACGGGGCAAGCGCACTGGCCATACCTCGCGAGCTCGCTGAAAGCGCCACCCGATCCACGGAGAAGGCTCACTGGCCACACCTGGCAAGTTCGCTGAAAGCGCCCCCCGATCCTTCCCCCGTTCCACGGGGGAGGCCCACTGGCCATACCTCGCAAGCTCGCTGAAAAGCGCCACCCCGATCCTTCCCCCGTTCACGGGGGAAGGTGCCCGCAGGGCGGATGGGGGAAGCCCCGCCTCAGCCCTTCGGCAACCGCTGCTGCAGCTTGGCCATGCCTTCCCAGGGATCGGCCTTCAGGCTCCGCGCCCGCTCCATCGCAGCCTGCATGCCGAAAGCAGCGCCGCCTCCGACCTTCCCCAGCTCCTCCCACCGCAACGGCATCGCCACCGGCGCGCCCACGCGCGCCCGCAGCGACCAGCTGCACACGCTGGTTGCCCCGCGCGCGTTGCGCAGCCAGTCGATGAAGATCTTCCCTTCCCGCTGCGCCTTGCTGGCCGTGGCGATGTAGCGATCGGGCGCACGCTCGACCATCGTGTCCGCGACCCGCTCGCAGAAATCCTTCACCGCCTGCCAGCCGGGCCCGCGACGAAACGGCACCACCACGTGCAGGCCCTTGCCGCCGCTGGTGCGCACGAAGCTCGCCAGCTGCATCCCATCAAGCAACTGGCGAATGCCGCGCGCACCATCCACCACCGCCTCCCACGCCACGCCGGGCGCCGGGTCCAGGTCCAGCACGATGCGGTCGGGCGAATCGGGCTTGTCCACCCTCGAGCCCCACGGATGGAACTCGATCGTGTTCATCTGCACCAGCTGCAGCAAGCCCTTGCGGTCGCGGATGTAGACGTAGTCGTCCTCGCCACCGGCCTTTTCCTCCAGCGGAATGGGCCGCACGCTGGAGCCGAGCTTGGCCGCGTGGTGCTTCTGGAAGAAGCAGGCGCTGTCGGTGCCGCCAGGGCAGCGCACCATCGACAGCGGCCGATTGATCATCTCGGGGAGGATCCAATCGGCGACCGCCGCGTAATAGGCAGCCACCTCGCCCTTGGTGATGCGGTCGTCCGGATAGACCACGCGCGAAGGGTGGGTGATGCGCACGCCGGCGACGTCGACCGGCTTGTCGGTGCGTGGCCGGCGAGTGGCAGCCTCGGTGGTTTGCTCACGCATGGTCACGCAGCCTCATGTGTAGGAGCGCACCTGTGCGCGACCGGGATGCATGGCGGTCGCGCACAGGTGCGCTCCTACAGGGGATCATCCGGCCTTGCGCCCCTTGCGCGTGGCGGTCGCCTTCTTGGCCGGGCTCTTGCGCGAGGCCTTCTTGGTCTCGGGCTCGGCCTTCTTGGCGGCCGCCTTCTTCGCCGCAGGCTTCTTCTCGGCCTTGTCCGCCTTCTCCGGCTCGTCCTTGCCCTTGGCCGGCGTGCGCTGCTTGCCCTCGATGCTCTTCTTGAGCAACGCCATGAAGTCGACCACGTTGGTGGTGGCGTTGGCGTGCGCGGGCTCCTCTTCCTCGAGCGTGGTGGTGACGCCCTTGCTCTTGAGCCGCTGCTCGATCACCGCGGTAAGCCGCTCGCGGAACTCGTCCTTGTAGTTTTCCGGCTCGAACTTGCCGGACATCGACTCGATCAGCTCGCCGGCCATGTCCAGCTCGCGGTCGCTGATGCGGTATTCGGAGGCCGCCTTGTCCGGCAGCGCGTACTCCTCGGCGTCGACCAGTTCCTGCGGGAAGCGCAGCAGGATCAGCATCAGCGCCTCCTCCTGCGGCATCACCGCGCACAGGTATTCGCGCGTGCGGATAACCACCCGCGCAATGCCGATCTTGCCGGTGCGCTTGAGCGTCTCGCGCAGCAGCACGTAGCCCTTCTCGGCCTTCTTGCCGGGTACCAGGAAGTAGGGCTTCTCGAAGTACGCGGGGGTGAGCTGGCCGGCGTCGATGAAGGTGTCGATCTCCACCGTCTCGTGCGCCTCGGCCGCGGCGCTGCGGATGTCCGATTCCTCCAGCACCACGTAGCTGCCCTTGGAATACTCGTAGGCCTTGACGATGTCCTTCCAGGGCACCTCTTCGCCCGATTCGGCATTGACGCGCTCGTAACGCACCGGCTGGTTGTTGCGCTGGTCGAGCATGCGAAAGTGCAGGTCGACCTTGCGCTCGGCGGTCATCAGCCGGATCGGGACGTTCAGCAGCCCGAACGACAGCGTACCGGTCCAGATGGGGCGAGCCATGGGCCTACCTCCATAAGTGGCGGGTCTGGAGGTTTGACACGCGGGACGTGCATGAAACGCCAAGGATTCGCGCTGGCACCCACGCCAACGATCATCCAGACTTGGCCTGATGAGCGCCCTGCCCGCCACCGCCCGCCTGCTTGCCTGTGCGGCGCTGCTGTGCCCGCTCGCAGCCGGCGCGGCCGAGCATCGCTACCGCTACGACACGGTGCACAGCCAGATCCTCTTCAGCGTAAGCCACGACGGCTACTCGCGCCCGTTCGGCCGCCTGCACATCGCGCGCGGCTGGCTGCGTTTCGACCCGGACGACTGGAGCCACGCCGCCACGGCGCTGGACATCGACGTGGCCAGCCTGGACATGGGCGACGCCGACTGGAATGCCGCGGTGCTCAAGCCCGCCTTCCTCGACGCGAAATCGGCGCGCTACGCCCACTTCGCCAGCACCTCGGTCGAACGCAAGGACGACAGCCACGGCGTGCTGCATGGCCACCTCACCCTGCGCGGCGTCACCCGCCCGATCGATATTCCATTTACGTTCAACCGCCAGGCGCGCACCATCTTCGGCCTGCACACCATCGCCGGGTTCTCCGCCACCGCCATGCTCGACCGCACCGATTTCGGCATCACCGCCAACCAGGGCTCGATCGGCCAGCACGTTTCCGTGTGGCTGGAGATCGAAGCCATCCGCGAAGAACGCCACCGGGAGGACGCCGATGCTGCGCAATGACGCGTGGCGCTGGGGCGCCGTCGCCAAGTTCTTCCACTGGACGATCGCGCTGCTCATCCTGGGCAATGGCGTGTTCGGCCTGCTGATGGACCTGGCCAGCTCGCCGATGCAGAAGGTCAACTGGATGGCGCTGCACAAGTCGATCGGCCTCACCGTGCTGGCGCTGTTCGTGCTGCGCCTGCTGTGGCGGGCGTTCAACCGGCCGCCGCGCGAACTGCCGGCGCCGCGCTGGCAGCTGTGGGCCGCGCGCGTGGTCCACGCGGTGCTGTACCTGCTGGTCGCCGCGCTGCCGCTGTCGGGCTGGTGGTTCAACTCGGTGCGCGGTTATCCGCTGCAGTTCTTCAAGCTGTTCAACCTGCCCGCGATCGCGGCGAAGAACCCCGACCTGCGCCGCCTCTCGCACGAGGTGCACGAGTACCTTTTCTGGATACTGCTGCTGGTGCTGGTCGCCCATGTCGGCGCGGCGCTCAAGCATCATGTGTTCGACAACGACGACGTGCTCCGCCGGATGTGGCCGTTCGCCCGGCTCCGGCGCGAAACAAAGGAGACCGAAGCATGATCCGATCGCCCCTGGGACGCCTGACCCCGCTGCTGCTCTGCCTCGCCCTGCCGATAACCGCCTCGGCCACCGATTACCGCGTGCTGCAGGACCAGAGCTCGCTCGGCTTTACCGCCACGTTCCAGGGGGCGCCCTTCCAGGGCAGTTTCGCGCAATGGCACGCGGCGATCCGCTTCGATCCGGCGCACCTGGCCGGCTCGAAGTTCGACGTGACCGTGGACACCACCAGCGCCAACACCGGCGATGCCGATCGCGATGGCGCGCTGCCGGGCGCGGACTTCTTCAACGCGACCAAATACCCGCAGGCCCGCTACGTGGCGACCGAGTTCGTCCAGGCCGGGACGCACGCGATCGCACGCGGCAACCTGACGCTGCGCGGCGAGAGCCACCCGCTCAACCTCACGGTGACCTACTCCCCGCAACCGGACGGCACCGCGCTGATGGACGTGTCCGGCACCCTCAAGCGACTGGACTACGGCGTGGGCGGCGGCGAATACGCCGACACTTCGGTGATCGGCAACGACGTAACGGTCACCGCGCACCTGGTGCTCGCACCGAAGTAGCGCTCCGGGACGCCCCCATCCCCTGTCGGCACCTTCCCCCGTGGAACGGGGGGAAGGCTCACCAGGGAGCGCCCGCTACGGTCCTTCCCCCGTTCCACGGGGAAAGGTGCCCGAAGGGCGGATGGGGGAGGACTTGCCTCAGCCCCTCACGAATCCCCGCACCACCTCCGCATCGAACGGCCAATCCAGCTCCCGTCCGTCCCTTGCATCGCGCAACACCGGCACCCGCGTGCCATAGCGCGTTTCCAGCCCTTCATCGTCATCCACCCACACGCTGTCGAACTCCGGCGCACGCGCCGCAGCGAGCACCGCAAGCGCCTGATCGCACAGGTGGCAGTAGTCGCGCTGATAGAGAACGAAGTCGGCCATGCGGCGGCGAATGAACTGCCAAACGTGAAGGGGGCGCGTAGAATAACGGGTTCACCCCTTTCCACGCAGCGCACTCATGGCCGTCAGCGTTTTCGACATCTTCAAGATCGGTATCGGGCCGTCGTCGTCGCACACGGTCGGGCCGATGCGCGCGGCCGCCCGTTTCGGCGAGCGCTGGCTGGAGGAAAAGGGCGTGCTCGACCGTGTCGTGCGCGTACGCGCCGAACTCTACGGCTCGCTGGCGATGACCGGCCGCGGCCACGGCACCGACAAGGCGGTGCTGCTGGGCTTCGAGGGCCACCATCCGGACACCATCGATCCGGACCTGATCCCCGACATCCTCGCCCGTATCCGCGCCACCGGCCGCCTGCGCGTGCTGGGCACGCACGAGATCGCGTTCGACGAAAAGGCGGACCTGGTCTTCAACAAGCGCCAGAAGCTGCCCTTCCACACCAACGGCATGCGGTTTTCCGCCTATGACGCCGACGGCAACCAGCTGGCGACGCGCGACTACTACTCGGTCGGCGGTGGCTTCGTAGTCAACCACGACGAGGCGGCCGAAGACCGCATCGTTGCCGACACCACCGAACAGCCCTACCCGTTCTCCACCGGCGACGAGCTGTTGGCGCTGTGCGAACGGCACGGCATGACCGTCGCCCAGCTGATGATGGCCAACGAAAGCGTGTGGCGCCCCGAGGCCGAAACCCGCGCCGGCCTGCTGACCATCTGGAAGGCCATGCAGCACTGCGTCAGCCGCGGCCTGCGGTCCCCCGGCACCCTGCCCGGCGGCCTGCACGTGGCGCGCCGTGCCCCGGCGATGGCCGACGAACTGCGCAACCAGCCCGAAGCCTCGCTCAAGGACCCACTCACCATCCTGGACTGGGTCAACCTGTACGCGCTGGCCGTCAACGAGGAAAACGCCGCCGGCGGCCGCGTGGTGACCGCGCCGACCAACGGCGCCGCGGGCATCATCCCCGCGGTGGGCCACTACTACCTGCGCTTCTGCCCCAAGGCGGACGAGAACGGCATCATCGACTACCTGCTGACCGCCGCCGCCATCGGCATCCTCTACAAGGAGAACGCCTCCATCTCCGGCGCCGAAGTCGGCTGCCAGGGCGAAGTCGGCGTCGCCTGCTCGATGGCCGCCGGTGGCCTCACCGCCGCCCTGGGCGGCAGCATCTGGCAGGTCGAGAACGCCGCCGAAATCGGCATGGAACACAACCTCGGCCTCACCTGCGACCCCATCGGCGGCCTGGTGCAGATCCCCTGCATCGAGCGCAACGCCATGGGCTCGGTCAAGGCCATCAACGCCAGCCGCATGGCGCTCAAGAGCGACGGCAAACACCGCGTCAGCCTGGACAAGGTCATCAAGACGATGCGCGACACCGGCCGCGACATGAAGGACAAGTACAAAGAGACCAGCCGCGGCGGCCTCGCCGTCAACGTCATCGAGTGCTGAGCACTTAGCTCCCTCTCCCCTGCGGGGAGAGGGTTGGGGTGAGGGGCGGGGGCTCGCCGGACGCTTTCCGCCGAAACGCCTTTAGTGCGCCTTCCCACGCGCCTGCGCAAGCACCGCGATCAACTCGCGTACCAGCTTGCGCTGCGCTTCGGGCAGCAACAGAAACTCCTCGAACGCCAGCCGGTCATGGCCGCGCACATGATCGGGCCAGGTCGCGGGCGCCTCACGCACACCTTTCGAGGAGCCGCCGTACTCCAACTCATGCGCAGGAAGGCCGACGATCTTCGCCAACGCACGCACGTTGGCTTTCTTTGGCATGTGTTTGCCACTGAGCCAGCCCGAGATCGCCTGCGACGTCACGTTCTCGCCGCCATTGCGTGGCACCAGCTTCTCCAGCACCGCCGGACTCGCCTCGATCCCGGCCGCTTCCAGGGCCGCCACGAGGCGTTTGGCAAAGGCGGTCTGTTCGCTCGTCATGGCCGCGACCATAGGTCGCCGCCCGCGTCAGGCATGAAAGTTATGCTTTCTAATGATTGAAAGTTTTGTTTTCATTGACGGCCATACCGTTGCAAGCCGTCGCCATGCCCAAGTCCCTCCTCGAACAGCTCCCCGAAATCGTCGCCCGCGGGCGCCAGCAGGCGGAGAAGATCCTGGAGAGCCTGGAGGGGCGCCACCGCGTCGGCCTACAGACGCGCGAATGGGTCCTGCCCTCGAAGGACAGCCGCGATACGGACTGGATCGCCGCCGCCACCAGACAGGCGCACCTGAAGGCGGAAGACGGTATTGATTGGACCAATCGGCTGGTCTACGGCGACAACTTACTCGCGATGGCTGCACTGCTGGCAGGCGACGAGAACACGCCAAATCTGCGCGGCAAAATCGATCTGATCTATATCGACCCTCCATTCGATTCCAAAGCTGACTACCGCACCAAAGTCGCGCTCCCAGGAATCGAATTGGAACAGCGACCAACGGTAATTGAGCAGTTCGCTTATTCAGACACTTGGTCGGATGGCACAACATCGTATTTAGCAATGATCACGCCTAGGTTGATCCTGATGCGTGAACTGCTCAGCGAAGCAGGTTCGATTTACGTCCACCTGGATTGGCATGTAAGCCATTACGTCAAGCTCGTTATGGACGAAGTTTTCGGCAGAGCTAACTTCGTCAACGAGATTATCTGGAAGCGCCAAACAGCCAAGGGGGACATCACTCAAGGTGCCACCCACATGGGCCGCATCCATGACTGCATCTTCCTTTATGGAAAGTCCGATAGCCGTATCTGGAACCCCGTTTTTACGCCTTACGACCAGAAATACGTCGACGACTTCTACCGCCATGAGGACGCAGACGGGCGCCGATATCAGCTCAGCGACACGAGCGCGCCCGGCGGCGCCTCCAAGGGAAACCCGTACTACGAGTTCCTTGGCATCACTCGCTACTGGCGATTTTCCGAAAAGCGCATGCGAGAGCTGTACGAACAGGGCAGGATCGTCCAAACCAAGCCAGGAACAGTGCCCCGCCAAAAGCGCTACTTGGACGAAATGCCGGGCGTACCTTTGCAGGACCTGTGGACGGACGTTCAGCCAATTCAATCCCAAGCTAACGAGTTCGTTGACTACGGCACGCAAAAACCTGAAGCCCTGCTTGAGCGCATAATCAAGGCCTCCTCCAGCACTACATCGATAGTTGCCGACTTCAATGGGGGTTCCGGCACCACCGCAGCCGTTGCCGAAAAGCTCGGGCGCCGCTGGATCACCACGGACTTGGGCAAACCCGCCTGCATGATCATGCGCAAGCGCCTGATCGACCAAGGCGCAAAGCCGTTCCTCTACCAGGCCATCGGCGACTACCAGGTCGAAGCCGCCAAGAGCGCCATGGGCCGCAGCTTCCGCGTGGGTGACCTTTCCGCGATCGTGATGTCGCTCTACGGCGCCTTGCCGCTACCGGCCGAGGAGAACCCACTGCGCAACCTCGGCGCGGTCAACTTCGCAGGCAAGAAAACGCTGGTTCTGGTGGATTCGCCCAACAAGCTCACCGGTGATGCCACCCTGCGCAAGGCCATCGCCCAGCGCGACAACCTGATGGGCGGCTGGGACCGCGTCGTGGTGCTGGGCTGGAACTTCGAGCCCTCGATCGGCCAGAGCATCACCGCGCTCAACGACGATCGCCTGGAAGTGCTGGTCATTCCACCGGATCTGCTCGACCGGCTGAAGAAGAAGGGCGGCATCGAAAGACTGCGCGGCCAGGTGCGCTTCTCCAGCCTGCAATACCTCACGGTCAAGCCGATCCGGCGCCTGCCGCTGGATGGCGAGGAGCAATTGGTTGTCACGCTGGACAACTATGTGTTGCTGTCTCCCGAGGCGATCAATCTCGATGACGACAATCGCCAGAAGCTGGTGCGCGTGATGAACGCCGAGCCGCTGGCGCTGATCGAGTACTGGGCGGTTGACCCGGACTATGACGGCCAGGTGTTCCGCTCGGTGTGGCAGGACTACCGCGGCAACACCTCCAACGACGACGATCCGCTGCGGGTGGTCACCGAGGCCCGCTTCGCGGTGCCGCGCAGCCAGGGTGCTCGACGGGTCTGCGTGCGCGCGGTCGACGTGTTTGGCTTCGAGGCCGAAGTGGTGCAGGTGGTGCCGGAGCCGAAGGCATGAATGCTCCCGCCGAGCAGCCGCTCGCCCTCGCCGCTGCCCTCACCCGCCGCACCGACCAGCTCTGCGTCGGGCTGGAACAGGGCATCGCCGACCTCTACGAACTGGTGACGCCGGTGACTGCCGAACTGCTGCGCTGGTGGTTCGGTGAGGAGGCGTGCCAGACGCGCAGGTTCAACTTCCACCCGGGCCAACGCCAGGCGATCCTCAACCTGATCGTCGCGCACGAGGTGCTGGCCAGTCCCGATCTGGTCGACCTGTACCGGCAGGTATGCGAGGCCGCCCTGCTGGAAGGCACGCGCCTGGCCGACCTGGCGCAGGCGAAAAACGTCCACCCGAAGTACTGCCTGAAGATGGCGACCGGCACCGGCAAGACCTGGGTGCTGCAGGCGTTGCTGATCTGGCAGTTGCTGAACAAGACGGCGGCGCTGGACGAAGGTTGCGACGATCCGCGCTTCACCCGCCGCTTCCTGATCGTGGCGCCGGGCCTGATCGTCTACGAGCGCCTGCTGGACGCCTTCCTGGGGAAGGAGCGCGAGGACAAGAGCCGCGACTTCGCCAGTTCCGACGTGGCCAGCTACGCCGACTTGTTCGCGCCACCGGCGTATCGCGAGCGCATCGCGCAGTTCGTGCGCGGCAACGTCTGTACCAAGACCGAGATCGGCCTGAAGGCGACCGGCAACGGCATGATCGCCATCACCAACTGGCACCTGCTGAGTGACGCGGGCGACGAGATCGAGGAGGAGCAGGAAGCGGAATGGATCGACGCCCCTGGCATGGTGGCCGACGCATCGTCGGTGGCCTACGCCGTGTTGCCGCTCGCGCCCGCGCGTGCTGCCGGCAACAGTCTGGAGACCCTCGACCGGCGTTGGGCGCGCGGCAACGTGCTGGCTTACCTGGCCGACCTGCCAGACCTGATGGTGTTCAACGACGAGGCGCATCATATCCACGAGCTCAAGTCGGGCGGCGAAACCACCGAAGTGGAGTGGCAGAAGAGCCTGTCGATCATTGCCGAGGGCAAGGGCCGGCGCTTCGTGCAGGTGGATTTCTCCGCCACGCCATACAACGACGTGGGCAGCGGCAGGCGCAAGGCCAAGGTCTACTTCCCGCACATCGTGGTGGACTTCGACCTTAAGGCGGCCATGCGCCTGGGCTTGGTCAAGTCATTGGTGCTGGACAAGCGCCGCGAGCTCGGCGCGCTGCCGCTGGAATTCAAGGCCGAGCGCGACGAGGCGGGCAATCCGATTTTGTCGGAGGGCCAGCGCGTGATGTTGCGCGCGGGGCTGCAGAAACTGCGCAAGCTGGAAGCGGACTTCGCGCGTCTGGCCCCCACGCGCCACCCGAAGATGCTGGTGGTATGCGAGGACACCAAGGTCACCCCGCTGGTCGCCGAATTCCTGCAGGACGAAGGCCTGCTCGCGGACGATGTGCTCACCGTCGACTCCGGCAAGAAGGCCGAACTGGGCGAAAAGGACTGGGCGCCCTTGCGCCAGCGCCTGTTCGACGTGGACCGACACGCCCAGCCGCGGGTCATCGTCAGCGTGCTGATGCTGCGGGAAGGCTTCGACGTCAACAACATCTGCGTGATCGTGCCCTTGCGCTCCAGCCAGGCGCAGATCCTGCTGGAGCAGACGATCGGCCGCGGCCTGCGCCTGATGTGGCGCGATCCGGAATATGCCGACATCAAGCGCGAGAATCGGGAGCGGATCAACCGTGGCGAGGAGCCCGGCTCCCTGATCGACATCCTCTCGATCGTCGAGCACCCGGCCTTCCAGAGCTTCTACGACGAGCTGATGCGCGAAGGTCTGGTCGGTGCAACGGGTGATGACGACGAAGGCAGCAGCATCGGCGACCTGATGCCGGTAGAGCTGCGCGAGGACTACGAGCGTTACGACTTCGCCATCCCGTTCATCCTGCGCGAGGCGGACGAGAGTCTGGACCACCAACCCATCGACGTGCAGACACTGTTGCCCTTCAGCGGCATGAGCCGCGCGAAGCTGGCCGATCTGCTGGGCAGGGGCGACACCTTCACTTCGCAGGATCTTCAAAGCAACACCCTGTTCGGCGATTACCGGGTTGATGGTGCGGCCATGAACGTGAGCGGCTACAACGAACTGCTCTCGCGCCTCACGCGCCGCGTAAGCCAGGCTCTGAGCCAGCCACTGCCGCGCGGGAACAGGATCAGCCCGCGATTGGAGCGACCATACCTGCAGGTGCACACAGCTGCCCTGGCCACGGCGCTGGACGAATACATCCGCGAGCGGCTGTTCGACGAGCCCTTCGAGCCGTTCGATGACGAGGGCTGGCGCCTGCTGCTGTTGCAGCCGGTGATCGAGCACGTGGTGCGGATTTTCGGGTTGGCGCTGTCGCAGACCGAGCAGCGCGCGCTGGTCGGCGAGACCGAGGTCCGCCATCGCAACCTGTCCGAAGTACCCAGGCTGATGGTGCGCGAAAGCGCCTCGCTGGAAGTGGCCAAGAGCATCTACACGCGCCTGCCCTATCCCTCCCGAAGCGGTGGCCTGGAACGGGCCTTCATCGAATGGGCACAGGCTGACGCGAGCGTGGAGGCCTTCTGCAAGATCAGCGAGAACCGCCACGATTTCGCCCGGCTGCGCTATATCAAGGAGGACGGGCTGGCGGCGTTCTACATCCCCGACTTTTTCGTGCGGACGGCCGAGGGCATCTACTTGGTCGAGACCAAGGCGCAGCAGCAGGTGATCCACGCCAACGTGCAGCGCAAGCTGAAGGCCGCGGTGACCTGGTGCGAACGGATCAACGCGCTGCCCCCGGAACTGCGCAGCGACCGCCCGTGGCGCTACGCGCTGCTGGGGGAATCGATCTTCCACGACTGGCGCCAGAAGGGCGCCCATCTTGCCGAACTCCTGCAGTTCTCGCGTGCCCGACCGGCAGCCGCCGCCAGTGCGCAGGCAGGCCTGCAGCTCGGCTGAGCTATCCGCCCAAAGCTGCGAAGGGCGCGATGCTCGTTGGCTAGACAGTGCGATCAGTGGGTCGGGGCATATACCCTGACCCTTCCTTGTGCCTTTGACCTATCGTTTCGTGGCCATCAAAGCACCAGTCCGCCCCCCTTGGGAGCGAGCACCTTGCTGCGGTTCGCAGATGCCCCCGCACATCCACGGCTGATCGGGATGCGCCTTCAGGCACGCTTTGTAGATGATGATGCAGGGATCGGAGGACTCCGCCCTCGCTGCCTGGCTCAGGCTGGCGGTTGCGGCGAACAGAACCGTGGCTGCCGCCATAAGAAACATCTGACGCATGCGTTTACTCCCTTCACTCATGGTCCCCTGCGCGCGGCAACCTAGGGACGGGACCGTCAGGGGGAGATGAGCATTGCGGACACGCAGTCAATCGCGGCGCCTCCTTCCGCTGCGATCCGGCCTGCTGGACGACAATGCGTCCGCGCAACGCGCGCGGTGTGACAGCCGACACACCATGCCGGCTTGCTTGCGAGGGCTTCCAATCTCGCCGTTCATAGTCCTGAGAAACGCGCTTGGCGACGTGCGGATGGCGGTCGCGTTCACGTGCGCACCCAGATTGGGGATCGCCGCGCTCCATCCAACCGGCATTACTGCAATGCCGCATGCAAGCGCTTGCGGCCGATGCTACCTTGCCATATAGATCGATCTAAACGGCAGGCAATCGTGGAACATCTGCACCCGTCCCCAAGCGCATCCGCTTGCGCCACGCGCGTTGCGACCGTCGCCATTTACGGGGCGTGACCTGATGCCCGGACCCGCTGCCGCCCTGCTCGAAGTCGCCGCCAATTCGGTCGCCTCCGCGCTGGCTGCGCAGGACGGTGGCGCGGGGCGGGTGGAGTTGTGCGCCGCGCTGGAGTTGGGGGGCGTCACGCCTTCCTACGCCGAGATTGCCACCGCGCGTGACCGGCTGACGATTCCGCTGTACGTATTGATCCGTCCGCGCGCGGGCGACTTCCTCTACAACGACTTCGAGTGCGAGGTGATGCTGCGTGACATCGAGGTCTGCGCGTCGCTGGGGTGCGACGGCGTGGTGCTTGGCGCGCTGGATGCCGAAGGACGGATCGACCAGGCGCGTTGCCGGGCGCTGATCGGTGCCGCCGGCCCGCTGGGCGTCACGTTCCATCGCGCCTTCGACATGGCTGCCGATCAGGCGCAGGCACTGGAGGCGGTGGTCGGGCTGGGGTGCGAGCGCGTGCTCAGTTCGGGCGCGCGGGCGAATGCGGTCGAGGGCGCGCCGGCTTTGCGCGCATTGGTGGAACAGGCGGCCGGGCGGGTGGTGGTGATGCCCGGCGCGGGCGTCCATGCGGACAACATCGCGGCGCTGGCCCGGGCGACGGGTGCGCGCGAGTTCCATGCTTCGGCGAAACGTGCGTTGCCCTCGGGCATGCGCCATCGGCAAGCGGAGCCGGGCGACATGGTGGCGGGCGAGTGGCGAAGCGACGCTGCGGAAGTCCGCGCGATGGTGTCGGTGCTGCAAGACCTGGCCGAACGCGAAATGCCGACCGCGACCTGGCACGGGGCATCATGACGATTCCGGCCCCGCCGACCCGAGCGCGCCGCATCCCCAGCCTGGCCGGCCTGGCCGGCCTCGCAGGTGCGCTGCTGCTGTTGGCGGGTCCGGGTTGGGCGGCACCGGCGACGCAGGTTCTCGACCAGGGTTGGCAGGTCCGGCTTGCACCGGGCGATGCCCACGAGGCGGAGCACCCGCAAGCGGCCCGCTGGCTCGCCGCCACGGTCCCGGGCACGGTGCAAACCGACTTGATGGCGGCGGGGCTCGCCGCCGATCCGTTGGTAGGACGCAACGAGGGGACGATCCAGTGGATCGGCCTGTCCGACTGGGTCTATCGCACTCATTTCGACGTGGACCAGGCCACGCTCGCGCGCCGGCACGTCGAGCTGGTGTTCGACGGCCTGGACACTTTCGCTGAGGTCTACCTCAACGGACACAAGCTACTCAGTGCGGACAACATGTTCCGGCGCTGGGCGGCTTACGCGAAACCTTGGTTGCACGTGGGCGGCAACACGCTGGAAGTGCGGCTGTTCTCGCCCATCAAGCGCCTGCAGCCCTGGCTCAAGCGGCAGCCGTACGCGTTGCCGGGCGAGTTCGACTCGGCCTTTGGCGACGAGCCCAAGGGCCTGCAGACGGCCAACTACGTGCGCAAGGCCGCCTACCAGTACGGCTGGGACTGGGGTCCGCGCATCGTGACCGAAGGCATCTGGCAGCCAGTGCATCTGGACAGCTGGGATGGGCTGCGCGTGGCCGGTCTCCATGTCGCGCAGAAACACCTGGATGCGCAAGCCGCGCAGTTGGACGTGCAGCTGGATGTCGACACGGACAGCGACGCTTCGTTGCCCGCGGAAATACGCGTGTATGGGCCGCACGGCCAGCCGGTTGCCCGGCGGCTCGCGGATGTAGAAGTGGCTGCTGGGCATCACCGCGTGGGCGTGCCGGTAACGCTTGCCCACCCGAAGCGGTGGTACCCGGCCGGGTATGGCGCGCAGGACCTGTACACGGTCCGGGTGCGCCTTGGTGACAGCGACAGGCCGCTTTACGAAGGTTCGCGCCAGATCGGCCTGCGCACCGTCGAGGTTCGGCGCGAGAAGGACCCCTGGGGCCGCAGCTTCGCGTTCGTCGTCAACGGCATCCCGATCTTCGCCAAGGGTGCCAACCTGATTCCGTTCGACAGCTTCCCCACCCGCGTGGATGAGGCGCGCATGCGCCAGACGCTTGAGTCGGCGCGCGCGGCAAACATGAACATGCTGCGCGTCTGGGGCGGCGGCTACTACCTGCCCGACGCCTTCTATGCGATGGCCGACCGTATGGGCCTGATGATCTGGCAGGACTTCATGTTCGGTGGCGCGATCCCGCCGCGGGACGCCGCCTTCGTAGCGAACGTCCGCCAGGAGGCGGTCGAGCAGGTCGAGCGCCTGTCCAACCATCCGTCGATCGTGCTCTGGTGCGGCAACAACGAAGTCCAGAGCAGTTGGTTGTCCTGGGGCGACCGCAAGGCGCTGCAGCGATCGTTGGCAGCAGAGGAAAACGAACGCATCAAGCAGGGCATGCGCGACCTGTTCGGCGAGGTGCTGCGTGAGGTGGTCGTGCAGAACGATCCGGACGTGCCCTACTGGCCGAGTTCGCCCAGCCGGGGCGGCGATGGCTTCGCCAACAGCCTGGACGATGGCGATTACCACTACTGGGACGTCTGGTCGGGCGAGGCCAAACCCGCCACCGCCTATCTGGACATCACGCCGCGCTTCCAGTCCGAGTACGGCCTGCAGTCGTTCCCTGACCTGCGCACGATCCGCGCGTTCGCCGGCACGGAACCGTTGCAGGTGGATTCGCCGGTGCTGCGCGCGCACCAGAAGTTCGACGGCGGCAACGGCAACCGGCGCCTGCTCGATTACGTGCGGCGGGAGTACGGCGAGCCGAAGGACTTTTCCGCGCTCGTGTACCTGAGCCAGGTGATGCAGGCCGATGGCATCGCGCTCGCGGCCGAACACCTGCGCGCCTCGCGGCCCCGATCGATGGGCTCGCTGTACTGGCAGCTCAACGACCTGTGGCCGGGCGTGACCTGGTCGAGCATCGATGCGTACGGCCGGTGGAAGGCGCTGCAGTTCCGTGCCCGGCGCTTCTACGCGCCGCTGCTGGTGGCGGCGTTGCGTCATCAGGGCACGACCACCGTATCGCTGGTCTCCGACCGCACGACCCCGCTTGCCGCGCACTGGCGGCTGCGCCTGATGGACTTCGCCGGCCACGTGCGGCGCGAGGAAAACCACGACGTGACACTGGCTCCGCTGGCCAGCACGCAGGTCGCCCATTACACCGATGCGCAATTGCTCGATGGCGCCGATCCACGCACTACGTTCGCCGCCTTCGAACTGATCGCAGACGGCAAGCCCGTCTCGCGCAACCTGGTGTTCTTCGCGCTGCCGAAGGACCTGCGCCTTCCGCAGCCACACGTCCATGCGCAACTCGCGCCTGCGACCAGGGGGCACACGCTGACGCTCACCACCGATGCGCTGGCGCGCGACGTGTGGGTGTCTTTCGGCGATCTCGATGTCGGCCTGTCGGACAACGGCTTCGACCTGCTGCCGGGCGAGCCCGTCACGCTGGATGTCGAGAGCAAGGCTTCGGCCGAGGCGCTCCGGCAAGCCCTGCAGGTGCAGGACCTTGCGCATACCATGGGAACTGCGCCATGACCACCCGCCGCGACTTCCTCAAACTGCTCGGTACGACGGCAGCCGCCGGCGCCATTGGCAACGTCGCCATGGCCCGCACGCCCGGCTTTGCCAGCAAGCGCCCGCCGCCGGGCAAGCGCCGCTTTACCAGCGACGTGGTGGAGCGCGAGCTGGCGCGCGTGCAGGGCCGCATCGGCGATCCCAAGCTCGCCTGGATGTTTGGCAACTGCTACCCGAACACGCTCGACACGACGGTCGAACTGGGCACGCTGGAGGGCAAGCCGGACACCTTCGTGATCACCGGCGACATCGAGGCGATGTGGCTGCGCGACTCCTCCGCGCAGGTTGCGCCCTACCTGCCGCTGGCGAAGCAGGACCGCGCGCTGCAGCGGCTGTTCCATGGGCTGATCCGGCGCCAGGCGCGCTGCATACGGCTGGATCCCTACGCCAACGCGTTCATGCCCGATCCGCACGCCCAGCCGCTGTCGTGGGCGCGCAGCGACCAAACCGACATGAAGCCCGGCGTCGGCGAGCGCAAATGGGAGATCGATTCGCTGTGCTGGCCGATCCGCCTGGCGCACGGCTACTGGCAGGCGACCGGCGACACCACGCCCTTCGACGATGACTGGCGCGCGGCCATGCACCGGGTCGTGCAAACCTTCCGCGAGCAGCAACGCAGGCATGGCCGTGGCCCGTACCACTTCCAGCGCACCAGCGACCGCCCCACCGAGACGCTGGCGCTGGAGGGCTACGGCAACCCGACGCGCCCCAACGGCATGATCCACTCGATGTTCCGGCCGTCCGACGACGCGTGCCTGTATCCACTGTTCGTGCCGGCCAACCTGTTCGCAGTGGCCTCCCTGCGCCAACTCGCCACGATGAGCCGCGCCATCCACCAGGACGCGGGCTTTGCCGGCGACTGCACGGCGCTGGCCGACGACGTGGCCAAGGCCATCGAACGCGACGGCCGCGTGCCCGATGCCGACGGCGACTATTGGGCTTACGAGATCGACGGCTACGGCAACCGCCTGTTCATGGACGACGCCAACGCGCCGAGCCTGCTCAGCCTGCCTTACCTCGGTTGCTGCGCGACCGACGATCCGCTCTACCGTCGCACCCGCGCGCGCGCCTGGAGCGAACAGAACCCGTATTTCTTCCGCGGCACGGCCGCCGAAGGCATCGGCGGCCCGCACGAGGGCCTGCGCATGATCTGGCCGATGGCGATCACCATGCGCGCGCTGACCAGCAACGATCCGGCCGAGATCCGCCAGTGCCTGCGCTGGTTGCGCGACACCGATGCGGGCACCGGCTTCATGCACGAGGCATTCGACCAGGACGACCCGACGCACTTCACGCGCGCGTGGTTCGCCTGGGCCAACAGCCTGTTTGGCGAGCTGATCGTCAAGCTTGCCGACACCCGACCCGCCCTGCTGCGCAACCCGTGAACCCATTTTCCACCCCAAGGCCGGCATCCGTGTTGCCGCCCACCGACCCACAGGAGAACTCGACATGGTGACCCGCAGACGCTTCCTGCAAGGCATGGGCGCCCTGACTGCACTGGGCGGCGCCGGCACGCTGCCGGGTTTTGCGATGAGCCGGCTAGGCGCCGGCCGTTCATCGATGGGCGCGGGCGAAGGCGTCTCGCGCTTCGTGGATGTGTTCGTCGGCACCGGCGGCCATGGCCACACCTTCCCCGGCGCCACCCTGCCCTACGGCATGGTGCAACTGAGCCCCGACACCAACGACGCCGGCTGGGATGCCTGTTCGGGCTACCACCAGCGCGACGGGTCGATCATGGGCTTCTCGCACACGCATCTCTCGGGCACCGGGGCCAGCGACATGCTGGACGTGCTGGTGATGCCGGCGCAAGGGCCGGTGCTGCTGCAGCCGGGCGAGCGGGGGCTGCCGGACAAGAACTACCAGTCGCATTTCGACGAAGCGGCGTTCGCGAGCACGCGTTTGCCGCCCGACGTGGTCGGCCAGCCCGGCCATGGCTACCGCTCGCGCTACGACGGCGAGCAGGCGCAGCCCGGCTACTACCGCGTGCACCTGACCGACCACGACATCCTGGCCGAGCTGACCGCGACCTTGCGCGCCGGCCTGCATCGCTACACGTTCCACGGCGAGGGCGACGGCCACCTGCTGGTCGACCTGGCGCACGGCTTCCACGACGATCCCGACGTGCCGGCCAAGGTCAGCGACGCGACCCTGAAACTCGTTGGCGACGACCTGCTGGTCGGCAGCCGGCGCGTGCACCAGTGGGCGAACGGGCGCTACATGTATTTCGCCATGAAGCTCTCGCGCCCGGTCGCCCGCGCCACGCTCTACGTCGAGGACGCGCCACTGCCGACCGGCTCGCGCCAGGCGCAGGGCAAGCACCTGAAGGCCGCGCTGCATTTCAGCGACGTGGCGCGCGAGCCGCTGCTGGTCAAGGTCGGCATCTCGGCCGTCGACATCGACGGCGCGCGGCGCAACCTCGACGCCGAAGTGCCCGGCTGGGACTTCGAGGGCGCGCGGCAGCAGGCCTGCGACACGTGGGAGCGCGAGCTGTCGCGGATCCGCATCGACAGCCCGTCCGAGCCGTTCAAGCGCACCTTCTACAGCGCGCTTTACCACACCATGCTGGCGCCTACGCTGTTCAGCGATGTGGACGGCCGCTACCGCGGCATGGACCTCTGGGTGCATACGCTGCCCAAGGGCCAGCACAACTACAGCACTTACTCGCTGTGGGACACCTACCGCACGCTGCATCCGCTGCTCACGCTGTTCCAGAGCGAGCGCGTGCCCGACCTGGTCAACGGCCTGGTGCGCATGACCGCGGAAAGTCCGGACGGGCCGCCGGTGTGGCCGCTGCAGGGGGTGGAAACCGGCACCATGATCGGTTACCACTCGATCGTGGTGATCGCCGAGGCGCACGCCAAGGGCTTCACCGGCATCGACTACGCCAAGGCCTGGCCGCTTTTCCGCAAGCGCGCGATGGACGATGACTACCGCGGCCTGCCGGACTACCGCAAGCTGGGCTACATCCCGGCCGACAAGGAGTGGGAGTCGGTCAGCAAGACGCTCGAGTACAGCTACGACGACTGGGCGATGGCGCACCTGGCCGAGGCCGTCGGCGCGCACGACGACGCGAAGCACCTGCGCGAACGCTCGCGCAACTACCGCAACGTGTTCGACAAGAAGCTCACCTTCGTGCGCCCGCGCGGCAGCGACGGCAAGTGGCTGCAACCGTTCGACCCTCGCGCGATGGGCCATGGCGCCAAGTGGCGCGACTTCACCGAGTCCAACGCCTGGGAAGCGACCTTCCTCAACCAGCACGACCTGTACGGCTACATGCCGCTGTTCGGTGGCGAGCAGGCGTTCGAGCGCAAGCTCGACGAATTGTTCGAGACCAGCTCGGCGCTGCCCGGCGACGCGCCGCCGGATATCGCCGGCATGGTCGGCCAGTACGCGCACGGCAACGAGCCCAGCCACCACGTGGCCTACCTCTATGCCTACACCGGCGCGCACCACAAGACGCAGGCGCGCGTGCGCATGCTGCTGGAAAAGATGTACCGGCCCGAACCCGACGGGCTGGCGGGCAACGAAGACTGCGGACAGACCAGCGCTTGGTACGTGATGGGGGCGCTCGGGCTGTACCCGGTCGATCCGGTGAGCACGAACTACGTGTTCGGCAGTCCGCTGCTCGACCAGGCCGAGGTGATGCTCGCTGGCGACAAGAAGCTGGTGGTGCGCACGCAGGGGAACGGGCCAGACAAGCCGTACATCCAGTCGGTGCGCTTCAACGGCAAGCCGTGGACCAAGAGCTGGGTCAGCCATGCGGAACTGGCGGCCGGCGGAACGCTGGAGTTCGAGATGGGCGCGACGCCGAACCTGAAGTTCGGTGCGGCGCCCGCGGACCGGCCGCCGTCGTTCGGCCAGGCGGCACCGGCGGGCAAGGTTTAACTCCGGATGCGGGCCAAAGCAGGTGTCATGACCCCGGTACCCCTGCCCTCGGCACGAACGGGAGAATGTAGCCCTCTCGCGGCGGGACCTCTCGCGGCGGAAATGGGTAGAGGCTTACCTCGTTTCCCCAAAGCGAATCCTTCCCCCGCGACTGCGGGGAAGGTGCCGACAGGCGGATGGGGGCGCTCTTGGGCTAGATCGACGGGTAAGTCTTTCGCAAGACTTCCCCCCATCCGCCCTTCGGGCACCTCCCCCGCAAGCGGGAGAAGGATCCGCTTTGGCAGCGATCAGCGGGGATGCTCGCTGATGACAGGAAGCTGGTACCGAATCCCTCCCCCGCGACTGCGGGGGAAGGTGCCGACAGGCGGATGGGGGCGCTCTTGGACCAGATCCACGGGCAGGTCTTTCGCAAGACTTCCCCCATCCGCCCTTCGGGCACCTTCCCCCGCGTGCGGGGGAAGGATCCGCTTTGGTGGAAGGCCTCCTACAGCACGAGGCACCCGCTCCCCGGGGAGAGCGTCGCACTCATCCCAACCAGACATCCGGACGTCCGCGGGCCCAGGTAGCCGCCATCGCAGGTGACACGCCCGGCCCACTTTGCGACCATCACCGTTTTGGCGCTCAGCGCCTGACAGACACAGGGGCCCTCGATGGCGAACCAGACTTCCATCCGGCGTGACGTCGGTCCTCTCGCACTCATGTTCACCGGCCTGGGCTCGATCATCGGCTCGGGCTGGCTGTTCGGTGCGTGGAACGCGGCCAAGCTGGCCGGTCCCGGCGCGATCTGGGCCTGGGTGCTCGGTGCGGCGATCATCCTGTCGATTGCGCTGACCTATGCCGAACTGGGCGCGATGTTCCCCGAGTCCGGCGGCATGGTGCGCTACGGCCACTACTCGCACGGCTCGCTGGTCGGCTTCATCGCCGCGTGGGCCAACTGGATCGCGATCGTCTCGGTGATCCCGGTCGAGGCCGAGGCCTCGGTGCAGTACATGGCCGGCTGGAAATGGCAGTGGGCACAGGATCTCTACCACGCGGTGCCCGGTGCCCACGGCGAGCTCAGCACGCTGGGCGTGGGCATCGCCGCGGTGCTGGTCATCGTGTACTTCCTGCTCAACTACTGGAGCGTCAAGCTCTTCGCCAAGTCGAACAGCCTGATCACGCTGATCAAGCTGATCATTCCGGCGGCCACCGGCGTGGCGCTGATCGCCAGCGGCTTCCACGGCGAGAACCTCGAAGTGGGCGCGGCGGGTGGCAGCCACGCGAACGATTTCGCGGCGATCCTCACTGCCGTGGCCACCGCCGGCATCGTGTTCAGCTTCAACGGCTTCCAGAGCCCGGTGAATCTGGCCGGCGAAGCGCACAACCCGGGCCGCAGCATTCCGTTCGCGATCATCGGCGCGATTGCGCTGGCGACCGTGGTCTACGTGCTGCTGCAGATCGCCTACCTTGGCGCGGTGCCGCCGGATCTGCTGGCGCAGGCCGGCTGGAAGGGCATCAACTTCAGCTCGCCGTTCGCCGAGCTGGCGGTGCTGGTCAACCTCAACTGGCTGGCGATCCTGCTCTACGCCGACGCCTTCGTCAGCCCCAGCGGCACCGGCATGACCTACACCGCCACCACCGCCCGCATGATCTACGGCATGGAGCGCAACGGTACGCTGCCGCGCATCTTCGGCAGCATCGACCCGAAGTCGGGCGTGCCGCGCCCGGCCATGTGGCTGAACCTGGTGGTGTCGTTCCTGTTCCTGTTCTTCTTCCGCGGCTGGGATTCGCTGGCCGCGGTGATCTCGGTGGCGACGATCATCTCCTACCTGACCGGCCCGGTCAGCGTGATGACCTTGCGCCGCACCGCGCCGGAACTGCATCGCCCGTTCAAGCTGGCCGGCCTGCCCATCATCGCCGGTATCGCCTTCATCATGTCCGCCGAGCTGCTGTACTGGGCGAAGTGGCCGTTGACCGGTGAAATCATCCTGCTGATGGTGGTCGCGCTGCCCGTGTACTTCTATTACACGGCCAAGCACGGCTGGCACGAATTCGGCCGGCACCTGAAGGGGGCGTGGTGGCTGATCGCGTACCTGATCACGCTGGCGGCCGTGTCGCGCATCGGCAGCGCGAAATTCGGCGGCCTGGACTACATCCCCTATGGCTACGACCTCGCCGTGGTCGGGGTGATCGGCCTGGTGTTCTACCTGTGGGGCGTGGCGTCGGGCTGGCGCACGCCGGCCATCGAGGCCGAGCGCGAGCAGGCGGCGCAGCATCCGGATGCGCTGCAGATCCCGCCGGATGAGGAAACGGCTGAGCGAATCACCCACTGATTCTCCACGTGGGACAGGCAACAAACGCGCGGCCTTCGAGCCGCGCGTTTTTGTTTGTGTGGGCGGAAAACACGTTGTGGAATCTGAGGCGGGTGCTTCGACTTCGGCTACGTCTACGCTCAGCACGAACGGGGTTCTTGCGCGCGGCTAGCCTTCTCCCGCCGGCACTCTCACCACACCGTTCGCCCTGAGCGTAGTGCGCAGCGCCGAAGTCGAAGGGCCGCCAGCGCACACGCAGGAGTCACGTTCCGCGGCCGAAGCTCGAGCGGTTCAGTACCCGACGGAGAACGTCATGACAGAGCTCGACAGCAACGAACGGGATCACATGTCCAAAGCCGAGTTCGCCTTTCCCAAGGAGCGCAAGGAACCGCTGGAAGATGCCAGCCACGTGCGCAACGCGATCGCGCGCTTCGACCAGGTCAAGGGAGTGACCGACGACGAGCGCGACGAGGCATGGGAGCGGATCAAGGCGGCGGCGAAGAAGTTCGATGTCGACGTCAGCGAGGACAGCTGGCGCGAGCTGGGCAAGTAGCAAGCTTCCTCAGGCACCCGCACGCAGCGCCAGCACGTCCCCCAGCAAGGCCTGTGCCGTGACCTCCGGCCCGGCCCCCGGCCCCTGGATCACCAGCGGCTGGGTGTTGTAGCGGGTGGTGGTGAGGGCGAACTGGTTGTCGGTGCCGTACAGCCGCGCGGACGGATGCGTGGGTGGCACCTCGACCAGCCCGACACGCGCACGGCCGCGCTGGTTGAGGCGGGCCAGAAAGCGCAGCACGTTCCCGCGTGCGGCCGCCTGCGCGTGGCGCTCGGCCAGTGCCGCGTCGAGTTCGGGCAGGTGATCCAGGAACGTTGCGGCGTCCACTTCGCGCAGGGCGGGCGGCACCAGGCTTTCCACTTCCACCTCGTCGCTCCCCAGCGAGAAGCCGGCATGGCGGGCGAGGATCAAGAGCTTCCGCACGACGTCCTCGCCGGACAGGTCCGAGCGGGGATCCGGTTCGGTGTAGCCAAGCGCACGCGCCTGGGCGAGCAGCGCGGAGAACGGCAGGCTGCCGTCGTATTGATTGAACAGGTAGGAGAGCGAGCCTGAGAACACACCCTCCAGCGTGAGCAGGCTGTCGCCACAACTGCGCAGACGGCGCAGCGTGGAGAGCACCGGCAGCCCGGCGCCCACGGTGGCCGCGTCGCCATAGCGCGCGCCGCTCGCAAGCGCCGCCTGCAGTGCCCGCCAGCCGGCCAGCTCGCCGCCGGCCAATGCCTTGTTCGCGGTGACCACGTGGTAGCCCTGCGCCAACCAGGTCGCGTGCCGCGCGGCCAGCGCGGCGCTGGCCGTGGCGTCGATGATGACCCTGGCCGCCGCGTCGCTGGCGTCCAGGGCAGCGAACAGCGCAGCGTCGTCGCGAGGGTCGCCCTCGTGACGCAGCTGCTCGCGCAGGCTGCGCTGCGCCAGCCGCCGCGGATCGGTCTGCTGCCGCCGGGAGTTGGCCGCACCGACCAGCCGCAGCGGCGCCGCCGCCGCCGGCGTGTTGAGCAGCTTGAGCAGCGCGCCGCCGACTACGCCGGTGCCCAGCAGCACCACGGCGATGGGGGACCCGGGCTGCGGACAGTCGGCCAGCACCGCGCTCATGCACCCACCCGGCGTTTGGACAGCTGGGCGGCCGCCGCCCGGTCGAGCGCGCGGGAAAGGTCGAGCAGCAGGTCGTCGCCATCCTCGATGCCGACCGACACGCGCAGCAGCGTGTCGGCGATGCCAGCGTTGCGGCGCGCCTCCGGCGCCATCGCGGCGTGAGTCATGGAAGCCGGATGCGCGATCAGGCTTTCCACGCCACCCAGCGACTCGGCCAGCGAGAAGAAGCCGAGTCCGTCGACGAAGGCCCCAACGTTCGCCTGGTCGCCGGCCAGCTCGAAGCTCAGCATGGCGCCAAAGCCCTGCTGCTGGCGCGCGGCCAGCGCATGGCCCACATGACCCGGCAGGCCGGGGTAATACACCGCGCTCACCGCCGGATGCAGCGCCAGGTACTCGGCGATGCGCAGTGCGTTCTCCTGGTGCTGGCGCAGCCGCACGGCCAGCGTACGCAGGCCGCGCAGGGTGAGGAAGCTGTCGAACGGCGCGCCGGTCAGCCCCAGGCAGTTGCCCCACCACTTGAGCTTCTCGGCCACCGCCGCGTCGCGCGCGACTACCGCGCCGCCGACCACGTCACTGTGGCCATTGATGTACTTGGTGGTCGAGTGCACCACCACGTCCGCGCCCAGCGCGAGCGGCTGCTGCAGGGCCGGCGAGAGGAAGGTGTTGTCCACCACCAGCAGCGCGCCGACCGCATGCGCGGCCTGCGCCACGTGGCGGATGTCGGTGATGCGCAGCAGCGGATTGGACGGGGTTTCCACCCACACCAGCGCCGGCTTGCGCGCCAGGCCGTCGGCCAGTGCGGCGCGGTCGGTGAGGTCGGCGAAGACCAGCTCGAAGCGGCCCTTCCTCGCCCATGCGTCGAGCAGTCGCCAGGTACCGCCGTAGCAATCGTGCGCCGCGAGCACCAGGCCGCCGGGCGGCACTAGTTCCAGCGCCAGCGCCACCGCCGCCATGCCGCTGGCGGTGACCACTGTGCCCGCGCCCAGCTCCAGTTCGGCCAGCGCATTGCCCAGCAGGTCGCGCGTGGGGTTGCCGCTGCGCGAGTAGTCGTACGGCCGCTTGCCGCCCAGTCCGTCGAAGCTGTAGTTGGTCGACAGGTGCAAGGGCGGCACGATCGCGCCGTGCTGCGTGTCCGTCTCGATGCCGGCGCGCACGGCGCGGGTACAGGGGGCCGATTCGCTCATGGGGATGCTCCGTGGGGTGTCAGGCCAGCGCGGCGCGCAGCAGCGGCGCGAGCTGGTGGGTTTCCTTGAGGAAGCCGTCGTGCCCGTAGGGCGTCTGCAGGACTTCCAGCGTGGTGGGGCCATGCAGGCGCCGCTGCAGCTCGCACAGGTCGGCCAGCGGCACCAGCAGGTCGGAGGCGAAGCCGACCAGCGTGGCGGGCGTGGGGATGCGCTCGGGCGTGACGTCGTGCAGGTCGATCGACTCGGACAGAGCGAGGAAACGCTCGGCGTCGAAGCGCTCGACGAAGCGGCGGCCCTGGTGCTCCAGGTAATCCTCCACCGGCAGGCGGAAGCGGCCGTCGCGGAACTCGGGCGCGCCGGCGAACCGGCGGCCAAACTCCTCGCGGCCGCGATAGGTGGTGACCGCGAGCTGGCGCGCCAGGCCGAGCGCCTCGTCGACCTGGCCGCTGGCCAGCCCGAGCCGCACGATGCCGCGCTGCACGCTGCGCTGGGCCGAGGCCAGCGGATGCGGGCGATGTGCGCCGGCCAACACGACCAGTCGGTCCAGCGCGCGCGGATGGCGTGCGGCAAAGGCGAGCGCGACCATGGCGCCGTACGACGCACCGACGAAGGCATGCGCGCGATGGATGCCGAGCGCCTCCAGCAGCGCGGCCAGCGCGTCGGCCTGGTCTTCGCTGGAAACCGCCTCGACGCCCAGCTCGGTCGGCGCCAGCCAGTCGATCGCCAGCACGCGGTAATGGTCCAGGTCGATGGCGGCGCCCGCGTCGACCAGCGCTTGCCACCAGCCCACCGCGCCGTCGGAGGTGGCCACGTCGCGGCTGGCGGAAATGCCGCCCTGGACGATCACGGTCGGCGCATCGGCCGCGCCGCACCAGAGGTAGCGCACGTCGACTTCGCGCGCGCCATGGCCGTACTTCGGGGAAAGCGTCAGCCGGCGGGTGCTGCGCTGGGCGGTGAGGCCACCCATGCGGGCGTCCACGCGCGGCGTTACGGCGGCGGATACGGGCAGGGGCAGCGGCTGGGCGGTCATGCGGTTCTCCGTGGGCATCGCCCGCGGGAACCGGAAAGGTCGCCACCCGTCACCGACGGTCTGACGTCAGTGACGAATCACGCCCATCTCTCGGCGGCGACCAGCGCCCCGCAGGAATTGGCACCGTCGCGGGAACGCTTCCCGCAGGTTGCCCCGGCATCAAAGGGCCTATCCCTCCGCCGGTCTCGATGAGTGGGGCGCAGTGTGGGACTGACGCGCATTCATGTCAATAGACGTTTAGACGTCTGGATGTCCTTATGCCGATAGTCGCCACGATTTGCTCCCTCTCCCCTGCGGGGAGAGGGCTGGGGTGAGGGGCCACTCCTGCAGTAGCCCAGCTACAGAGCGACAAACGAGAACACCCTCAACGCACGAACAAGCCTTCCCGCGAGCCCAGGGCCCCCCCCCCCCCCCGGGGGCGGGGGGGGGGGGGGGGGGGGGGGGGGGCCCCCCCCCCCCCGGGGCTCGCCGGACGCTTTCCGCCGAAACGCCTTTAGTGCGCCTTCCCACGCGCCTGCGCAAGCACCGCGATCAACTCGCGTACCAGCTTGCGCTGCGCTTCGGGC